>NZ_JBDJMM010000034.1:0-73926 GCF_039673865.1 Pseudomonas sp. TWI628 | reverse complement strand
CGGACCATCTCATCACCCAACTCCCCCCCCCGTCGGAGGGCAACAGGCAGTTCCGGCAGTGGGGCGGGTTATACCTGTACGGGCCCGTGGGCGGGGGCGCCGGCGCCGAGGCCGGAGCAGGAAGTCTCAGAACGGTGCATCCCCCAGGATGGTCGCCCGGTGCATCACCCGCCGATTGGGCCGGTAATCATCCACCGCAAAATGCTGGGTCACGCGGTTGTCCCAGAACGCCACGTCATTCTCCTGCCAGCGCCAGCGAATGCTGAACTCCGGCCGCGTCGCATGGGCGAACAGCAGCTTCAGCAGCGCTTCGCTCTCCAGTTCGCTCAGCTCATTGATGCGTGTGGTGAACCCTTCATTGACGAACAGTGCCTTGCGCCCGCTCACCGGATGCGTGCGCACCACCGGGTGCGACAGCGGCGGGTTGTTGCGCCGGGTCGCTTCCCAGCGGGCCAGGTCTTCGGCCGTGGTGCCAAAACGCTCCAGCGGGAACGACTTGGTGAAGTCATGGGTGGCGGTCAGGCCATCGAGCATTTCGCGCAGCGGCGCCGACAAGGCTTCGAACGCCGCGATGCCGCTGGCCCACAAGGTATCGCCGCCATAGGCCGGCAACTGCTTGGCGCTGAGCACCGCGCCCAGCGCCGGGGTCGGCAGGAAGGTCACGTCGGTGTGCCACACCGCGTTGTCGCGCACGTCAGTGACTGCCGTGTCGAGGATCAGCACCTGTGGCGTCTCTGGCACGTTGGGGTAGATCGGGTGGATGTGCAGGTCGCCGAAACGGGCGGCGAAACGTGCCTGTTGCTCCGGGTTGATCGGCTGGTCGCGGAAGAACAGTACCTGGTGCTGGAGCAGCGCCTGCTCGATGGCATCGCGCTGTTCGGCGCTGATGTCGCGGCTGATGTCCACGCCGCTGATCTGCGCGCCGAGCGCCGGGCTGAGGGGAGTGATGGTCAGGCTCATGTCGGTCTCTTCAATCAGGCGCCAGGCTGCTGGCGTGGTCCGTCGGTATTCAGTGGCTTTGGCCGTGCCAAGGCACCAGCTTGCGTTGCAGGGCGCGCAGGCCCATCTCCAGGGCGAAGGCGATCAGGGCGATCAGCAGGATGCCCAGTACCACCACGTCGGTGACCAGGAACTGCGCCGCCGACTGCACCATGAAACCCAGGCCGCTGGTGGCGGCGATCAGTTCGGCGGCGACCAGGGTCGACCAGCCGACCCCCAGGCCAATACGCACGCCGGTCAGGATGTCGGGCAGGGCACTGGGCAGGATTACGTGGCGAATGAGCTGCGCCTTGGTCGCGCCCAGCGATTGCGCCGCGCGCAGCTTGGCCGGGTCGACGGTGCGCACGCCGGTGGCGGTGGCGATGGCGATCGGGGCGAAGATCGCCAGGTAGATCAGCAGCACCTTGGACAGCTCGCCGATGCCGCACCAGATGACGATCAGTGGCAGGTAGGCCAGCGGCGGGATTGGCCGGTAGAACTCGATCAGCGGGTCGAGGATGCCTCGGGCCACACGGTTGTAGCCGATGGCGATGCCGACCGGGATGGCGGTCAGGGTTGCGGCGGCCAGCGCCAGGCCGATGCGGCCCAGGCTGGCACCCAGGTGCTGCCACAGGCTGGCGTCCATGTAGCCCTCGGTGAGCAGGGTCCAGGCCTTGGCCAGGATGTCACCGGGCGAAGGCAGGAACAGCGGCTCGATCCAGCCTGCGGCCGTCACCAGCCACCAGGCGAGCAGCAGGCTGGCCAGGGTCAGGCTGCTGATCCAGCGGGTAGACAATGGGCGGCGGGCCTGGGGAGTGGGCCGGGTTTGATTGTCGCGTTTGCCGGCGACCGGCAGATCCAGGCTGCTCATGCGCGCTCCTGCAGGCTTTGGCGTTGGGAGAACACGCGGGCCAGTACATGCTCGCGGGTTTCGATGAAGCGTGGGTCAGACTTGATCGCCCGGGCCGATTCACCAGCTGCGTAACGCTGACCGAAGTCCAGCTGCAGGCGCTCGACCACGCGGCCGGGGTTAGGCGCCAGCAGCACCAGCTCGCTGGCGAGGAACACCGCTTCCTCGATGTCGTGGGTGATCAGGAACACCGGTTTGGCGGTGCGCTGCCAGACTTGCAGCAGCAGCTCCTGCATCTGTTCGCGGGTGAAGGCGTCGAGGGCGCCAAACGGTTCGTCCATCAGCAGCACCCGTGGGTTGGCAGCCAGTGCCCGGGCCAGGCCTACGCGCTGTTTCTGGCCGCCTGACAGTTGCCAGATGCGCCGCTCGCCGAAGCCGTCGAGGTCGACCAGGGCCAGCATCTCGCGGGCCTTGGCTTCACGCTGGGCGCGAGGCACACCGGCCAGTTCGAGGCCGAAGGCGACGTTGCCCAGCACGTTCTGCCACGGCAGCAGGGCATCATCCTGGAACACCACGCCACGCTCGGCACCGGGGCCTTGCACCGGCACGCCGTCGAGGGTGATGCGCCCACTGCTCGGGGCGACGAAGCCGGCGATCAGGTTCAGCAGCGAGGTCTTGCCACTGCCGGATGGCCCCAGGGCCACCAGCAGCTGGCGTGGCCCCAGGCTCAGGTTGATGTCGGCCAGCACCGGGGCGGTGGCGCCGGGGTACTGTGCGCTGATGCGCTCCAGTTCGAGCAAGGCCATGGCAGGCTCCGTGCGGTTGCAGTCTTAGTTGGGGATGTACTGGGCGCTGACGTACGGCGAGTAGTCCGGCAGCACCGCGTCGACTTTGCCTTGCTGCTTGAGGAAGGTGGCTGTGTCGGTCAGTGCCTGGGTGGTTGGCGCGCCCAGTTCCTTGGCCTGGTCGGCGGCCAGCGGGTAGACGTTGCCCTGCAGCAGCACCGGGATATCCGTTGGCTTGGCGCCGGACAGCTTGGCCAGCTTGGCGACGTTGTCCGGGTTGGCCAGCCAGGCTTGCGGGTCCTTGCGGTAGTCGGCGTAGGCGTCGAGGGTAACCTTGGCGAACGCCTTGACCACGTCAGGGTGCTTGGCGGCGAAGTCCTTGCGCACGATCCAGGCATCGAAGGTCGGTGCGCCTTTTTCGGCCAGCTCACCCGAGGTGATCAGTACCTTGCCGTTTTCCTTGGCCACGCCCAGGGCCGGGTCCCAGACGTAGGTGGCATCGATGTCGCCGCGCTTCCAGGCGGCGATGATCGCCGGTGGTGCGAGGTTGAGGATCTGCACCTTGGACGGGTCGATGTTCCAGTTTTTCAGCGCGGCCAGCAGGCTGTAGTGGCCGGTGGAAACGAACGGCACGGCAACTTTCTTGCCGATCAGGTCCTGTGGGGTCTTGATGTTGTCACGGGCGACCAGCGCCTCGCCGGCACCGATCTGGGTGGCGATGAGGAAGGTCTCGACCGGCAGTTTGCGGGTGGCGGCGGCAGCCAGCGGGCTGGAGCCGAGGTAGCCGATCTGCACGTCGCCGCTGGCCACGGCGGTGATCACGTCCGCGCCGTTATCGAACTTGCGCCAGTCGATGCTGGCCTTGCTGGCTTTTTCGTAGTTGCCATCGACCTGGGCCACCTTGGCCGGGTCGACGGTGGTCTGGTAGGCAACGGTCAGGTCGGCGGCCTGGGCCAACCAGCTGGCGCTGGCGAGGGTCAGGGCAGCGAACAGGCGCAGCGGAGCATGCGGGATCATGGTGAACCTCTCGTCAGGCAGTGATGTACTGGATGGCGAGAAGGCTAAATGATCTAAGAAATATAAAATAAATAACTTTTTAGAATTAGCTTAGGAGCCAAATGCTTTAACGCTGGCCATAGCCGGAATGGGTGGCTAGCGCTACAGCGATCCGCTGCTAGTCTTTCTTTCCTTCGTAACGGTGGGGCACCTGCTGTTGGTCGGCAAACGTTTGCAAATAACCTAAAGGTATGATTGACGGCGCCGATACAACTTTTCGTAGTAAAGGTTCCTACGATATTCCTTAAAAATCTTACAATTTCATAAAACGGTCATTTTGGATTTATAGGATTGTCATTATCCTGTAGCGCAGGGGGCGTGTTAGACCAAAGTCTAGAAACGTTTAGAAACGATTGACTTAATGGTCACGCTTTGGGGCTAATCGCCCATCCACGGTTGAGCGGGGCAACAGACCCTGCCGCCAGAGATACACAAGAATTAGAACGTAGAGGAGCAGAACATGTACAAGTCCAGCCTGGCTCTGGCCGTGGCAGTGGGGGTTTTCGCCCAAGCAGCAGGTGCCGCCGGTTTCGTCGAAGACAGCAAATTGTCGCTGAGCTCGCGCACCATGTACTTCAACAACGACAACCGTGACGCGCACGCCAGCCGCTCCACCAACTTCGAGCGTCCGGACCAACGTGAATCGGGTCAGGGCTTCAAGCTCGACTACATCTCGGGCTTCACTCCTGGCACCGTAGGCTTCGGTGTTGACGCTCAGGCGCTGTGGGGTATCCACCTCGATGGTGGTGAGGGTTACCACAAATCCGGCTTCTTCCCGGATGACGGCAAGGGCGCAGCTGCCCAGTGGGCTCGCTTCGGCGCCAACGCCAAGGCTCGCTTCTCCAAGACTGAAGCACACTTCGGTAGCGCGCTCGCCCCGAACCTGCCGATCCTGGTCTCCAACGATGGTCGTCTGCTGCCACAGACCTTCGAAGGTGGCACCATCCAGTCGAAGGAAATCGACAACCTGACCATCAACGCCGGTCAGCTGACCCACGCCATGGGTCGTGCTTCGAGCAACCGTACCGGCCTGTCCGTTGCTGGCGCCACTGCAGAAAGCAACAAGTTCCGCTATGGCGGTCTGGACTACAAGCTCACTCCAGACCTGACCCTGCAGTACTACTACTCGAACCTGGAAGACTTCTACAAGCAACACTTCCTGGGTGCGACCCACGTCTTCAAGATCGCTGACAACCAATCGTTCAAGACCGACCTGCGCTACTTCGACAGCAGCAGCGACGGTAAAAACGGCAACGACAGCACTTACAACTTCAACAACAACGGTGGCTACGCCAAGAACACCGGCGAGGTCGACAACAAGACCTGGTCCGCCATGTTCACCTACACCCTGGGTGGCCACGCGTTCATGGTCGGCCGCCAGCAAGTTGGCGATGACGGTGGCTTCGTCTGGCTGAACCAGGGCAGCCTGGTGAACGACAGCGGCACTTCGGAAGGCGCTGGTGGCTCCAGCTTCTACCTGTTCACCGACAGCATGATCAACCAGTTCGCCCGTGCTGGCGAGAACACCAACTTCGGTCAGTATTCGTATGACTTCGCCTCGCTGGGCGTACCGGGCCTGAAGGCTTCGGTAGCCTACCTGCGCGGTGACGACATTCGCTACAAGAGCGGCCACGGCACCTACAACGAGTGGGAGCGTGACGCACGCGTTGACTACACCATTCAGGAAGGCACCCTCAAAGGCCTGGGCTTCAGCCTGCGTCAGGGCGTCTATCGTGGCGGTAGCAACGAAGCCAGCGCCGACCAGGATCAGGCTCGCTTCATCGTGAACTACACTTACAGCTTCCTGTAAGCCGTAGCCACACAGAAAGCCTCGCCTAGTGCGAGGCTTTTTTGTGGCCGCGATTTCGTATGCGTAAAAGTTATAAATAAATCATTATTTATTCTTTTTATTTCTCATCGAATGCAGGCACATTGAACCCACAACGCCAGAACACAGCACAGGAGCCGCACCCCATGAGCCTCAAACTCGGCGACATCGCCCCGGACTTCGAGCAGGAATCCAGTGAAGGCAAGATCCGCTTCCACGAATGGCTGGGCAACAGCTGGGGTGTGCTGTTCTCCCACCCGGCGGACTTTACCCCGGTGTGCACCACCGAACTGGGCCTGACCGCCAAGCTCAAGGAAGACTTCGCCAAGCGCGGCGTGAAGGCCATCGCCCTGTCGGTCGACCCGGTCGATTCGCACCATAAATGGATCGAGGATATCAACGAGACCCAGAACACCGTGGTCAACTTCCCGATCATTGCCGACGCCGACCGCAAGGTCTCGGACCTGTACGACCTGATTCACCCCAATGCCAGCGACACCCTCACCGTGCGCTCGCTGTTCGTCATCGACCCGAACAAGAAGGTGCGCCTGACCATTACTTATCCGGCCAGTACCGGGCGCAACTTCAATGAGATCTTGCGGGTAATCGACTCGCTGCAGCTCACCGACAACCACAAGGTCGCCACACCAGGTAACTGGCAGGACGGCGACGAGGTGGTGATCGTGCCTTCGCTGAAGGACGAAGACGAAATCAAGCAGCGCTTCCCGAAAGGTTATCGGGCGGTGAAACCCTATTTGCGGCTGACCCCGCAACCGAATCGTTGATGAATTCCTCGTTGCATTGCTCTTAGCCATAGCAGGGATTTCCGGGCCGTTTCGACGGCCCTTTTTTTATGGCTGCGAAACACTCAATCAAATAGATTTGAATGGAATAAACAAATGAAAAAATATGATTTCTAGATATATGGCCAGGCTGGTAATGTCACTCCAACAGAACACCAGGCAACGCCGACACCACTGACCGGCCGAGCCATTGCTCCACCACCTTACTCGCCCGTCAACGAGGCAAGCAGGTGCAACCCGAACCCAATCGCACAGGAGAGCGCCATGCGCACAGTCTTCTTGCGTCGTGGTCTGGTCGCCCTGTTTGCGGCGGCTGTGTCCTTCGGCGCCATCACCCAAGCCCAGGCCGAGAGCCTGCGTATCGGTTACCAGAAATACGGCACCTTGGTGCTGCTCAAGGCCAAGGGCACGCTGGAGAAGCGCCTGGCCGAGCAGGGCGTGCAAGTGCAGTGGACCGAGTTCCCAGGCGGCCCGCAGCTGCTTGAAGGGCTGAACGTCGGTTCGATCGACTTCGGCGTCACCGGCGAAACCCCGCCCGTGTTCGCCCAGGCTGCTGGTGCCGACCTGCTCTACGTGGCCTACGAGCCACCAGCGCCGCACAGCGAAGCCATCCTCGTGCCCAAAGGCTCGCCGATCCAGTCGGTGAAAGAGCTCAAAGGCAAGAAAGTCGCCCTCAACAAAGGCTCCAACGTCCACTACCTGCTGGTCCGCGCCCTGGAAGATGCCGGCCTCAAGTACACCGACATCCAGCCTGTCTACCTGCCGCCTGCAGATGCCCGCGCGGCCTTCGAGCGTGGCAGCGTCGATGCCTGGGTGATCTGGGACCCGTACCAGGCGGCCGCCGAGCAGCAGCTGCAGGCCCGTACCCTGCGTGATGGCAAGGGCCTGGTCGACAACCACCAGTTCTACCTGGCTACCCGCACCTACGCCACCCAGCACCCGGCGGTGATCAGCACCCTGATCGACGAGGTGCGCGCCGTGGGCCAGTGGTCCCAGGCCAACCCGCAGGAAGTCACCGACCAGGTCGCGCCACTGCTCGGCCTGCCCGCCGACATCACCCTGACCTCGGTTAAACGCCAAGGCTACGGTGCCCAGGCGCTCACCCCGCAAGTGGTGGCCGCGCAACAGAAGATCGCCGACACCTTCCAGGCGCTCAAGCTGATCCCCAAGCCGCTGAGCATCAAGGACGTGATCTGGACACCCCCGGCCAAGGTCGCCACTGCGCCTTGATTGATTCGCCTGCGCCGGGGCGCCGCCCTGGCCCTCGCCACCCCTGAGGAGACAACTCCAATGAGCCTTAACATTTTCTGGTTCCTCCCTACCCACGGTGACGGCAAGTACCTGGGCACCTCTGACGGCGCCCGCGCGGTCGATCACGGTTACCTGCAGCAGATCGCCCAGGCCGCCGACCGCCTGGGCTTCGGGGGCGTGCTGATCCCTACCGGGCGTTCCTGCGAGGACTCCTGGCTGGTGGCCGCGTCGCTGATTCCGGTGACCCAGCGCCTGAAGTTCCTGGTGGCCCTGCGCCCAGGCATCATTTCGCCGACCGTGGCCGCACGTCAGGCCGCAACCCTCGATCGGCTGTCCAATGGCCGTGCGCTGTTCAACCTGGTGACCGGGGGCGACCCGGACGAACTGGCCGGCGATGGCCTGCACCTGAACCATCAGGAGCGCTACGAAGCCTCGGTCGAGTTCACCCGTATCTGGCGCAAGGTGCTGGAAGGCGAGACCGTCGACTACGACGGCAAGCACATCCAGGTAAAGGGCGCCAAACTGCTCTATCCGCCCATCCAGCAGCCGCGCCCGCCGCTGTACTTCGGTGGCTCTTCGGAGGCTGCCCAGGACCTCGCCGCCGAGCAGGTCGAGCTGTACCTGACCTGGGGCGAGCCGCCGAGCGCCGTTGCCGAGAAAATCGCCCAGGTGCGTGAGAAAGCCGCCGCCCAGGGCCGCGAAGTCCGCTTCGGCATCCGCCTGCACGTGATCGTGCGGGAAACCAACGAAGAAGCCTGGGCTGCCGCCGACAAGCTGATCTCGCACCTGGACAACGACACCATCGCCCGTGCCCAGGCCTCGCTGGCCCGTTTCGACTCGGTCGGCCAGCAGCGCATGGCAGCCCTGCACAAGGGTAACCGTGACAACCTGGAAGTCAGCCCCAACCTCTGGGCCGGTGTCGGCCTGGTGCGTGGCGGTGCCGGTACCGCGCTGGTCGGCGATGGCCCGACCGTGGCGGCACGGGTCAAGGAGTACGCCGAGCTGGGTATCGATACCTTCATCTTCTCCGGTTATCCACACCTGGAAGAGTCGTATCGGGTTGCCGAACTGCTGTTCCCGCACCTTGATGTGCAACGCCCGGAGCAGGCCAAGGCTGGCGGCTACGTGAGCCCGTTCGGCGAAATGGTCGCCAACGACATCCTGCCCAAGTCCGTCGCGCAGAGCTGAGGGCCGGGTCATGAGTCGTGCAACCTCCACCACTTTGAGCCAGCGCCTGGCGCCGTGGGCACTGCCGGTGCTGCTGCTGGCGGTCTGGCAGTTGGCGGTCAGCGCCGGCTGGCTGTCGACCCGCATCCTGCCTGCGCCGAGCGCGGTGGTCAGCGCCGGTGTCGAGCTGGTGCGCAGCGGTGAAATCTGGACCCACCTGGCCATCAGTGGCTGGCGGGCCGGGCTGGGCTTTGCGATCGGCGGCAGCATCGGCCTGTTGCTGGGCTTCATCACCGGCCTGTCGAACTGGGGCGAACGCCTGCTCGACAGCTCGGTGCAGATGATCCGCAACGTGCCGCACCTGGCGCTGATCCCGCTGGTGATTCTGTGGTTCGGTATCGACGAGTCGGCGAAGATCTTCCTGGTCGCGCTGGGCACGCTGTTCCCGATCTACCTGAACACCTACCACGGTATCCGCAATGTCGACCCGGCACTGGTGGAGATGGCCCGCAGCTACGGCCTTTCCGGCTTCGGCCTGTTCCGTCAGGTGATCCTGCCCGGTGCGCTGCCATCGATCCTGGTCGGTGTGCGCTTCGCGCTGGGTTTCATGTGGCTGACGCTGATCGTCGCCGAGACCATTTCGGCCAACTCCGGCATCGGTTACCTGGCCATGAACGCCCGTGAATTCCTGCAGACCGACGTGGTGGTGCTGGCCATCGTCCTGTACGCCGTGCTCGGCAAGCTCGCCGACCTCGCCGCCCGCGGCCTGGAACGGGTGTGGCTGCGCTGGCACCCGGCCTACCAGGTAGCGAAGAAGGAGGGCGCATGACCGTGCTCAAGGACCAGCCGCCACGCCTGCTGCGTGGCATCCCGTTGGCCGCCAACGGCCTGCGCAAGGCCTTCGGCCAACGTGAAGTATTGAAAGGCATCGACCTGCATATCCCGGCCGGCCAGTTCGTCGCCATCGTCGGTCGCAGCGGTTGCGGCAAGAGCACCTTGCTGCGCCTGCTGGCCGGTCTCGACCAGCCGACTGCCGGTCAGTTGCTGGCCGGTGCCGCCCCGTTGAGCGAAGCCCGCGAGGAAACGCGGCTGATGTTCCAGGAGGCACGCCTGCTGCCCTGGAAGAAGGTGATCGACAACGTCGGCCTGGGCCTCAGTGGCAACTGGCGCCAGCGCGCGTTGGATGCGTTGGAGGCGGTCGGCCTGGCTGATCGCGCCAATGAATGGCCAGCGGCGTTGTCCGGTGGCCAGAAGCAGCGCGTGGCCCTGGCCCGCGCCTTGATTCACCAACCACGCCTGCTGCTGCTGGATGAGCCGCTGGGGGCGCTGGATGCGCTGACCCGCATCGAGATGCAGCAATTGATCGAACGCCTGTGGCGTCAGCACGGTTTTACCGTGCTGCTGGTGACCCACGACGTCAACGAGGCGGTGGCCGTCGCTGACCGGGTAATCCTGATCGAGGATGGCGAAGTCGGCCTGGACCTCACCGTAGACCTGGCAAGGCCAAGGGCGCGTGGTTCGCACCGCTTGGCCGCGCTGGAAAGCGAAGTGCTGAACCGTGTTCTGTCGGTACCGGGCATCCCGCCCGAGCCGGACCCTGTAGCCCCTTTGCCCACGCAACTGCGTTGGGCGCATTGAAAGACTCACTAAGCCAAAGAGAAGGAATCAAGCCATGACCATCAAAGCCATCAACGTCCGTAACCAGTTCAAAGGCACCGTGAAAGAAATCCTCGAAGGCCCGGTACTGTCGGAAATCGACGTGCAGACTGCCTCGGGTGTCGTCACCTCGGTGATCACCACCCGCTCCGTGCGTGAGCTGGAGCTTCAGGTGGGCAGTGAGGTGATTGCCTTTGTGAAATCGACCGAAGTGTCCATCGCCAAGCTGTGATGCGGTTCGTGACTGGGGCCGCAGAGCGGCCCTAGAATACCGGGTTGGGACGCTTTGCCAGAAACGGCGGCAGATAAAGCCCCAGGTACGCCTCGAACACCCGCTTGCCTTCTTCGGCCATGCGCGGGGTAATCGCTTCATGCAACTGCACCGACCGCGCATACACCCGGTCGCTCAGTTCCATCGCCAAGGCGAACACATCCACATCCGCCGGCATCACCGGCAGGTGGAAGTGCTGGTCGAACAACTTGTGCATCAGTTCGCCCAGCTCCATGTCGTGCTGCCGGTCGGCCTGCACCACTTCGCTGAGCCCATGCTGGGCCAGGATCAACTGCCGCGCCGCCGCATCCCCGTTGTAGATATCGAGCATGCGTTGTTCGATCAGCCGCGACAGCTCGTGCCAGGTGGCAAACGCGCTGCTGTCGATCGGCGCACTCAATGCCTCGCGAAACGCCCGGTGCACATCGGCGGTCAGCGCTTCCAGCAAGGCCGGGACGCTGGCGAAGAAGTGATACACCGACGACGGTGGAATCTGCGCCCGCTCGGCCACGCTGTAGATCGACAGCGCTGCCACCCCTTGTTCAGCCAGCAGCTCGCGTGCGGCCGCCAGGATCGCTTCGATCCTGGCCTGGCTGCTGGCGCGAGGCTTGCGCGGGGTGGCGGTGCGGCTCATCAGTTGCTGATCGCCAGGATGCTGGCCTGGTAGGCGCCGACGAACAAGTCGAAGTCGCCGACCTCCTCCTGCTCCAGCTCGGACTGCTTGGCGAGCGACTCGCGAGCCAACGTCTCGAAAGCCTGTTGCTGCTCGGCCGACAGTGGCTGCTCGCGGAAGGTCTCGGCGTGCAGGCGGCTCTGGCGCAGGGAGAACTGGACGAAGGTTTCGTCATGCTCGGTCATGCGTGCCAGCACCTGGGCCGACGGGGTCAACGAGGCGTCATCGACCTTGGCCTGCTGGGTGGCCAGGGCCTTGGCGTGTTCGTTGCCACCCTGGGCGCGGTCGAGCAACTCCGCCAACTGGCCGATGCGGCTGATCAGCTCGGTGGCCCATTCGCGCAGGGCGATGGGCTGGCCGTTGCGGTGCAGCTCCAGGCCTGGGCGGCGGCCTTCCTTGACCACGGTGAGGAAGTTGCTGGTGCACTGGCCGCACTCGCCGTTGTCCAGCTGCGGGCTCTCTTCAAGGGCGCAGAACAGCAGGAAGGCGTCGAGGAAGCGCGCTTCGGTCAGGTCGATGCCCACCGGCAGGAACGGGTTGATGTCCAGGCAGCGCACTTCGACGTACTGCACGCCGCGCGAGGTCAGCGCCTGGATCGGCCGCTCGCCGGTGTAGGTGACGCGTTTCGGGCGGATGTTCGAGTAGTACTCGTTCTCGATCTGCAGGATGTTGGTGTTCAGCTGCACCCACTCGCCATCCACGTGCGTACCGACCTCGACATACGGCGGGTAGGGCGTGCCCACCGCCTTGCGCAGGCTGTCGGTGTAGCTGGCGAGGTTGTTGTAGCAGGGCGTGAGGCCGGCCTGGGCGTTGCTCTGGTAGCCCAGGTCGCTCATGCGCAGGCTGGTGGCATACGGCAGGTAGAGGGTTTCGGCGTCCAGCTCTTCCAGCTGGTGCGGGCGGCCGCGCAGGAAGCCTTTGTCCAGTGCTGGCGAGGCGCCGAACAGGTACATCAGCAGCCAGCTGTAGCGGCGGAAGTTGCGGATCAGCGCAATGTACGCCGAGGACTGGAAGTCGCGGTCGCTTTCTTCGCTGCCTTCGCTATCGCGCAGCAACGGCCACAGCGCTTCGGGCAGCGAGAAGTTGTAATGAATGCCGGCGATGCACTGCATGGTGCGGCCGTAACGCAGGGCCAGGCCCTTGCGGTAGACGTGCTTGAGCTTGCCGATGTTCGAGGTGCCGTACTCGGCGATCGGGATGTCCTCCTCGGCCGGCAACGTGCAGGGCATCGACGGGCTCCACAGGTATTCGTCGCCAAGCTTGCTGTAGACAAAGCGGTGGGTCTGTTCGAGGCTTTCGAGCACCTTGGCCGGGTCGGCCAGGGCCGGGGTGATGAACTCCAGCAGCGACTCGGAATAGTCGGTGGTGATCTGCTCGTTGGTCAGCGCCGATCCCAGTGCTTCGGGGTGCGGGGTCTGGGCCAGGCGACCTTCGTCGGTCACGCGCAGGCATTCGCGCTCAATACCGTGCAGGCACTGCTTGAGCAGGGGAAGATTGGCGCCGAGCAGGCTCAGGCGGCGGTTGAGGAGGTCGCTCAAGATGTATTCCTTCACGCGTCAGTCGCCCCAATATGGGGGTAGAGATGACGGTCTACAAGGGTAGGAAAAAAGGAACTGGCGTTGTCGCCTGGTTTACGCGGTTCCGGCAGTGCCAGCGCACTGCCGAAAAATACCGCAGATACCCCTTGGTGAGCTAGAGAACCGCGAAGGTTCCTTGCGCTTTCGCCACCAGTTTGTCGCCTTGAACTACGTCGGCGTCGACCACCAGGGTACGGCGCCCGGCGTGCAGCACACGGGCGGTGCACAGCACTTCACCGTCGCTGATGGCGCGCATGTAGTTGATCTTGCATTCGATGGTCACGCTCTGTTGATCGAAACCGTGGCTGGCCGAGCAGGCCAGGCCCATGGCGATGTCCACCAGGCTGAAGATCGCCCCGCCGTGCAGCTTCTGGCCGCGGTTGCGCAGCTGCGGCTCAAGTGCCAGGGCCACCTCGGCAACGCCTGTATCCAGGCGTTGCACGCGGCAGCCAAGGAGCTGGCTGTAGGCGCTTTGGACCAAGTCCTTGGGAATATCCATCACTTCTTCTTCAGCTGCTTGGCGTTGGCGAACAACGAGGCCATGGCGTTGTTGGCTGGGGCTGCAGTGGCGGTTTCACGCTGGCGTGGCGCCTGCTGCTGACGGTTGCCGCCATTGCCACGGTTGCCGCCGCGGTTGCCTTCGACCTTTTCGCCAGGGGTGTCGCTCATGCGCATGGACAGGCCGACGCGTTTGCGCGGGATGTCCACTTCCATGACCTTGACCTTGACCACGTCGCCCGCCTTGACCGCTTCGCGTGGGTCCTTGATGAACTTCTCCGACAGCGCCGAAATGTGCACCAGGCCGTCCTGGTGCACGCCGATGTCGACGAAGGCACCGAAGTTGGTGACGTTGGTCACCACGCCTTCGAGGATCATGCCTGGCTCCAGGTCCTTGAGGTCCTCGACGCCGTCCTGGAAGGTGGCGGTCTTGAACTCCGGGCGTGGGTCACGGCCGGGCTTGTCCAGTTCCTGCAGGATGTCGGTGACGGTTGGCAGGCCGAAGGTCTCGTCGGTGAACTTCTTCGGGTCCAGGCGCTTGAGGAAGCCACTGTCGCCGATCAGCGAGCGGATGTCGCGGTCGGTGTCGGCGGCGATGCGCTGCACCAGCGGGTAGGCCTCAGGGTGCACGGCGGAGGCGTCGAGCGGGTTGTCGCCGTTCATCACGCGCAGGAAGCCGGCGGCCTGTTCGAAGGTCTTCTCGCCCAGGCGGCTGACCTTTTTCAGCGCCGCACGGGTGGCGAACGGGCCGTTGGCGTCGCGGTGGGCGACAATGTTCTGGGCCAGGGTCGCGTTGAGGCCGGAAATACGCGTCAGCAGCGCCACGGAAGCTGTGTTGACGTCGACGCCGACGGCGTTCACACAGTCCTCGACCACCGCGTCCAGGCCGCGAGCCAGCTTGATTTGCGACACGTCGTGCTGGTACTGGCCGACACCGATGGATTTCGGGTCGATCTTCACCAGTTCGGCCAATGGGTCCTGCAGGCGGCGGGCGATCGACACGGCGCCACGGATCGACACGTCCAGGTCCGGGAATTCGCGGGCGGCCAGTTCAGACGCCGAGTACACCGAAGCGCCTGCCTCGGAGACCATGATCTTGGTGATCTTCAGTGCCGGGTACTTCTTGACCAGCTCGGCCACCAGCTTGTCGCTCTCGCGGCTGGCGGTGCCGTTGCCGATGGCGATCAGTTCCACCGAGTGCTTGGCGCACAAGGCGGCCATGATGGAAATGGTGCGGTCCCAATCGTTCTTCGGTGCGTGCGGGTACACCGTGGTGTAGTCCAGCAGCTTGCCGGTGGCATCGACCACGGCGATCTTGCAGCCGGTGCGCAGGCCCGGGTCGAAGCCCAGGGTGGCGCGCGGGCCGGCCGGGGCGGCCAGCAGCAGGTCGTGCAGGTTGTGGGCGAAGACGTTGATTGCCTCGCCTTCGGCATTGTCGCGCAGCTCGCCGAACAGGTCGGTTTCCAGGTGGGTGTAGAGCTTGACCTTCCAGGTCCAGCGCACCACTTCGCCCAACCATTTGTCGGCCGGGCGGCCGCGGTTCTCGATGCCGACGTGGTTGCTGATCATCAGCTCGCACGGGTGCAGGGTGCCGGGCAGTTCTTCGCCGACCTTGAGCGAGGCGCTCAGCACGCCTTCGTTGCGCCCGCGGAAGATCGCCAGGGCGCGGTGCGAAGGGGCCGTGCGCAGCAGTTCATCATGGGCGAAGTAGTCGCGGAACTTGGCGCCTTCTTCTTCCTTGCCGGCCACCACGCGGGCGCTGAGCACCGCTTCCTGCTTGAGGAAACTGCGCAGCTTGTCGAGCAGGGCGGCGTCTTCGGCGAAGCGCTCCATGAGGATGTACTTGGCGCCTTCCAGCGCGGCCTTGACATCGGCCACACCTTTTTCGCCATCGACGAAGCGTGCGGCTTCGCTTTCCGGGGTCAGGTTGGGGTCGTTGAACAGGCTGTCGGCCAGCGCGCCGAGGCCGGCTTCCAGGGCGATCTGGCCCTTGGTGCGGCGCTTCTGCTTGTACGGCAGGTAGAGGTCTTCGAGGCGGGTCTTGGTGTCGGCCAGCTTGATCTCGCGGGCCAGTTCCGGGGTCAGCTTGCCCTGTTCCTCGATGCTGGACAGGATGCTGGCGCGGCGCTCGTCGAGTTCGCGCAGGTAGCGCAGGCGCTCTTCCAGATGGCGCAGCTGGGTGTCGTCGAGGCTACCGGTCACTTCCTTGCGGTAACGGGCGATGAAAGGCACGGTGGAGCCTTCGTCCAACAGGCCCACGGCCGCCTCGACCTGCTGGGGGCGTACGCCCAGTTCCTCGGCGATACGGCTGTTGATGCTGTCCATGTAAACCACCTGACATTTGTGAATAGGGGGGTCGCCGGCGGGCCTTGGGCCCGGTGGCGCTGGATGAAAGGCGCGCATTATACCCATCGCAAACGGCTTGCGGTGATGGCGCCCGGCCAGCCGGAACTGGCGCCCGGGGAAAAATCTGCTAACAATGCTCACGCAACGTGCAGCAATGGCTACGCCATAATGCGCGGCGATATCAGAGGAGTTATTCATGACCGGCACCGCAAACACCGCTGAAGGTGACAAGATTCTCATCGTCGACGACGATCCGGGGCTCAGCAGCCTGCTGGAACGTTTCTTCACCAGCAAGGGCTACCGCGCCCGTGCGGTGCCCAACACCGAACAGATGGACCGCCTGCTTGCACGCGAAGTGTTCAACCTGGTGGTGCTCGACCTGATGCTGCCAGGCGAAGACGGCCTGTCCGCCTGCAAGCGCCTGCGCCAGTCGAACAACCAGATCCCGATCATCATGCTCACCGCCAAGGGTGATGAGCTCAGCCGCATCAAGGGCCTGGAACTGGGCGCTGACGACTACCTGGGCAAGCCGTTCAACCCGGACGAGCTGATGGCGCGGGTCAAGGCCGTGCTGCGCCGTCAGTCGCCGAGTGTGCCGGGTGCCCCGGGCAGCGAGGACGAGTCGGTCACCTTTGGCGACTACGAGCTTTCGCTGGCTACTCGCGAACTCAAGCGTGGCGACGAAGTGCACATGCTCACCACTGGCGAGTTCGCCGTGCTCAAGGCGCTGGTGATGCACGCCCGTGAGCCGCTGACCCGCGACAAGCTGATGAACCTGGCCCGTGGCCGCGAGTGGGACGCGCTTGAGCGCTCCATCGACGTGCAGATCTCGCGTCTGCGCCGCATGATCGAGCCGGACCCGTCCAAGCCACGCTACATCCAGACGGTGTGGGGCGTCGGCTACGTGTTCGTTCCAGACGGAAACGCCGGCAAATGATGCTTCGCCGTCAATGAAAACGCCGCTCTGGTTCCCGCAAAGCTTCTTTGCCCGCACCCTGTGGCTGGTGCTGATCGTAGTCCTGTTCTCCAAGGCACTGACGCTGGTCTACCTGCTGATGAACGAGGACGTGCTGGTTGATCGGCAGTACAGCCACGGTGTGGCGTTGACCCTGCGCGCCTATTGGGCGGCGGATGAAGAAAACCGCGACAAGATCGCCGAAGCTGCCGGGCTGATCCGGGTCACCGGTTCCGGCGTGCCGGAGGGTGAGCAGCACTGGCCTTACAGCGAGATCTACCAGCGGCAGATGCAGGCCGAGCTGGGTGAAGATACCGAGGTACGCTTGCGCATCCATGCGCCGCCTGCGCTGTGGGTGAACGCACCGAGCCTGGGCCCGGGCTGGCTGAAGGTGCCGTTGTACCCGCACCCGCTGCGTGGGCAGAAGATCTGGAACGTGCTGGGCTGGTTCCTGGCCATCGGCCTGTTGTCCACCGCCTCGGCTTGGATCTTCGTGCGTCAGCTCAACCAGCCGTTGAAGCGCCTGGTGTTCGCTGCCCGGCAGGTAGGCCAGGGGCGCAGCGTGCGCCTGCCAATCAGCGACACGCCCAGCGAGATGACCGAGGTTTACCGCGCCTTCAACCAGATGGCCGAAGATGTCGAGCAGGCCGGTCGTGAGCGGGAGCTGATGCTGGCGGGGGTATCCCATGACCTGCGTACGCCGCTCACGCGCCTGCGGTTGTCGCTGTCGCTACTGAACAGCGATAACGAACTCAGTGATGACATGGTCCGCGATATCGAGGACATGGACGCGATTCTCGACCAGTTCCTCGCGTTCATTCGCGATGGGCGGGACGAGCCGGTCGAGGAAGTCGACCTGGCCGACCTGGTGCGCGAAGTGGTGGCGCCCTATAACCAGCCGGAAGAGCGTGTGCGCCTGTGCCTGGAGCCGATTCCGCCGTTCCCGCTGCGCCGGGTTTCGCTCAAGCGCATGCTTGGCAACCTGATCGGCAATGCCCTGCATCACGCGGGCAAGGGCGTCGAGGTGGCGGCCTATGTGTCGGGGGACGAGAGCGCACCGTATGTGGTGCTCAGCGTGCTGGACCGGGGTACCGGGATCGACGAATCGGAGCTGGAAACCATCTTCAACCCGTTCATTCGCGGCGACCGCGCCCGAGGCGGCAAGGGGACCGGGCTGGGCTTGGCGATCGTCAAACGGATCGCGGCGCAGCATGGCGGCAATGTCGAGTTGCGTAACCGCTCAGGTGGCGGGATCGAAGCGCGGGTAAGGCTGCCATTGGGGCTGTTGCTGCCGCGTAATGCTGTTTGAGGTTCTCTGGCCTCATCGCGGCTTTAGCCACGATGAGGCCGGTACAGGCTTGAATCAGCCCTTGCCCTTGGTCCGGGTCTGATTCGGCCCGCCATTCTTCTCCAGGTGCTCGATGATCATCCCGGCCACGTTCTTGCCGGTGGTCACTTCGATCCCTTCCAGCCCAGGCGACGAGTTCACTTCCATCACCAGTGGCCCGTGGTTCGAGCGCAGGATATCCACACCCGCCACGCTCAACCCCATTACCTTGGCGGCACGAATGGCGGTCATGCGTTCTTCGGGGGTGATCTTGATCAGGCTGGCCACCCCGCCGCGGTGCAGGTTGGAGCGGAACTCCCCCGGCTTGGCCTGGCGCTTCATCGAGGCGATCACCTTGTCGCCCACCACGAAGCAGCGGATATCCGCACCGCCGGCCTCCTTGATGTACTCCTGAACCATGATGTTCTGCTTCAGGCCCATGAACGCCTCGATCACCGACTCGGCAGCCTTGGTTGTCTCGCACAGCACCACGCCGATGCCTTGGGTACCTTCCAGCACCTTGATCACCAGCGGTGCGCCATTGACCATCTGGATCAGGTCGGGGATGTCATCCGGCGAGTGGGCGAAACCGGTGATTGGCAGGCCGATGCCGCGCCGCGACAGCAATTGCAGCGAGCGCAGCTTGTCACGCGAGCGGGCGATGGCCACCGATTCGTTCAGCGGATAGACGCCCATCATCTCGAACTGGCGCAGCACTGCGCAGCCATAGAAGGTCACTGAAGCGCCGATGCGTGGGATCACCGCATCGAAGCCCTCCAGCGGCTTGCCGCGGTAGTGGATCTGCGGCTTGTGGCTGGCGATGTTCATGTAGGCCCGCAGGGTGTCGATCACCACCATTTCATGGCCCCGCTGGGTACCGGCTTCGACCAGACGGCGGGTGGAATACAGACGCGGATTGCGCGACAGCACAGCGATCTTCATGCAGCACCTGTGACAGGGGAGAGGGTGGCCGGATAGGCCGGTTTGTCTTGTACGTATTTCAAGCCGGGGTTGACCACCAGCTGGCCATGTATGAGCGCCTTGGAGCCCAGCAGCAGGCGATAACGCATGTTCTTGCGACAGGCCAGGGTGAACTCTACTTCCCAGACCGCATCGCCCAGGGCCAGCGTGGTGCGGATCACGTAACGGGTCTGCGCCTGGCCGTTGGAGCTCTTGATGGTCTTCATGGTCACCAGCGGCGCTTCACAGCGGCGGTGGCGCAATTGCACCACCGAGCCAAGGTGGGCGGTGAAGCGTAGCCAGGCCTGGCCGTCACGCTCGAACGGCTCGACTTCGGTGGCATGCAGGCTGGAGGTGCTGGCGCCGGTGTCGATCTTGGCGCGCAGGCCCGCCACGCCGAGGTCGGGCAGGGCCACCCACTCACGCAGGCCGATCACTGTCAGATGGTCAAATTTCTTCACGAAGCACACCCTGCGGATAAGGTGGTGAACTGTAAGCACGGCGGGGACTTTTTGCATCCGTCAGTTACGGTAGTACAGTTCGATGAAAGACAGAATTCGAGGAAACGAGATGGCACAAAAAGCCGAGGACGACGACAAGGTCCGCCTGGACAAATGGCTGTGGGCGGCGCGGTTCTACAAGACCCGTGCGCTGGCCAAGGCGGCGATCGAGAGCGGCAAGGTGCATTGCCGGGGCGAACGCTGCAAGCCGGGCAAGGAGCCGCGGGTGGGCGATGAGTTCGTGTTGCGCACCGGGTTCGACGAGCGCACGGTCGTGGTCAAGGCGCTGTCGGTGGTGCGGCGCGGGGCGCCAGAGGCGCAGACGCTGTATGAAGAGACTGACGAGAGTGTACGCCGCCGTGAGCAGGCGGCCGAGATGCGCAAGGCAGGGGCGATGGGGGTGACTACCGATGGCCGGCCGACCAAGAAGCAGCGGCGGCAGATTCACCAGTTGCATGGGAGCTTCGAATAGCTGGGGCCGCTGTGCGGCCCATCGCCGGCAAGCCAGCTCCCACATTGATCGACGTACGCATGACCTTGTGGGAGCTGGCTTGCCAGCGATGGGCTGCGCAGCAGCCCCAGGGATCTAGCGGATCACTGCCAATCGTCCGACCAGCGGTAGCTTGGCCGCGATCGCAAACAACGGCGCCGTCCCGCGCAGCAGCAAGGCACTGCCCTTGGCCGCCAGCGGCGTATGGCAACTCCAGCCCAACGCCAGCACCGCCATCAGCAGGCCGCCAATGTAATCGTCTTGCCCCCAGTGCGCCCCGGCCACCAGCCGCGGCATCATGAACAGGAACGCCAGGCTCCAGACCACCAGATGCTGTACCAGCCGGCGGCTGAACAGGCTCATGAACAAGGCCCAGATCAGCAGCACCGAAGCATGATCACCCGGGAAACTGTTACTGGAACGGTCCTTCAGTTCCCAGGCTTTTTCCAGGTTCGGGTAGTAGCTGCTGAGGTGTACCACGTGGTCGAACACCATCGACGGGCTGTCATGTTGCCAACCCATTGCATCCACCCACTTGGAAAACAGCGCGCGAATCACCACTAATAGGAGCAGCGTGACCAGAAAGCCAAAGAAGGCTTCGCGAACCTGGCTGGCCTTGAACACCCAGTTGCCACGGATCAGCACGGCCAGAAGGATCAGGCCGACGACGATGTCGAAGGGGCGCAGGCTGCCGACGGTCCAGATGTAGCGCCAGGCCGTGTGGTCGGCCAGTGGCGTATTGAGGCTATGGAATAGCCACTCGTCGAAAGTCAGGCACAGGATCTGGCCAATAGGCCATAACCAGAAACACAGTAGAGCGATGGGAAGCAGCGTACAGGCTGCCAATGGCCCCAAGGACCACCTTGCTTGGAACAGTGGTCGATTGTCCATAGAATACCTCTATTGCAAACAGGAATCAGAGCGCCTTGTGAGCGCTTTACCACGGGATATCGCAGTAGTTCGACATCCGGTGTAACCATTTTGTCATCATTTTCAGATAGCCAAAACCTATGAGCGATTTGCCTGATACCGATTTCACCCAACGTTTCATCTTCGACGAGCGCGATGTGCGCGGCGAGTGGGTGTCTCTCGATGACAGCTACGCCGCGGTGCTGGCTCGTCATGAGTACCCGCAGCCGGTGCAGGCACTGCTTGGCGAACTGATGGCCGCCACCGCCTTGCTGGTGGGCGCGTTGAAGTTCGACGGCCTGCTGATTCTGCAGGCGCGTTCCCAAGGGCCGATCCCGCTGCTGATGGTCGAATGTTCGGGCGAGCGCGACATCCGTGGCATGGCCCGCTACGAGGCGGAGCAGATCCCGGCCGATGCCACCCTGGAGCAGTTGATGCCCGGCGGCCACCTGACCCTGACCATCGACCCGGTCAAAGGCCAGCGTTACCAAGGCACCGTCGAGCTGGACGGCGCCGACCTGGCGGAGTGCTTCACCAACTACTTCGTGCAGTCGCAGCAGCTCAACACCCGCTTCTGGCTCAACGCCGATGGCGGCAAGGCCCGTGGCCTGCTGTTGCAGCAACTGCCGCGCGATCGCCAACCGGACGATGAGGAGCGCGAAGACAGCTGGCAGCACGTGATTGCCCTGGCCAAGACGCTCAAGCCCGAGGAGTGGTCGGAAGACAACGAAACCCTGCTGCACCGCCTCTACCACGAAGACGCCGTGCGCCTGTTCGACATCCAGCCGCTGCGCTTCAAGTGCAGCTGCTCGCGCGAACGTTCCGGCAATGCGCTGGTCAGTTTGGGCGAGCACGATGCAAACGCGCTGGTCGAGGAGTGCGGTGGCACGGTGGAGATCGATTGCCAGTTCTGTAACCAGCGCTATTTCTTCGATGCCAGCGATGTTGCGCAACTGTTTGCCGGTGGCGGCACGGAAGCGGCGTCAGAAACTCGCCACTGAAACGTTTAATTTCAGGGGAATCTCCTGTCGAATTGCGCAAAAGAGCAGTTCTGACAGGAGGGGCCTACTTTTTTTGGGCGTTTCTGGCATAATCCGGCCACTTTTTTCGCTGTAGTAGTTTTTTCGAGACAACTACAAAACGTTTGGAGCACTCGGCCTCGGGCCGGATGGGGTATCTCATGACGCAAGCCAACAACACCGTGTACACCGACCTGAGCGTCGATAAGCTGGTTGAAGAAGCGCTGCAACGCGGTGAAGGCGTGCTGGCCGATACCGGCGCACTGGTAGTCGAAACTGGCCACCGTACTGGCCGCTCGCCGGCTGACCGTTTCATCGTCGAAGAACCTTCCACCCAGGCCGCTATCGCCTGGGGCCCGATCAACCGCAAGTTCCCGGCTGACAAGTTCGATGCCCTGTGGGACCGCGTCGAGGCGTTCAACAACGCCCAGGATCACTTCGTTTCCTACGTTCACGTAGGGGCTGCTGCCGAGCACTACCTGCCGGTGAAGATGACCACCCAGACTGCCTGGCAGAACCTGTTCGGTCGTTGCCTGTTCATCAACCCGGAGCCAGGCCAGTTCAACCCGGCCGGTCGCGACCAGTGGCAGATCCTCAACGTTGCCAACTTCGTTTGCGAGCCTGAGCGTGACGGCACCAACTCCGACGGCTGCGTGATCATCAACTTCGCCCAGAAGAAAGTGCTGATCGCTGGCATGCGCTACGCCGGCGAAATGAAGAAAGCCATGTTCTCGGTGCAGAACTTCCTGCTGCCGGCTGCCGACGTGCTGCCGATGCACTGCGCTGCCAACATCGGCGAAGAAGGCGATGTGACCCTGTTCTTCGGCCTGTCCGGCACCGGCAAGACCACCCTGTCGGCCGACGAAAGCCGTTACCTGATCGGTGACGACGAGCACGGTTGGGGCGAAGGCGTTGTCTTCAACATGGAAGGCGGCTGCTACGCCAAGTGCATCGACCTGTCCGAGAAGAACGAGCCGGTCATCTGGAAAGCCATCAAGCATGGCGCCGTGCTGGAAAACGTTGTTCTCGACGCCAACAAGCACGCCGACTACACCGATGTCAGCCTGACCCAGAACAGCCGTGCGGCCTACCCGCTGGAGCACGTTGCCAAGCGTTCCGAAGCGAACCTGGGCGGCGAGCCTAATGCCGTTATCTTCCTGACCTGCGACCTGACCGGTGTTCTGCCTCCGGTTTCGATCCTGAACAACGAGCAGGCGGCCTACCACTTCCTGTCCGGTTACACCGCGCTGGTCGGTTCCACCGAAATGGGTTCGGGCGGCGGCATCAAGTCGACCTTCTCCACCTGCTTCGGCGCACCGTTCTTCCCGCGCCCGGCTGGCGAGTACGCCGAGCTGCTGATCAAGCGTATCAACGCCTTCGGCTCCAAGGTCTACCTGGTCAACACCGGCTGGACTGGCGGTGGCTACGGCGTTGGCAAGCGCTTCAGCATCCCGACCACCCGTGCGGTGATCGCTGCGATCCAGAGCGGCGCGCTGGTCGGTGCCGAAACCGAGCACCTGGACATCATCAACCTGGACGTGCCGAAGGCTGTTCCAGGCGTTGAAACCGAGCTGCTCAACCCGCGCACCAACTGGGCTGACAAGGCTGCCTACGACGAGGCCGCCCAAGGCCTGGCCAAGCTGTTCATCGAAAACTTCAAGAAGTTCGAAGTTTCCGACGCCATCAAGGCTGCTGGCCCACAGCTGTAAGCTGAGCCCAGCCGCAACGAGAAAGCCGCCCATTCGGGCGGCTTTTTTGTATCTGGGGCACGGCCACTGCTGCCGTGCATGGAGGATGCGTATGATCTCAATGCGGTCATCCATGATTCGGTAAATCATCACATAATTCGACCTTACGACAATTTCTCTCGTGCCTGGGTATCTGCCGGCCTTATACAGCGTGGGTGCCAGAGTGGCGCGCCTCGCCTTGTCTCTGAACGTCTCGTCCAACACTATGGCAGCTGCAGGATTGTTCTCGGAAATGTGCTCCATGATGCGAATACGGTCTTTAAGCGCCATTTCTCGCCAAACCAGTCGCATCAGCGAGTCTTGGCTTTGAGGTTGGCGCGCAAGACAGCGAGTTGCCGCTCCGCATCATCGTCCTCGATCACAGGGGATACATCCTTGAGGCTTGCCTCGACCTGTTCGGAAAACCACCCTTCATAGGCTGCTGCCTCATGAACTCGTTTGAGTGCCAGCGCACGGTCAGGACGTTGGTAGGTGCTCAGCTGGGCCGGGTCGAAGGTGGACGCATCGACCTGGAAATGGTCAATGCCGAGGTCGAGCAGGTAGGTCACCAAGGTTTCGAATTTCTTGAACAGCCTGACATTGCCACTGCGTTGAGCAATGAGCACATGTTCCTGATGGTTGACGTCAACCTGGACAGCCCAGCCTCCGGGCTGCCCTACAATATGTGTTGCATTGATTCGGCCTGATTCTGCCATTCGGCTAAGGTGTGCATGGTCCAGCTGATGAGTAGGCACTGGTGTGATTCTCGATTTCATTGGGGATACACCATGCTATGCAATCTATAGTTGATTGCGACTATAGGCCTTCCTGACTTGTTGTGGGAAGCTTCTCTCTGATGTAACCAATTGTGGATAACTCATGACCGAATCCCCCAACCGCACGGCCTTCTCCCACTTCCACCCAATCCTCACCCGCCCCCAGGACAACGACGTCAACGGCCACATCGCTGGCGCCACCGTGCATGGCTTCTTCGAAACCGCCATCCAGGCCTTCCTTGTCGAACAGGCGGATGTCGATCTGCGCGATGGCGAGCTGGCGGCTTTCGTGGTGAGTTCGGCGGCAGACTTCTTCGCTTTGCCGGGCTTCCCGGATGTGCTGGAGGTGGGGTTGGGCGTGATGCGGCTGGCAGGCAGCACGGTGGAGTACCGCCTGGCACTCTACCGCCCAGGGGAAACCGATGCGTGCGCAGCAGGGACGGTGGTGCAGGTGTTCATCGAGCGTGCCAGTGGCAGGCCGGTGCCGCTGCCCGAGGCACTGCAGGTGATCCTGGCCGGCCTGCAACTCGATCCGCAGGCATGAAAAAGCCCTGCCGGTGAGGGCAGGGCTCTTTTTACCTGTGGGCTGAGCCTCAGGTATCAGTCACGCCAGTGACGGTGCTTGCGGTGGCCATAGTGGCGGCCACGGTCGTAGTGGCGACGGTCGTCGTAGTCACGACGGTAGCGACGGTCGTCATGGCGATCTTCTTCATCGGCTTCTTTGCCCATGTAGTTGCCCAGTGCACCACCAGCGCCGCCGCCAGCGGCTGCACCGATGTAGCTACCGGTGGTGCCGCCCATCGAGCGACCTACCGCGTTACCGCCTGCGGCGCCCAATGCGCCACCGATGGCAGCCTCACCACGCTGGTGCTTGTTGGCACCTACGGCACTACCGGCAGCGCCGCCCAGGCCAGCACCGATGGTGCCGCCAGTGCTACCGCCGATGGACTGGCCCACGACTGAGCCCAGTACCCCACCCAATGCGCCGCCAATGCCGGCCTCGGTGGTGCCGCCTGCCATGGCAACGCCGCTGAGCAAGCTGAAAGACAACAACAGAATCGAGGAGTACTTCTTCATCGAGAAAGCCTCATAGGGATGACGAGGGCGAATTTGAGGCTAAGGCGGGCGGCTGGCAACGAAAATCCGACGAGTAACACGAGTTGTACACAATTCTCTAACTTACTGTATTTGCTATGAAACTTTGTCTATTTTCGCTTGTCTGAGCTTATTGTGACAAAGCCCTGGACCTCGCGGTTCAGGGCTTTTTTCGTTTTTGCCGGGGCACTTCTGCTTACAGGATTCGGCCGTCGTCCCGGGCGCGTTCCAGCTTGATGGCAACGAACTTGGAGGTCGGCGTATGGCTGCCGTCGCCGATGCTTTCCAGGGGAATCAGCGGGTTCACTTCCGGATAGTACGCCGCCGCTTGCCCCGCAGGGATATCGAAGGCCAGCAATGTGAAGCCATGCACACGGCGCACATGCTCGTCACCCCACAACGAGACGATGTCGACCTTTTGCCCAGGCTGGAAGCCCAGGCGGATGATGTCGGCCTCGTTGGCGAACAGTACCTCGCGCTGGCCGCGCACGCCGCGGTAGCGGTCGTCCAGGCCGTAGATGGTGGTGTTGTACTGATCGTGGGAGCGCATCGACTGCATGATCAGGTCCGGCAACTGGCCGCTGGCGCGAACGCGCTCGTCGATCAGGGTGTCGGGCAGCAGGTTGGCCTTGAAGTTGGCGCGGCCTGTGGTGGTCTTCCACTGGCGGCTGCCAGCGCTGTTGCCCAGGTAGAAACCGCCCGGGAGGGCCAGGCGCTGGTTGAAGTCGGTAAAACCGGCAATGGTGTCGCCGATCAGGTCGCGGATGCGGTCGTAATCGGCCACCAGCCAGTGCCAGTCCACCGGGTGTTTGCCCAAGGTAGCGGCCGCGATACCGGCAACTACGGCAGGCTCCGAGCGCATCTGGGTCGACAGCGGCTTGAGCTGGCCATTGGAGGCGTGGACCATGCTGAACGAGTCTTCCACGGTGACGGCCTGCGGCCCGTCGGCCTGCAGGTCGATATCGGTGCGGCCCAGGCACGGCAGGATCAGCGCTTGCTTGCCGTGGATCAGGTGGCTGCGGTTGAGCTTGGTGCTGATGTGCACGGTGAGGTCGCAGTTGCGCAGGGCCTGCGCGGTGCGTTCGGTGTCCGGGGTGGCCTGGGCGAAGTTGCCGCCAAGGCCGATGAACACTTTCGAACGGCCATCGAGCATGGCGTGGATCGCCTCCACGGTGTTGTGGCCGTTATGCCGCGGCACCGGGAAGTTGAAACGTTTTTCGATGGCATCGAGCAGCGCCACTGGCGGGCGCTCGTTGATGCCCATGGTGCGGTCGCCCTGCACGTTGCTGTGGCCACGTACCGGGCACAGGCCGGCGCCCGGCACGCCAATGTTGCCGCGCAGCATCTGCAGGTTGACGATTTCCTGGATGGTCGGCACCGAATGGCGGTGCTGGGTGATGCCCATCGCCCAGCACATGATCACCCGCTTGCCACGGCAGTACATGCGGGCAGCCAGCTCGATGTCGGCTAGCGTCAGGCCGGATTGTGCCTGGATGTGTTCCCAGGAGGTGGCGTCCACCGCTGCCAGGTATTCCTCCACGCCGTGGCCGTGCTCAGCAATGAACACGTGGTCGAAGACTGCCGGCTCGCCGTTGGCCTGGGCTTCGCGCTCCCATTGCAAGACGAACTTGGCCATGCCGCGCAGCAGCGCCATGTCGCCGCCCAGTGCCGGGCGGAAGAAGGCCGTGTTGGTCGGGCGGTCGCTGTTGGTCAACATTTCCAACGGGTTTTGCGGGTGCTGGAAGCGCTCCAGGCCACGCTCCTTGAGCGGGTTGACGCAAACCACCTGGGCGCCGCGTTTCACCGCGTCGCGCAGTGGATCGAGCATGCGAGGGTGGTTGGTACCTGGGTTCTGACCCCAGACGAAGATCGCATCAGCGTGCTCGAAGTCGTCATAGGTGACAGTACCCTTGCCGACTCCGATGCTCTGGCCCAGGGCCACACCGCTGGCTTCGTGGCACATGTTCGAGCAGTCGGGGAAGTTGTTGGTGCCATAGGCGCGCACGAACAGCTGATACAGGTAGGCCGCTTCGTTGCTGGCCCGGCCGGAGGTGTAGAACTCGGCCTGGTCGGGGGTGGCCAGCTTGTTCAGCTCACGGGCGATCAGGGCGTAGGCGGCATCCCAGGCGATCGGCTGGTAGCGGTCGCTTTGTGGGTCGTAAACCATCGGCTCGGTCAGGCGGCCCTGGTACTCAAGCCAGTAGTCACTCTGTTGCAGCAGTGCGCTGACGCTGTAGCGAGCGAAGAACGCCGCATCGACACGGCGTTTGGTGGCTTCCCAGTTGACCGCCTTGGCGCCGTTCTCGCAGAACTTGACCATGCCGCTCTCGGGCGAGTCACCCCAGGCGCAGCCGGGGCAGTCGAAGCCGCCGTTCTGGTTGGTCTTGAGCAGGGCGCGGATGTTCTTCAGCGCGTTGTCGCTGCCGACCCAGGCCTTGGCCACGCTGCGCAGCGCGCCCCAACCACCGGCGGGGCCGTGGTAGGGCTGGTAGCGAGGGGTGGAGGCTGGGGCGTTGTCCGGGAGTTGCTGGTACGAGGTCACGACTGTTACGACTCCGCCGCTGGGCTGTAGACCCGCGGTGCACTGTGTTTGGGCAGATGAATGAGGTTGAGGTTGTGCTTGCGCGCCCATTGCAGGGCCAGGCCGGTGGGCGCCGAGAGGCTGACCAGGGTCTGGATGCCGGCGCGCAGCACTTTCTGGATCAGCTCCAGGCTGCAGCGGCTGGTGACGATCGCCAGGCCGCCTTCGGTGCTGATGCCTTGGCGCAGCAGGGCGCCGATCAGCTTGTCGAGGGCGTTGTGCCGGCCGATGTCTTCGCGGCCCATCAGCAGTTCGCCCTGGGCGTTCATGAACAGCGCCGCGTGCACGGCACCGCAGTGCTGGCCCAGCGGCGTGAACGCATCGATGCGCTCGCGCAGGCCTGCCAGCCATTGCGCCGGCGGCAACGGAGCGCCCGGCAGAGCAGTCAGTTCCGGCAGCGCCTGTTCCAGGGCTTCCACCCCGCACAAGCCGCAGCCGCTGGTACCGGCCAACTGACGGCGCTGGTTCTTCAGGTTCCAGAACGCACGGCTGGAGATCTCCAGGTCGGCATACATCGCCGAGCCGCTGCCGGAAAGCTTCAGGTCATAGATCTCCGCAGTGCCTTCGACAATGCCGCTGCCGACGCTGAAACCGACCGCGAAGTCTTCCAGGTCGGTGGGGCTGACCAGCATCACCGCCTGGTTCAGGCCGTTGTAGGCAATGGCCAGGGCGACTTCTTCGGCCAGCGGCGTGCAGGCGCGTTGGCCGTCGCTGAGCTGGACGTAGTCGTAGGTGTTGCTGGCGGCGGGCAGGGCCAGAGGCATGGAGGCCGCGCAGACCGGAGGTTTGCTTTGCATCGGGAGGCTGACTACCGGCGGCTGTTTGATAGCATCAAGCCTAGGCTTGTGGGCCGGTCGCGTCTAATCGCTAGGCTCTATGCCTTGATAGACCGCGTCGATTGGTCGCAGTGGGGCGGGCGGGGCAATCATGGCCTAGACTCCTGGCTCCGAGGTTTACGTCAACAAGGAGCGCGTCATGAGCCTGTTCAGTTTCGTGAAGGAAGCCGGCGAGAAGTTGATCGACCTGCTGACTCCCGGCAATGCCAACGCCGAGGAGCAGTTGAAGAAACACGTGGAAAGTGTCGGCCTGGGCAACCCGAATATCTCGGCCACTGTAGAGGGTGACAAGGTCACCCTCAAGGGCGAGGTGGCCAGCCAGGAGGAGAAAGAGAAGATCATCCTTGCCGCGGGCAACATCGCCGGGGTGGCCAGCGTCGATGACCAGATCACCGTGACCGGGCCGGTCGTGGCGGCGGCCAGGTTCGTCACCGTGAAAAAAGGCGACACGCTGTCAGCGATTGCGGTGGTCGCGTATGGCAAGGCCGATTACAACAAGATCTTCGAGGCCAACAAGCCGATGCTCAAGCACCCGGACAAGATCTATCCGGGGCAGGTGCTGCGCATTCCTGACTGATCTCTATCTGCCGTCCCGGCCCTTTCGCGGGTTTACCCGCGAAGAGGCCCTTACAGGCCTACCAGCAAATCCCGGTAGTCCTCGACCGCCGCGAACTCCTCGGTATCGCGCGGCTGCGCCTTGCTGTCCGGCTGGCGTATTGCCAACAGATGCCCCACGCCAAACCGCCGCGCACTGCGCAGGATGGCCAAGGTGTCATCGATGAACAGGCTGCGCTGCGGATCAAAGCCGATATCCGCCTTCAAGGCATCCCAGAACTGCGGGTTCTCCTTTGGGAAACCGTAATCGTGCGAACTGATCAGCCGTTCGAAATACGGCGCCAGTTCCACCCGCTCCAGCTTCAGCGACAGTGAATCGCGGTGGGCATTGGTGATCATCACCACGCGCTTGCCGGCCTTGCGGATGGCCGCGAGGAAGGTGTCGGCATCGGGCCGCAGGGCGATCAGGTCGGCGATTTCGCGCTTGAGCTCGCGAATCGGCAGTTTCAGCTCGCGGCTCCAGAAGTCCAGGCAGTACCAGTTGAGTGTGCCGGCATTGCGCTCGAACAGTGGCTGCAGCTCCATTTCCGCCATGGCCCGGCTGACTCCATGCAGCTCGGCGTAGCGCTGGGGCAGGTGGTCGAGCCAGAAGCGGTTGTCGTAGTGCAGGTCGAGCAGGGTGCCGTCCATGTCCAGCAGGACGGTATCGATGGCAGACCAGGGAAGAACAGGCATGGGAAACTCTCGATCAGTCGGCAAGCCACGGTATAGTAACCCGTTCACGCCAAGGAGCCGCCCCATGCGCCAGAAACCCACCGTCCTCAGTCGCGAAATCGTCGCCAGCAGCCGCCTGTTCAGGGTCGAGGCCGTGCAGCTGCGCTTCAGCAATGGCAACGAGCGCACCTATGAGCGCCTGGTTGGCCGTGGCAACGGCTACGGCGCGGTGATGATCGTGGCCATGCTCGACGCCGAGCACGCGGTGCTGGTGGAGGAATACTGCGGCGGCACCGACGAATACGAGTTGTCGCTGCCCAAGGGCCTGATCGAGCCAGGTGAGGACGTGCTGGCCGCCGCCGACCGTGAGCTCAAGGAAGAAGCCGGCTTTGGCGCTCGCCAGCTGGAGCACCTGACCGAGCTGTCGCTGTCACCGGGCTACATGAGCCAGAAGATCCAGGTGGTACTGGCCAGCGACCTCTACGAGGAGCGCCTGGAGGGCGACGAGCCGGAGCCGATGCGGGTCGACAAGGTTAACCTGCGCGAGCTTTCAGCCCTGGCCATGCACCCGCAGTTCACCGAGGGGCGGGCGTTGGCGGCGCTGTACCTGGCCCGTGACCTGTTGATCCAGCGGGGGCTGCTCGAAGCATGAACGACCTGCAACTGATGCACCAAGTGGTCAAGCTCGCCCAGCAGGCCGGCGAGGCCATCCTGCCGTTCTGGCGCGCCGACGTGGCGGTGACCAACAAGGCCGACGATTCGCCGGTGACGGCTGCCGACCTGGCGGCGCATCGGGTCATTGCCGATGGCTTGCTGGCGCTGGCGCCGCAGATTCCGGTGCTCTCCGAAGAGGACTGCAATATCCCGCTGGCCGAGCGCCAGGGCTGGAGCCGCTGGTGGCTGGTTGACCCGCTCGACGGCACCAAGGAGTTCATCGCCGGCAGTGAGGAATTCACCGTCAACATCGCGCTGGTCGAGAACGGCGAGGTGGTGTTTGGCGTGGTGTCGATGCCGACCAACGGGCGCTGCTATTTCGGTGGCCGTGGCTTCGGCGCATGGCGCTCCGAAGGGGCTGCTGAGGCGCTGCCTGTTCACGTGCGCAATGCGCCGCCTGCCGGTGGCCGTTTCACCGTGGTGGCCAGCCGTCGTCATTCCAGCCCGCAACAGGAGGCGCTGCTGGCGGATCTGAGTGCTGCCGTCGGTGAGCTGGAGTTGGCGAATATCGGCAGCTCGCTGAAATTCTGCCTGCTGGCCGAAGGCAGCGCCGACTGCTACCCACGCCTGGCGCCGACTTCGCAATGGGATACGGCGGCGGCGCAGGGGGTGCTGGAAGGTGCCGGGGGCGAGGTGATTGGTCTGGATGGCCAGCCGTTCCGCTACCCGGCCCGTGAGTCGTTGCTCAATCCGTTCTTCCTGGCCCTGCCCGGTGCCGCCAGCTGGCGCCAGGCGCTGATCCAGCTCGCCTCAGCGATGTAACACATACTGCCCGCTGAAGGTGACGGCGGGCTCATCACTGCCAGCGTTGCTGACTGTGGTCGCCAGCGTCAGCCGGGCCCGGCCACGGCGCTGGTACATCGTCAGGAACCGCTCCCAGGCCTTTTCGTCCGGTGCTGCGCAACGCGCCACCGCCGCGCCGGTCACCGGCAGCGGATAGCTGATCTGGCCTTCCTGGATGACGATATGCCCGTCATCGATGCCCAGATCGCGCAGGCGCAGGTGCAGCCAGCCCCAGCCCACCAGTACCGCGGCACAGTACAGGCTGCCGCCGAACATCGTGCTCTTGTGGTTGACGTTGGCCGCCAGCGGCAGTTGCAGGCGCAGGGTCTGGGCTTGCCAATCGATGACTTCCAGGCCCATTTCACGGGTCAGCGGAATGTCGCCGTGCAGCACGGACTGCAGGTATTGGCTATCGGAACTCATGGGCGGTTTTCCTCGTGGTCGTCGCTGCCGCTGGCACCGCCTTCAAAATGCAGGCCGTGCTTGCGCAGCTTGTCGTGCAGGGTCTTGCGCGGGATGCCGAGGGCTTCGGCGAGGCTGCGCATGGAACTGTGGGGCTGGGCCAGTTCGGCGGCGATCAGCGAGCGTTCGAACCGCTCGACCTGCTCGCTGAGGTTGCCCAGCAGGATTGGCGCCGCAGTCGGTGCAGCAGCGGGTGCCTGCTCATCGAGGGCCAGCTCCAGGCCCAGGGCAAAACGTTCGGCAGCATTCTGCAGTTCGCGCACGTTGCCCGGCCAGTCATGGCGCAGCAGCATGGCCCGCTGGGCCGGTTGCAGGCTGTGGGGTGGCAGGCCATGGCGCTGGCTGGCGGCATCGGCGAAGTGCTGGAACAACACCAGGATGTCGTCCCCGCGTTCGCGTAAAGGGGGGATGCGCAGCGGTGCCACGTTCAGGCGATAGTAGAGGTCGGCGCGAAAGCGCCCCTGGTCGGCAGAGGTGCGCAGGTCTTCCTTGGTGGCCGCGATGATGCGGATATCCAGCGGGATGAGCTGGTTGCCGCCGAGGCGCTCGACCACCCGCTCCTGCAGCAGGCGCAGCAGCTTCACCTGCACGTCCAGGCTCATGCTCTCGATCTCGTCGAGGAACAGCGTGCCGCCATTGGCGAACTCGAACTTGCCGATGCGGCGCTTCTGCGCACCGGTGAAGGCGCCCGGCTCGTGGCCGAACAGCTCGCTTTCGACCACCGACTCGGCCAGTGCACCGGCATTGATTGCTACGAACGGGCCCGCGCGACGGCTGGACAGGTCGTGCAGGGCGCGGGCGACCACCTCTTTGCCGGCGCCGGTTTCGCCGAGGATCAGCACATCGGCGCGGGTACCCGCCAGGGCGCCGATCTGTTCACGCAGGCGATGCATCGACGGTGAGTGGCCGACCAGGCGGGTGGCCAGTTGCTGACGGTCGCTCAGGGCCAGGCGCAGGCTGCGGTTGTCCAGCACCAGGCGGCGCAAGGCCAGGGCGCGGCGCACGCTGTCGAGCAGGGCGTCGCTGGCGAAGGGCTTTTCCAGGAAGTCGTAGGCGCCCGCGCGCATCGCCTGCACCGCCAGTGGCACATCGCCGTGGCCGGTGATCAGCAGCACCGGTAGCTCGCTGTCGCGGCCGTGCAACTGCTCCAGCAGTTGCAGGCCGTCGATGCCTGGCATGCGGATATCGCTGACCACCACGCCCGGCCAATCAGGCTCGATGCGCTCGGCCAGGCCTTGGGCATCTGCCAGGGCGGCGACCTTGAGCCCGGCCAGGTCGAGGGTCTGGCTCAGGGCCTGGCGCAGGTGTGGGTCGTCATCGACCAGGATCACCTGGGCCTGGCTGTCGATGTAAGGCTCGGTCGTCATGCCGAGGGGTCCTCCGAAGTGGGCAAAGTAGCGCCGGGTGCGGCCACGCGCAGTTGCAGGGTGAGCAGGGCGCCACCTTCAGGGTGGTTGGCCAGCAACAGTTCACCGCCCAGGGCGCGCATCAGGCTTTCGCAGATGGCCAGGCCCAGGCCCAGGCCCTGGGTGCGGGTCTTGGTGGTGAAGAACGGCTCCTTGGCGTGCTCCAGGGCCTGGCGGCTGAAGCCCGGGCCGTTGTCGCGAATGTACAGGTAGACGTAGCCATCGCGTTGTTCGGCACTCAGCCACAGGCGCCGCGGGTTGGCCTTTTCCGTCAGGGCGTCGAGGGCGTTGGCCAGCAGGTTGCCAAGCACCTGGCGCAAGCGGGTTTCGCCGGCCTGCACCCACAGGGTGGCTTCGGGCAGGTCGCGGATCAGCTCCACGGCCATTGCCCGGCGGCGCTTGGCCAACAGGGCCAGCGCATCATCCAGCGCTGGCTGCAGGGCTACGCTTTCCGGGGCGTGGCGGTCGCGACGGGCAAAGGCGCGCAGGTGGGCGATGATCGAAGCCATGCGCCCGGTCAGTTCGCCAATCAGCTTGAGGTTGCCGCGGGCGTCCTCGGTGCGCTGGTGGTCGAGCAGGATTTCGGCGTTCTCGGCGTAGCTGCGGATCGCCGCCAAGGGCTGGTTGAGTTCGTGGCTGATGCTCGCCGACATGGTGCCTAGCACCGACAGCTTGCCGGCCTGGACCAGTTCGTCCTGGGCGCGCACCAGCTCCTGCTGGGCGTTCTCGCGCTCCAGCACGGCGCTCTTGAGCCGGGCATTGAGGCCTTCGAGGGCGGCGGTACGCTCGGCCACGCGTGACTCCAGCTCCTGGCGGCCACGGGCCTCGAAGTCGATGCGGTCGATGTAGTGGCGGCGCCGCTGCATCACCAGGCCGGCGAACAGCATCAGCACCAGCAGTGCGCCAGCGCCGATGGCCATTACGGTCTGCACCGAGCGATCGACCAGCGAGCGTGGGGCAAGGATGCTCACCTGCCAGCCGGTTTCCTTGATATCGCGGGTCTGGGTGAGCCAGGCGTCCTGGTTGAGCGTCAGCGGCTGCGGGGCCTGGGTCGGGTAGGGCTGGATAGCGATGATCGCCTGGCGCTCGGCGTCGGTCAGCTCACGGGTGGCACGAAAACGCCATTCGGGGCGCGAGGTGAGGATCACCACGCCGTTGTGGTCGGTCAGCAGCAATTGCTCGGGGGTACGGCCCCAGAGGGTTTCGGTGTGGTCCAGGTCGACCTTGACCACCAGCACACCGACGATGCGTTCGCGGTCGCGCACGGCGGCAGCGAAGAAGTAGCCGCGTTTGGCCGAGGTGGTGCCTTGGCCGAAGAAGCGACCCAGGTGGCCGGCCATGGCTTCGATGAAGTACGGGCGGAACGAGAAGTTACGGCCGACGAAGCTGTCCTGCTTGTCCCAATTGGAGGCGGCCAGGGTATTGCCGCTGACGTCCATCAGGTACATCACCTCGGCGCCGGTCTGTTGGACGATGTCCTTGAGCAGGCGGTTGGCATTGGTGACCGCTTCGAGTCGGAACGGGTCGGCCAGCACGCCGCGCAGTGCCGGCAGGTCGCCGAGGATCTGCGGCAGGGTTTCATAGCGGTGCAGGGTGCCGAGCAGGTTGGCGACGTACAGGTCGAGGGTCTGGCGGTTCTGCGAGGCCAGTTCGTCCTGATAGTAGCGCTCGGCCAGATGGTGCAGTGGCCACAGCAGTGGTGCCAGGCACAGGGCCAGCAGGGCCAGGCTGCGCCAGCGGGGACGGCGAGGGGGCGTGGGTTTTGCAATCATCGCGTACATGCGCCAGAAGGGTCTGGCGCAATTATGCGCTACTTGAGGCAGTCGATCAGTGCCTGGTGCCAGTGCGGCAGGTGTACGTCCCACTCACGGGCCAGGCGCGAGCAGTCCAGGCGTGAGTTGGCCGGGCGGCGCGCTGGGGTCGGGTACTCGCTGGAGGGGATCGGCAGCAGCTCGGCGCAGGGCAGGCCGCGCGCCTTGAGCTGCTCGCCGATGGCCTGGGCGAAGCCGAACCAGGAAGTTTCGCCTTGGGCGGTGAGGTGATAGGTGCCCCAGGCGCCGCGCCGCCCGGCTTGCCAGCGCTCGATCAGTTCCCGGGTGGCGACGGCGATGGTCGTGGCCCAGGTGGGGGCGCCGACCTGGTCGCTGACCACGCGCAGCTGCGGTTTTTCCTGCAGCAGGCGTTGCATGGTCAGCAGGAAGTTGCGCCCGTACAGCGAGTAGACCCAGCTGGTGCGCAAAATCAGGTGTTCGCCATCCACTGCGGTGATGGCTTGCTCCCCGGCCAGTTTACTGCGGCCGTAGACCCCCAGCGGGTTGGGGTGGTCGAGCTCGGTGTAGGGCAAGGCCTTTTCGCCATCGAAGACATAGTCGGTGGAGTAGTGGATCAGCGGCGCACCCAGGCGCACCGCCTCTTCGGCCAGAACCCGTGGGCTTTCTGCATTGATCGCGAAGGCCAGGTCGGCTTCGCTTTCGGCCTGGTCCACCGCGGTATGGGCGGCGGCGTTGATGATCAGCTGCGGGGCAAGGCGTCGCAGTGGTTCGCGCAGCGCCTCGGGCCGTGCCATGTTCAGTTGATCGCGGCCAAGCAGATGCACTTCGCCAAGCCCGTTCAATTGCGCCTGCAGCGCCTGAGCGACCTGGCCATGGTGGCCACAGACGAGGATTTTCATGGGAACAGGTCCGCGTCTTTCAACCGCACGGCCGCCTGGTCCTTGGCCGACAGGGTCGGGTTCTCCACCCCCCAGTCGATGGCCAGGTCAGGGTCGTCCCAACGGATCGATCGCTCGGCGGCAGGGTTGTAATAATCGGTGGTCTTGTACAGGAAGTCGGCTGTTTCGCTCAGCACCAGGAAGCCATGGGCGAACCCCGGTGGAATCCAGAACTGCAGGTGGTCGGTGGCGGTCAGGCGCCGGGCTACCCAGCGGCCGAAGTACGGCGAACTGCGGCGGATGTCCACGGCCACGTCCAGCACTTCGCCCTGCACCACGCGCACCAGTTTGCCCTGAGGGTTGTCGATCTGGTAATGCAGGCCGCGCAGCACGCCGCGCTGGGAGCGCGAATGGTTGTCCTGGACAAAATGGCCGTCAAACCCGGTCTGCTTCTTGAATTCGCGGGCATTGAAGCTTTCGAAGAAAAAGCCACGGCTGTCGCCGAAGACCTTTGGTTCGATGATGACTACGTCGGGTATCTCGGTCGCTATGATGTTCATGGAAATTCTTCGGTCAGTGTGCTGAAGGTCCGACCTTGAAAGGTCCGCTCTAAGTCCGCCGCCTTGGCAAACTGAGCCTAGATCGGCTGGCGGTGAGCCAGCACGAGCCCACCTGTCGATTTCATCTTTGCACCGGGTTATCGGCCACAAGCTCGGCTTTTCAAGCAGAAAGATGAAACAGGTTTCATCTTGAGGCTTTTTGGCATGCTGGTGCAGCCTGCGCCAAACAATTATATCGAACGTCGATACCCGATTGATCTTGGCTGACCACTTGTCGATTGATATCGGTCAAAAGTAGAAATTTATCAATCATTAATCGTATTTTAGGCTTCTAAAGTCGATATGTATCGGTTATAAATTAGCCAAATGCCGCCGGCATCCTGCACCGTCGGAAATGTCACATTCACTTGCTATCCATCGACCATCGGCCTAGTGCCTTTGCAGAGGTTACCCATGAAAACCCTCAACTCCACCCCCCGCGCCGACGGTTTCCACATGCCCGCCGAATGGGCGCCGCAAAGCCAGGTCTGGATGGTCTGGCCAGAGCGCTCGGACAACTGGCGCCTGGGCGGCAAACCAGCCCAGGCGGCCCATGTCACCCTGGCCAAGGCAATTGCCCGCTTCGAGCCGGTAACGGTAGCCGTTTCCGCCGGTCAGTACGAAAACGCCCGTCGTCAGCTCGACCTGCCGAACATTCGTGTGGTGGAAATCAGCAACGATGACGCCTGGGTGCGTGACACCGGCCCGACCTTCGTGATCAACGACCACGGTGAAGTGCGCGGTGTGGACTGGGGCTTCAACGCCTGGGGCGGCTTCGACGGTGGCCTGTATGCGCCGTGGAACCGCGATGAGGAACTGGCGGCCAAGGTGCTGGAAATGGAGCGCTGCCAGCGCTACCACACCGAAGGCTTCGTGCTGGAAGGCGGTTCGATCCATGTCGATGGTGAAGGCACCCTGATCACCACCGAAGAGTGCCTGCTCAACCGCAACCGCAACCCACACCTGAACCGCGAGCAGATCGAAGAGACCCTGCGCGAGCACTTGGCGGTGCAAACCATCGTCTGGTTGCCCGATGGCCTGTACAACGACGAAACCGACGGCCACGTCGACAACTTCTGCTGTTACGTAAGCCCGGGCGAAGTGTTACTGGCCTGGACGGATGATTCCAACGACCCCAACTACGCCCGTTGCCACGCCGCCTACGAGGTGCTGAAAAACACCCGTGATGCCAAAGGCCGCGAGTTTGTGGTGCACAAGATGCCGATCCCTGGTCCGCTGTTTGCCACAGAAGAAGAATGCGCCGGTGTCGATCAGGTGGCCGGCAGCCAGGAGCGCGACCCGTCGGTGCGCCTGGCCGGTTCGTACGTGAACTTCCTGATCGTCAACGGCGGCATCATTGCACCGAGCTTCAATGACCCGGCAGATGCGCAGGCCAGAGCGATTCTTGCCAAGGTCTTCCCGGGCCACGAAGTGGTGATGATCCCGGGCCGTGAGCTGCTGCTTGGCGGTGGCAACATCCATTGCCTGACCCAGCAGCAGCCGGCACCGTTCAAGCGCTGATAGCTGCCACACGAAAAAGCCCGTCAGATGACGGGTTTTTTTTGCTCCGACGATATCCGGAAGGCTGCATGGCATACGTTTTGTATTGTTTTTCAGGGAGTTACCCAGGCAGGCCGGGCACACCGTCCTGTAACAATCAAGACGTAAATTAGCCGCTCACGGGCCCAGGGAGTACGTGTGGACATGAACGCAGCAAGTGAGACGGCTTTGCGCCCATCGGCAGTCAATCACCACTCGCTCAGGGTTGTGGCGCAGTGGTTGAAACACCATGGAGGCAAACGGGTCAGGACGACCGACCCACGACGTCTGCTTGACGGCCGCTATCCTCAAGGGCTGATCAGCGACGCTGAGCTGGATGCGCTGCTGGGGGTCTGGCACTGACCAGGGCAGGAGCCCGCCCCATCAAGAACGCCACCGCTATTGCGGTGGCGTTTTCGTTTGTGACCTGGCAAGCCGTTGCAAGGGTTCGCCGGGATTTGTCTGTTAGGTCAAGAGGGCCAATCCTACAAAAGAGAAATTGCCTTTCGTATTGGCAAACATGCATGGAAATGCACCAAGTCATTCCTCGAATTTGGTCATATCAACCTGCAATTCACGACTTTTTGACATTTGTAATCGCACACGGATAGGATTCGGCCAACGCTTGCTGGCCACCCATGGCCATGCTGCTGCGAAAAGCCCGCCATCCCATGATCGGCGGGCCTTTCAGTTCGGATCCGCATAGCGTCGAACCTACGAAGGGGCGTTGGTTCCTGGCGTAATAGTGCAAAGCGTTTTTGATTTGGAAATAAGGAAAACAACATGTTGAAAACCAGGATCAGCCTGGTCGCCCTGGCGATGATCGCCGCGACCCAGGCACAGGCCAACGATCAGGCCGACAGCAAGGGCTTCCTCGAGGACAGCCACGCCAACGTTCTGCTGCGCAACGCCTACATCAACCGTGACAAGAAGCACGGCAAGAACGACCAGAGCGAATGGGGCCAGGCGTTCATCGGCAAATTCTCCTCCGGCTTCACCCAAGGCACCGTAGGTGTGGGCGTTGATGCCTTCGGCCTGTATGCACTGCGCCTGGATGGTGGCAAAGGCCGTAATGGCGGGGCCGGCATCGACTTCTTCAAGCCCAGCGACACCGCGCCGACCAATTCGCCGCACAACCTGGCCCGCGGTGGCGCTGCCATCAAGTTTCGCGTCTCCAACACCGTGCTCAAGTACGGTGACATGATGCCTGAGCTGCCGGTTCTGCAGTACGACGACAGCCGCCTGCTGCCCGAGAGCTACACCGGTACCTTCATCACCTCCAAGGAGATCGAAGGCCTGGAGCTGAACGCCGGTCACTTCACCGAGCAAGCGCGCAAGAGCGCCGAAGGTCGTGACAGCGGCCACCTGAAGTCGATCGACGTATTCGGTGGCAGCTACAAGTTCACCGACAACTTCACCGCTTCCGCCTACACGTCGAACATCGAAGACGTGATGAAGAAGCACTACCTGGGCATGAACTACGTCTTCCCGATCGCGGCAGACCAGTCCCTGACCCTGGACTTCAACGGCTACAAGTCGGACATCAACAGCAAGTACGTCCAGAAAGCCGAACTGACCGGTGACGAAAACACCATCTGGAGCCTGGCGGCCACCTACGCCTTCGGCCCGCACTCGGTGACCCTGGCGCACCAGCGCAGCACCGGCAGCACCGGCTACAACTACGGCTGGTACCAGGACCGCGGTGGCGTGGGTGACGGTGGTTCGACCATCTACCTGGCCAACTCCTACTGGTCCGACTTCAACGCCGAAGACGAGCGCTCCTGGCAGCTCGCCTACGGCCTGGACTTCGGCGCCTTCGGCATGCCGGGCCTGACCTACAAGATCGCCTACGTGGCGGGTGACAACATCAACACCCACGGCTTCGGCGAAGGTAAAGAGCGCGAAATCTTCAACCAGCTGCGCTACGTCGTTCAGGACGGCCCGGCCAAGGACCTGTCGGTCAAGCTGCGTGGTTCCTGGCTGCGTACCAACAACGCGGTACAGCAGAACGGCTACAACGACGACGGCAACGAAGTCCGCGTATTCGTCGAGTACCCGATCAGCATCTTCTGATCCTGACCGAGCGTCCCGAACAGCCCCGGCTTATGCCGGGGCTGCTTCTTTGCGGTGCACGCTGGCCGATACCGGTGCGCCCGCTACCTCGCCTGTCTCCGGCGCAAAGCTGTCACTGCGCGCCATCCGCCACATCCGCGCATAGAACTCGCTTTCGATCGAGCCGCTGAGCAATTCGCCAGGCTTGAGGAATTGGTGCAGGTCGGAAAACAGGCTGATCTGGCTGGTGCTGATACGCCGCGCCAGGTGCTTGGGCTTGAGCTCCGACGGGTGCTCCAGCCCTGCGGCAGCGAGCATTTCGGCCAGGGCATGCAGCGTGTTGCGATGGAAGCTGGCCACCCGCTCGGCCTTGTCGGGTACGACCAGTGCACGCTGGCGCAGGGCGTCCTGCGTGGCGACGCCGGTCGGGCATTTGTTGGTGTGGCAGCTCTGCGACTGGATGCAGCCGATGGCGAACATGAAGCCACGGGCCGAGTTGACCCAGTCGGCGCCGATGGCCAGCACGCTGGCGATATCGAAGGCGCTGACGATCTTGCCCGCGGCGCCGATGCGGATGCTCGAGCGCAGGTTCAGGCCGACCAGGGTGTTGTGCACGAACATCAGGCCTTCGCGCATCGGCACGCCCATGTTGTCGCTGAACTCCCGAGGCGCCGCGCCGGTGCCGCCTTCCTTGCCGTCGACGACGATGAAGTCTGGGGTGATGCCGGTGACCAGCATGGCCTTGGCGATGCCCATGAACTCCCACGGGTGGCCCAGGCAGAACTTGAAGCCCACCGGCTTGCCGCCCGACAGCTCGCGCAGGCTGGCGACGAAGTGCAGCAGCTCCACCGGGGTGCGGAACGCACTGTGCGCGGCCGGCGAGATGCAGTCTTCGCCCACGTGCACACCGCGGGTGGCAGCAATTTCCGGGCTGACCTTGTGTGCCGGCAGAATCCCGCCATGGCCGGGCTTGGCGCCCTGGCTGAGCTTGATTTCGATCATCTTCACCTGCGGGCTGCGTGCCTGCTCGGCGAAGCGTTGCGCGTCGAAACCGCCGTCTTCGGTGCGGCAACCGAAGTAGCCGCTGCCGATTTCCCAGATCAGGTCGCCGCCATGCTCGCGGTGGTAAGGGCTGATGCTGCCCTCGCCGGTGTCATGGGCAAAGCGGCCAAGGCGTGCGCCCTGGTTGAGTGCGGCAATCGCGTTGGCACTGAGCGCGCCAAAACTCATGGCCGAGATGTTGAAGATCGACGCGGAGTAGGGCTGGCGGCATTGCGGCCCGCCGATGGCAATGCGCAATGATGCCGGGTCGGGTGTGGCGACCGGCAGCATCGAGTGGCTGATGAATTCGAAGCCAGGCTTGTAGGCATCGTTGAGCGTGCCGAAGGCTTTCTCGGCGCTCTCGTTCTTGGCCCGGGCATATACCAGCGAACGCTGCGAGCGGGAGAACGGCAGCTTGTCGTCGTCACCTTCGATCAGGTACTGGCGGATTTCGGGGCGGATGGTCTCGATCAGGTAGCGGATATTGCCCAGGATCGGGTAGTTGCGCCGCACCGCGTGGTGGCTCTGGCGCAGGTCGTTGAGGCCGACCAGGCTGAGCAGGGCGGTAACCACCGTCAGCGGCCAGAGCCAACTGTGCTGGGCAAGGAACGGGATACTGGCGAAGGTGAACAGCAGGCACAGGGCCAGGCAGGCATAACGGCTGGGGAGCGAGTCTTTCATGGGTCCATCGCAGGCTGGATGACGCGGCCTAGGATAGGCAAACCGCAGGTTTGGAAAACCTGGGGTTTTGGTAAAAGACTATTACCTGAACGCGGGGCTGGATCACCGAGGCAGCAGTACACTGACGCGCAAACCGCCGCCTTCACGATTGCGCAGCAGCAGTTCGCCGCCATGGCTGCTGGCGATGCGCTGGGCGATGCTCAGCCCCAGCCCATAGCCCCCGGACGCCTGGTTGCGCGAACCTTCGCCACGCACGAACGGATCGCTGATGGTGGCCAGCAGGCCCGGCGCGATGCCGGGGCCGCGGTCGTCGATATGGATGTACACGCCGGTGATGGCGGTTTCCAGGGTCACCGAAACCTCCCTGGCATAACGCAGGGCATTGACCACCAGGTTCTGCAGGCAGCGTTGCAGCAACAGGGCATCGACCCGCAGGCTGCCGCCCTTGCCGTGCACAGGCAAGGGCTCGGCACTGCTGGCAAGGTCGACGCACAGCCGCGCCACCAGCCGGTCGAGGTCGACCAGCTGGAGGTTCTGCTGTTCGCCAGCACGCAGGTAGTCGAGCACCTGGCCGATCATGTTGTCCATCTGGGTGATGTTCTGCCGCAGGCGTTCGCGCTGCTCGTCGTCTGGCAGCCGCTCCAGGCGCAGGCGCATGCGCGTCAGCGGGGTGCGCAGGTCGTGGGACACGGCAGCCAGGAAGTAGGCCTTGTCGTTGACCATGGCGATCAGGCGCTGTTGCATGGCGTTGAAGGCCAGCGCGGCCTGGCGCACTTCCTCGGGGCCGTCCAGGGCCAGTGCCGGCTGCTCGAGGTTGCTGCCCAGCCCGCGCGCCGCGTCGGCCAGGCGCCGCAACGGGCGCAGGCACAGGCGCACCGCGATCAGGCAGACCAGCAGCACGGCGACGATGCGCAGCGCATAGACGCGCAGCAGGTAGTCACTGATCAGCACCCACGCCGACTCGCCGCTCCAGCCTTGCAGTTCCTGGCCGTCGATGCTCAGCCAATGGCCGTCGGGCAACGGCACGGCGAACTGGATATGTGCCTGGGCCGTGCGCAGGCCGAACAGGCTGCGCCAGACGATCGGCTGGCCCTGTTCATCGGTCAGTTGCACCCTCAGCAGGCGCACCTCCTGGGCATGGCCCAGTTCGTACTTGAGCGCCTGCTGCAGCAGCAGTTCGACGCGCCGGTGCCCGCGCCGCTGATCCTGCTGTTGCGTGGGTTCGCTTTCGGCGCAGCGCAGCTGATAGTGCACCGGCACCTGCAACTGTTCCGTGTGGCAGTCGGCCCGCGCAATCAGCGGCGCGCTGCGCGCGGCCATGAGCCGGATCGGTGCCTCGAGCACCTGGGCGAAACGCACATCGAACCAGATGCTGCTCGACATCAACTGGATCACCAGCGTGCCGCTGACCATGATCAGCAGCAGCTGGCCAAACAGCGTGCGCGGCCACAGGCGGCGGAGCCAACGCATTTCAGCCGCCTGCCTCGGCACGGGCGATGCTCAGCAGATAGCCTTCGTTGCGGATGGTCAGGATCTGGATGTCGCTGGCCGGCGCACGGCGCAGTTGCTGGCGCAGTCGGCTGATGCACATGTCCACCGAGCGGTCATCGGGGTGGTGGTCGCGGCCAAACGCGCTGCGTGTCAGCTGATCGCGCGAGACCACACGGTTGTTGGCTTCCAGCAGTTCACGCAGCACCCGGTAATCGGAGCGGGGCAGGGTGAGGGTTGTGCCGTCGGGGCGGGTCAGCAGGCGCTTGACGTGATCGAGGCTGAACCCGGCGAAACGCTCGGCTGGGGCAGCGGCTGCCTCGGCCGGGGTATCCAGGCGTTGCGGGCGGCGCAGCACCGCCTTGATGCGGGCGATCAGTTCGCGCGGTTCGAATGGCTTGGCCAGGTAGTCGTCGGCGCCCACTTCCAGGCCGATGATGCGGTCCAGCGTACTGCCCTTGGCCGACAGCATGATCACCGCCAGGCCCGGCGTCGCTTGCAACTGGCGGCACAGGCTCAAGCCGTCCTCGCCAGGCAGCATCACGTCGAGCACCACCAGGTCGACCTTGCTCGTAGCCAGTTGCTCGCGCATGCCTTCACCGTCTGCTGCCGCCAGTACGGTGTAGCCGGCATCGGTAAGGTAATCACAAAGAAGTTCGCGGATCTCGTCGTCATCGTCGACAACCAGCAAGGTCGTGCTCATCGGGAAAACACCTGTTCGGGGAGGGCCGGCAGCGCTCGTTACGTTCTATTACATCCCCGTACAAGCCGGGTATGGAGCCCAAAGGGCGGATCCCTAGAATCGTAACAAAAAATCATCTGCAAATACGAAGCCTTCCCAAATGAATCCCACGATCGCCATGAACGACTTCACTGCTGTTGTCCGGGGTAGTAGCCGCCAGCACCCGCTTGCCTTCTTCGTTGCCGTCGCCATCAGTGGCAGCGCCTTGGCTGCCGAAAGCCAGCCCCTGGAGCTGGAAGCCACACAGATCGAGGACAGTGCGCTGGTGTCCGCAGATGACACCGGCCAGCTCGGCTACACGGTAGAAAGCACCCGCAGCTCCACCGGCCTGAAGCTTACGCCACGGCAGACGCCGCAGTCGGTCACCACCATCACCCGGCAGCAGATGGACGACCGCGATGTGCGCTCCATCGAACAGGCGCTGGACACCACGCCAGGCGTGAGTGCCACCAAGTCCGAAGTGGGTGGGCGCACCGATTTCCGTGCCCGTGGCTACTCGATCAGCAACTGGAAGGTTGACGGCCTGCAATTTCAGGGCGGTTCCGACTTCAGCGGTGGCGGCAACGCGCTGAACATGGACCTGTACGAGCGCATCGACATCGTCCGCGGCGCCAACGGCCTGCTCGGCGGCACTGGCGACCCGTCGGCCACCGTCAACCTGATCCGCAAGGCACCGACCCGGACCTTTGGCGGCAGCGCCTACGCTACCTACGGCAGCTGGGACAAACGCCGCCTGGGCGCCGACCTCAACCTGCCGCTGTCCGAAGACGGCCGCCTGCGTTCGCGCTTGGTGATGACCCAGGGCGATTCCAACTCGTTCCGCGACAACCAGTCCGAACGCTCGCGTGCGGCCCTGGCCAACTTCGCGTTCGACATCGACGATGCCACCACGATTGGCGCCGGTTACCAGTACGAATACAACAAGGTGGTCGGCGGTGGCTGGGGCGCCAATATCCCCATCTGGTACAAGGACGGCAGCAAGACCGACCTGCCGCGCAGCACCAACGTGGTGCCGAGCTGGAGCTTTGGCGAGTACACCACCCGCACCGCCTTCGGCTCGTTGGAGCACCGCTTCGACAACGACTGGACCCTGGACCTGAAGGCCGCCCAGAGCACTGCCGAAGTGCTCAACCACCGTGGCCTGGCCAAGGTCAACTCGGCTGGCCGTGGCAGCTACGGCGGTTACTGGGACCAGGATGGCAGCGGCGCCGTGCTCAACGGCCTGCACAGCTCCAGCGACACCACCCAACAGTCGGCGCAGATCGACCTGTCCGGCCCGTTCCAGCTGTTTGGCCGTACCCACCAGGCGATGGTCGGCTACAACGACAGCCGCACCGTGGCCTGGTCGCCGCAGTACACCTGCACCATGGTCGGCAATGACCGCATCAGTGCGCCTTCGGTAGGCTGCCAGTTCCGCGCCAACAACGGTTTCCCGGTCACGGACTGGCACGACGGGGTGGACAACGACTACGACATGATCGCCTCGCGCACTGGCTTGCACACCAAGACCACCACGCGCCTGCAGGGCATGTACGCCGCAACCCGCCTGAGCATCACCGACCCGTTGTCGGTGATCGTCGGCGTGCGCACCACTGATTATTCGGCAACCACCAACAGTGTCGCCGGCGTGCGCAGCAACCAGCAGAACAACGGCATCGTCACCCCGTACCTGGGCGCGGTGTACGACCTCAACGACACCTACTCGCTGTACGCCAGCTACACCGACATCTTCAACCCACAGACGGCCGAGACCGAAAGCGGTACCAAGGTCGAGCCGATTCGGGGCCAGAGCTACGAGACCGGCATCAAGGGCGAGTGGCTGGATGGGCGCCTGAACGCCTCGGCGGCGTATTTCCGCACCAAGCAGCAGAACAAGGCGGTGCTCGACGACGGCCTGACCACGCCGACCGGTGGTGATGCCTACAAGGCCGGCACGGGCCAGGAAACTGACGGTATCGACCTGGAAATTGCAGGTGCGCTGACGCCTAACTGGAACGTCTATGCCGGCTACACCTACCTGCACTTGCGCCGCGTCGACAGCGACGGGCGCAGTGACCCGTCGCACCTGTTCAAGGCCTCGACCACCTATCGGCTGTCTGGCCCGCTGGACCGCCTGACCCTGGGTGCGGGAGTAAAGGCGCAGACCAACATCCGCGCGATTTCCAGCCCGGCTGGGCAGCCGGTGAATGGCGTGAGCGCGGGCTCAACTGATGTGAACTGGTCCGGTTATGCGATCTGGAATGCCATGGCCAAGTACCAGCTCACGGATGACACCACGGTGAGCCTCAATGTCGACAACCTGTTCGACAAGCACTACTACACCCAGTACGGGTTCTATGCCGGGGCGATTTACGGTGACCCGCGCAACATGTCGCTGAGCGTCAGCACTGCGTTCTGAGCAATGGGGGCCGCAAAGCGGCCCCTTTGCCAGGGCAGGGGATACCCAGCAGGCTATGAACAAGCAACGGGGGCTATAGCACAGCCTCTTCATCTGGCATGTCATCGGTAACCATTACTCGCACATGCGCGCCGCATGAGTCTTCCATGCGTAAGCCGAAGTAACGGGAGTCGTTGGCATCCCAGAATGCCTCGACCTGCGCCATGGAGGCATTGGCAAGCAGCACTTCAGCGTTGTGCTCCAGGATGATCGAGTAACGGATTTCGGCATTCATTACAGAGGCGCTCGCAATGGCGGATTGAATAAGCGGATAGGGGGTAGGTCGCGATGCCATTATGCCCACCTGCGGATTTTCGATCTTCGCCGCTCGTCGCACGGCGCCTCCCGAGGCTCGTGCATACACGATGGGAGCCGCGCTTGCTGCTACTCGGAGAAATATCGCATATTCAGATATCTGGTTGACAGATATCTGGATATGCAATATTTTCTTATCTGGTTGGGACGCCGGAACAAGAAAAATGCGAGTGATTACCAAAGCGGCGGTGACAAAAGCCATCGAATCCCATGCTCAATGGAAGGCCCCTTTGAGCTTGTGGCTAAACACGTTTGACAGGGCCGGCCTGCGCTTCGAGTCTTTTGAGCAGCTCCGGCAGACGTGGTTAACCGCATCGGGGTGGAACGTTGATCGGGTCCCTCACTCGAAGTTGAAGCCCGCAAGCCAGAAGGGGCCACTGGATATCTATATATTTGATATCAAGAAAACCGAGTGCAGGATTGTTGCTTGGATCAACGGTGCCTCAGGCATCCTCTATATCAAGGCCATTCTGTCGCACGCTGAATACGACAAGTGGTGCAAGCGCGATGTGAAGTAGGTTGATGCTTGGTTGTCTATAATTGACGAATTTAAAGGTGACACAATGAAGCGTGATAAAGTCGAAGCCGCTGGGCTGGATGCCTTCATCGCTAATATTTCACCCTTGCTTGCTGGCCTCAACGAGCAGGCCACGACGCTGGCTCAGTTGCTGGCTGCTTGTCACGATCCGGTAAAGGATGATGCTGATCTACAGGTGCGGATGAAGTTGATCGATGAACTTTACTCCCATGCTGACAGCGAAGAGCATGCTGCCGCTCGCTTTGCGGTAATGGTCACGGACCGCGTGTATGAGTACGAGCGTGAAACGGTACTGGTTCCTTTCGCTACTCAATCAGAGGCATTGCAATTTCTGATGTCGGACCGCGATGTGAAACAGAAAGATTTGGCCGCGATTGTGAGCCAGAGTGCGGTATCGGAGATATTGAATAACAAGCGGAAAATGACAGTTGCCCAGATCAAGGGTTTTGCTGAATTTTTTAATGTGCCGGTCGAGTTCTTCATGCACGGTGTGGTTTAAGCGCTCGGCAAGTTAAAAAGCGTACCGTTTGTTGAACCTCTTGATATCGGTCTACGCCTGTGACGCTTGTGAGATGACGATCTGCGGTGGGGGGCCGGCATCGTTCGAGGGCAGGGTCAGGCTGGTGCGAAAGCCGAGCCTGTCGAGCATGTCCATCATGGCGTCGAGCGTGAACTTCTCGATCTTGCCATTGGCCAGCTCGGAGATGCGCGATTGGGTCACGTTCAGCCGGACCGCAGCATCATGCTGCTTGAGGCCCATTTTCTTGATGCAGTCCGTGATGAAGATGGACAAGTCCATCTTCAAGGCCATTTTGCTGGCTGTGTCGGCATCATGGGTGACATGGAAGGGGCTTTCGTGGAATTGAAGTGCCATGGGCTGGCCTCATTAGGAATATCTAAAATTTACGATAAAATCGTAGCGGCCCATGGGTTGTAAGTCAAAGCGTTTCTCTGGGCGACACACTTGCCTTTGAGCTGCGCTGGCGATCTGGGAATTCGATTTCTGTGTCGGTCAAGATTGCTGGGGCTGCTATGCAGCCGATCGCCGGCAAGCCGGCTCCCACATCGTTCGCAGCGAGCCCAGGCTATCCGCTTTACCATTCGGCACCGACCGGCCAGCACGCTGAAAACAAAAAAGGCCCACCTTTCGGTGAGCCTTTTTTGATACTGCGTATGGTGCCGGCACCAGGAATCGAACCCGGGACCTACTGATTACAAGTCAGTTGCTCTACCATCTGAGCTATACCGGCAATGGGGCGTCATTATAACGATCGGTTGGCGCCTGTAAACCACTTCCTTGCGAAAGCGTGAAAATAGGCTAAGTCACCGGCCCAAAAGGATATTTTCTTACCAGCCGCGATGGATGGTGTTGACGCTCGGCTCGTTCTTTCCAGGGTTGAAGAACAGCTTGTCGTTGTCGCAGCCACGCTTGCGGCAGGGGCTGTCGACGCGCAGGGGCAGGCCGTTGTCGCCGCCCAGCTGCATGCCGGGGGTGTTCCAGTCCAGGTTGCTCGCAGGGTGTGGGGCAGGGCTGTTGGCGCAGGCGCCCAGGGTCAGGGTGAAAGCCAGCAGGGCAAGGGATTTGGCTTGGGTCACGATGGTTTAGTCCGTTAGTCCATTGTCGATTCTGGCGCAACGCCAGACGGTCGCAGGGCTGGCGGGCAGCGTGCGACGTAGCTTTTTAATGATTTGGGGGGCGGATGATACACCGTCGGGCCTCTTCGAGGGTGAACCCGTTTCTACAGGGACCGTGGTGATTTTGTGAGGGAATTCTGAACTTGAGATCCAATGCTTCAGGATTGGGGGGGTTGGGAATTATCCTACGCGGCTAGTCGACCCTTCTCTGTTGGCGGGGAAGTGGCCCAGGGATAACGTTCCTGGGTTGCCAATTCCTGGTGACCGGGTGTGAGAAACCCGACAAGGAGCTATTTCGGCTAGTCAGTTATGGCGGTCGTACGCGGGCAGACTTCGGTCTGGCCGAGCTTTGTAGCTCCCTCGGTTTTCTCACCCCGTGTACGACTGCCACCTGAACCCGTGAGAAAGGTCCATGTGGTGGTTCTATTCAAGGAGCTGCTGTCATGAAAAAAATCGTACTTGATCCACCCTATGTATTAATCCAACCCCCCTTTGCGGCCGACTCGGCATTGACCCTGTTCCAGCATGCGGTAGCGAGCATGCGCGATGAAGAGGGGCAGGCGCATGAGTGATGCCGCTAATACCATCGTCACGGCAGGTGTAGAGACCTTCCTGGAAGCAGGAAACCCGACTGTGGACCTGCTACGCGTGCAACCGGGTATCCCGATCGACCATGCCTACGAGCATGTGTCGGTGTTGCTCGGCTATATCAAGCACCTTGTGCGCGAGGGGGATATGGAAGATGACCATAAGCTGTTGGGCGCTGCGGACTATCTGCTGGCCCTCGCCAAGGCGCTGATGAACGATATCGAGATTGCCAAGAACAAGGTGCATTGATTCGGCGGCCCTTTCGCGTGCAAGCCCGCCTCCACAAAGCGGGCCATTTGCCTAATCGAAAATTTGTTTATGCACAAGAGGCATTGCCGCCTTGCGCGAAAGGCATGCCGCTTCTCGATACCGCCGGTCTTTGCGCAAATACCTGTTTTTACTGGGCTTGAGGCCCATGCCGGAATAAGCCAATCGCTTGAAATAGCGCTTGGCTCCATCCACTCATCAAAAGCTTGTTCACAGAGTTATCCACAGGTTGTGCTGCGGCTAACGGTCACGTTCGGCCAGTAGCAGCAGGTTGCGTGGCGTGAGCGGGTAATCGCAGAAAGTGCCCAGGCGAACGAGGTAGCCCTGTTCTTCGAGGAACAGGGCGCGGTCGAGCACCAGCCATAGCTCCAGTGGGCGGCGGAACAGGTTGCGCAGGCGTTCGAGGTTGCGGACCTCGGCCAGGCGCTGCCAGCCGGCGGCCTCCAGCGCAGCCCAGTCCGGGTTGCCGCTCAGCTCGACCTGGCGCAGGTCGGCCAACTCACGGCAGTACTGCTCGAAAGGCTTGTCCAGCCAGGCGACAGGCAGGGAAGGGGTGGACAGGTATTCGTCGCATTGGCGCTGTTCACGCTGCAGCAGGTCGAAGCCCAGGCGGCGGGCCATGGAGCAATCGCGCTGATGGCGCACGCGGGCGCTGGCGGTGACGGCTTCGTTCAGCGGCAAGCCCAGGTCGATCAAGCTCAACTGCAGTGGCGAGTTCTGCGCGGCTGTGGATAACGGCTGATAGTGCTCGCCCGGGATGCGGTTGTAGCAGCATGGGGCCACGGCCAGGTGGCGGCAGCCTTGCTGGCTGGCCTGGCGCAGCAGGTGCACGTGCAGTTCGCCGCAGGCATGCAGGGCGACCACGCTTTTCTCGTGGTTCAGGTGCTGGGTGCTGCCGGCAGCCATTACGTCCTGCTGGACGTGGGTCGCGGGCAGGTGATGGTGATCGCTCAGGGCCTGGCCGGCGGCGACCAGCTCAGGGTTGTACTCCAGGCAGGTCAGCTGCTGGCCGGGTTGCAGCAGGCGGCGGCCGAGGTGGCCTTTGCCGGAGCACCAGTCGAGCCAGTGGCGAGTGTGTTCGCGAAAGCCCAGGCGGCGGCTGAAGGCTTCGATCTGCTGCCATTTGCGGCCGGGCACGGCGACGTCAAGGCGGTGGCCAGCGGCGGGCAGGCCGGTATCGGGGAGCTCGCCCAGGGCTGACAGTTGCCCGGCTTGTGCGGCCAGTTGCGGGAACGGGGCCGGCAGGCCGTGCGGGTTGATGTCGGCTTCGGCGTCGGCCAGTGAGCATTGGCGCAGGTGGGCGGCGAGTTCGGGGTATTTGCCTTCCCAGTCCAGGTGTAGGGCAGTGAAGGGGCGGGGTTTCCACAGCGGTTGGTGCTCGGTCAGGAACTGGTCGAGGGCCTGGAAGCGGTCGCTCAGGTGGTGGCTGTAGAGGTAGGTGGACATGGGTAGGGTTTGAGATGTGTGGTGTTTTTCAGGGCCCTATCGCGGGTAAACCCGCTCCTACAGGGGCGCGTATCCTGTAGGGGCGGGTTTACCGGCGAAGACGGCAGTGAAGGTTTAACGGCCCTGGCAGGCGTCCACGCGCAACCAGCGCTCCAGCAGCTTGAAGCCTTGCACCAGCACGAACGAGATTACCAGGTAGAACACCCCGGCAGCGAAGAAGATCTCCACCGGCAGGTAGGTCCGGGCAATGATGGTACGGGCCATGCCGGTCAGTTCCAGCAGGGTCACGGTACTGGCCAGGGCGCTGGCCTTGAGCATCAGGATCACTTCGTTGCTGTACGCCGGCAGGCCGATGCGCGAGGCGCGCGGCAGCATGATGTAGAACAGCGTCTTGCCCCGCGACATGCCCAGCGCCCGTGCCGCTTCGATCTCACCCTTGGGGATCGACTGCAGCGCACCGCGCAGGATCTCGGCAATGTAGGCGGCGGTGTGCAGGGTCATGGTCAGCACCGTGCACCAGAACGGATCGCGCAGGTACGGCCACAGCGAGCTGGAACGCACTGCGTCGAACTGCGCCAGGCCGTAGTAGACCAGGAACAGCTGCACCAGCAGTGGCGTGCCACGGAAGAAGAAGATGTAGCTGAACGGCACGGCGCGCACGTACCAGTGGCGCGAGGAGCGGGCGATGCCCAGCGGGATGGCCAGGATCAACCCGGCAACCACGGCGATGGCCACCAGCTCCAGGGTCAGGGTCGCGCCCTGGGCCAGGCGCGGCAGCCACTTGATGATGACTTCCCAATTCATTATTCAGCCCTCGCAAAGCCGCGAGCGGCGCGTTTTTCCATGAAGTGCATGCCGGTCATGGCGACGATGGTCAGGCTCAGGTAGATGCAGGCGGCGACCATGTAGAAGGTGAACGGCTCTTTGGTCACGGTCACGCCGATCTGCGCGTGGCGCATGATTTCTTCCAGGCCGATCACCGACACCAGCGCGGTGTCCTTCATCAGGATCATGAACAGGTTGCCCAAGCCAGGCAGGGCAATGCGCCACATCTGCGGCAGGATGATCCGCGACAGGATGCGGCCCTTGGACAAGCCCAGTGCCAGGCCGGCCTCACGGTGGCCTTTGGGGATTGCCAGGATCGCGCCGCGGAACACTTCAGTGGCGTAGGCGCCGAAGCACAGGCCCAAGGCGATGACACCCGCGGCAAAGGCGCTGAGCTCAAGGCCGGGCATGTTCAGGGCTTCGCCGAGGCTGCTCATCAGGCCGACGGTGCCGAAGTAGATCAGCAGGACCCAGAGCAGCTCGGGCACGCCGCGTACCAGGGTCGAGTAGAAACCGCCAAGCCACTGCAGTGGCTTGACCGAAGAAGTCTTGGCCAGGGCGCCGAGCAGGCCCAGCACCAGGCCTAGCAGCAGGGCGCAGAGCGCCAGTTTTACGGTCATCAGGGTGCCGGCCATCATGGCCGGACCGAATCCGTGCAGGTCGATATTCATGGGCAGGTCATTTTAGGGACTTGCGCGCCCCAGGGGCGCGCAGGTCGGGGCGGATCATTCGATGCTGAATGGGAAGTACTTGTCGTTGATCTTCTTGTACGTACCGTCAGCCTTGATTTCTGCCAGGGCCTTGTTCAGGTCGTCGCGCAGCTTGGAGTCACCCTTGCGCACGGCAATGCCAATCTTGTCGCTGTCCATCACCGGCTCGCCCTTGAACTCGTAATTCATGCCGTCCTTGCTTTTCAACCATTCGTACTGCACGTACTTGTCGGCCAGGATGCCGTCGATGCGGCCGGCAACCAGGTCAAGGTAGGCGTTTTCCTGAGTGTCGTAGAGCTTGACGTTGACGCCCGGGAAGTTGTCTTCGAGGTAGGTACCGGCCAGGGTCGCGCGCTGGGTGCCGATGGTCTTGCCCTCGAGCGAAGCCTTGTCGGTCTTGAAGTCGACATTTTTCGGCGCGATGAACTGCAGCTTGTTGGAATAGTACGGGTCGGTGAAGTCGACGGCCTGCTTGCGCTCGTCGGTGATCGACAGCGACGACACCAGGAAGTCGAACTTCTTGGCGTTCAGGGCCGGGATGATGCCGTCCCAGTCGGAGGTGACCACCGAGCACTCGACCTTCATCTTGGCGCACAGGGCGTCGCCGATGTCCTTGTCGAAGCCGACGACGTTACCGCTGGCATCCTTGTTGTTGAACGGTGGGTAGGCGGCTTCGATACCCATGCGCAGTTTTTCCGCGGCCATGGCGTTTGCCGACATCACCAGCGTGGCAGCAGCTGCCAGGAGGAACTTCTTGTAAGTGTGCATGTATTGCTCCGTTAGCGGTGGCTGGACATGAATTGCTTGCAACGCGCCGAGGTCGGGTTCTCGAAGACCTGCTGCGGCGATCCTTGCTCTTCAACCAGGCCCTGGTGCAGGAAGACCACTTCACTGGACACCTGGCGGGCAAAGTTCATCTCGTGCGTCACCAGCAGCATGGTACGGCCTTCTTCGGCCAGTGCGCGGATAACGTTAAGCACTTCCTGGACCATTTCCGGATCGAGCGCCGAGGTCGGCTCGTCGAACAGGATGACCTTGGGCTTCATGGCCAGGGTGCGGGCGATGGCAGCACGTTGCTGCTGGCCACCGGAAAGCTGGGCGGGGTAGCTGTGGCGCTTGTCGTAGATGCCGACCTTGTTCAGCAGCGCTTCGGCGGCTTCGATGGCCTCGGCCTTGCTCTGGCCGAGCACGCGGCGTGGTGCCTCGATGATGTTGTCGAGGATCGACATGTGTGGCCACAGGTTGAAGTTCTGGAAGACGAAGCCGATCTCGCTGCGCAGGCGGTTGATCTGGCGGTTGTCGGCGGCGATCAGGTCGCCGTTCTTGGCGGCCTTGAGCTTTAGGCTCTCGCCAGCAACGAGGATTTCGCCCTGGTGGGGGTTTTCCAGCAGGTTGATGCAGCGCAGCAAAGTGGACTTGCCGGAGCCGGACGACCCCAGGATGGAGATCACGTCACCGTCGCGCGCGGTCAGCGAAATGCCCTTGAGAATTTCCTGCTCGCCGTAGCGTTTGTGCAGATTGCGGATTTCCAGCGCGGGCGTGGCCTGGGCCATGTGCGGTCCTCATGTGATCGGGTGCGTTCCCAGCTGTTGGCGGCCTTCCTGGCGAGCGCCACGCTAGCATAGCGGCAATATGACGGCCAACAGGGTCGCAGGGGGCTCAAGGCGTTGCCGGGGCAGTTTGTCGCATCGTTGCAGTGCAACGTCGCGCCGATGTCCGCAAAGGGTCTCGCCCAGCTCCATAGCCTTGATGAAAAAAGGCGCGATGGTGCCAGTTTTGGCCGGCACTGGGAAGCTGTTTTAGACCATTCGCGGGTCTGGCCCGCGGCTGTGGGTGCGACTTAGGCCTGTTGATCCGGGGGTGGAGGGTTGTACCCTTGGGTTGCACTTTTGTGGCTTGCGCTGGTGCAAAGGTGTTACCGGGGAGCACCTTTGGTGCGTTTGTAAGTGGGTATTTCAGTAATCCGGAAGTGGCAGGGGGATTTGGCGACCTTTCGGTCAAGGGTTGGCCGAATGGCCTGCAACCCGCGCCGTTTGAAGGTTGGGCTATCCATCTGACGAATGTACTTGGCACATGGCGCGCTTATTGCCAGTAGGAATCCGCCGATTGCAGCGACGCCTAGGTCAACCCCAGGTGCGCTCTGTTCCCGCAGTCGGAGTGGTCCACTCCTTACAAAGGTAGTTTTAATGAGCGGTAACAATTCCAATGACCTCGCTCAGGGGCTCAAACAACGGCATGTCACCATGCTGTCCATTGCTGGCGTCATCGGCGCCGGTCTGTTCGTGGGTTCCGGCCATGCCATCGCAGCTGCCGGCCCGGCCGTGCTGCTGGCCTACGCCGCCGCTGGTACCTTGGTCGTACTGGTGATGCGCATGCTTGGCGAAATGGCGATCGCCTCGCCGGATACGGGCTCGTTCTCTACTTATGCCGACCGCGCCATTGGCCGCTGGGCCGGTTTCACCATTGGCTGGTTGTACTGGTGGTTCTGGGTGCTGGTGATTCCGCTGGAAGCCAACGCCGCTGCGGCCATTCTCCACGCCTGGTTCCCGTCCGTGGACCTGTGGGCCTTCTCCCTCCTTATTACCCTGGCGCTGACCCTGACCAACCTGTGCAGCGTCAAGAACTACGGTGAGTTCGAGTTCTGGTTCGCCCTGCTCAAGGTGCTGGCGATCATCGGCTTCATCGTTGTCGGTTGCATCGCCATGTTCGGCTTTGTGCCTAGCAGCCAGGTGAGCGGCGCTGCGCACCTGTTCGATACCCAGGGCTTCATGCCTAACGGCTTGGGTGCGGTGCTGGCGGCCATGCTGACCACCATGTTCTCGTTCATGGGTACCGAAATCGTCACCATTGCGGCTGCCGAATCGAAAGACCCGGGCAAGCAGATCAGCCGTGCTACCAACTCGGTGATCTGGCGGATCTGCCTGTTCTACCTGGTGTCGATCTTCCTGGTCGTGGCCCTGGTGCCGTGGAACGACCCGGCCCTGGCCGAAGTCGGTTCCTACCAGACCGTGCTGAGCCGCATCGGCGTGCCGAACGCCAAGCTGATCGTCGACATCGTGGTACTGGTTGCCGTGACCAGCTGCCTGAACTCGGCGCTGTACACCTCGTCGCGCATGCTGTTCTCGCTGAGCAAGCGTGGCGACGCCCCGGCCATCGCCCAGCGCACCACCAAGGCGGCTACCCCGCATGTGGCTGTGCTGCTGTCGACCGCTGCCGCGTTCCTCTGCGTGTTCGCCAACTACGTGGCTCCGGCCCAGGTGTTCGAGTTCCTGCTGGCCAGCTCCGGCGCCATCGCGCTGCTGGTGTACCTGGTGATTGCCGTGTCGCAGCTGCGCATGCGCAGCCAGCGTGAAGCGCGTGGCGAGAAAATCGACTTCAAGATGTGGCTGTTCCCGGGCCTGACCTGGGCGACCATCGCCTTCATCGTCGCCGTGCTGGCAGTGATGGCGCTGCGTGAGGATCACCGTGCCGAGATCATCGCGACTGCGCTGCTGAGCATTGGTGTGGTGGCGGCGGGCTTGCTGGTGCACCGCAAGCGTGAAGCTGCCGGGCGGGTGGCGCTGGATAACTGATCCGCGCTGCTTGAAATGAAAAGGCCGCGTCCTGCACAGGACGCGGCCTTTTTTGTTGCCTGTGCGGGCCTGTCAGCCGAACTGCTTCTGCTGTTGCTGCTGCTTGGCCACCAGCTCGGAAGCGGCGATATAGGCTTCCTGGAACTCATCGCTCTCCAACCAGGCCATGGTGGTGTCCTCGTCGGCGCCGTCGAGCCAGGTGCGGTAGGCGTTGAACACCAGCACGATGTAGTCGGTGGCGTGTTCTTCCTTGTGGCCCTTGAGTACCAGGGCCAGCAGCGGGTCGACCAGGAATACCGAGATCATCGCCACCAGGCCGGTTTCCTGGGCGGCCTTCATCTTGTCGAACAGCTCTTTGTAGCTGTCGGTCTCCATGGCCTTGTTGAACACCTGCTCGATGCTCGCACTGTCACCGGCGCTGGCCTTGACCGCCTGGCCGCTGCGCACCATGCGGTTCTGCTTGGCTTTGCTGGCGGCGCGTTTGGCGCGTTTCTGTTGCTTGGTTGGGGTGGCCATGGGGTGAATCCTTGGGGTGTTCGGAAATTGCGCGTATTGAAGCGCAGCAGCCCGGGCGATTCAACTGGCGAGCGGTGTCGGCTCGTCCTCCTCGAACCCGCGCGATGCACGGCCGACCAGTAGTTCATCCGGCGCATGCGCCACGCGGTGGTCCTTGCCCGGGTAATCCAGCGAATGCAGGAAATGCCGGATGCAGTTGATCCGCGCGCGCTTCTTGTCATCTGACTTGATCACCGTCCATGGCGCATCGGCAGTATCGGTATGGAAGAACATCGCCTCCTTGGCTGCTGTGTAGTCCTCCCACTTGTCCAGCGACTTGATGTCGATGGGCGACAGCTTCCAGTGCTTGAGCGGGTCGTCCCGGCGCGAGATGAAGCGGCGCAGTTGCTCTTCACGGTTCACCGAGAACCAGTACTTGAACAGCAGGATGCCGCTGTTGCACAGCATCCGCTCCAGGTCCGGTGCCTGGCGCATGAATTCCAGGTACTGCAGCGGCGAGCAGAACTCCATCACCTTCTCGACCCCGGCGCGGTTGTACCAGGAGCGGTCGAAGAAGACCATTTCACCCGCCGTGGGCAGGTGCTGGATGTAACGCTGGAAATACCACTGCCCCAGCTCCTGCTGGGAAGGCTTCTCCAGCGCGACGATCCGTGCGCCCCGTGGGTTCAGGTGCTCCATGAAGCGCTTGATGGTGCCACCTTTGCCTGCCGCGTCACGCCCCTCGAACAGGATCACCACGCGCTGGCCGGTTTCCTTGACCCAGCTTTGTACCTTCAGCAGCTCGATCTGCAGCGCATGCTTGGCCTTTTCGTAATCCTGGCGGCGCAGGCGGGTGCGGTACGGGTAGCTGGCTGGCAGGCGCGCCGAGGTGCTGTCTTCATTACTGCCTTTCGGAGCACTGGCCACTTCAAGCGCGGCCGGGGCCTGGCTGACCTGGGTGATGGTGGGCTCGGGTTTGCGCTGGCGAGGGCGGCGCGTGCGAGGTGCGGCAGGGGCGGGGGAAGAGGATTCGCCGGGGGCGGGGAGCAGGAGGGTGGCTTCTTCGCTCATGGAGGTCCTTGCGAGGTTGGGTCGAATGTCCACCTGCAATTTTGAGACTGGGCGATAGAGGGCTTGTTGATACCGGTCAACGGCAGAGAGGGGGCAGGGCAGTAAATCCAAGACAACAAAAAACCCGCACTAGGCGGGTTTCTTGTTGTCGCTTCGGGTAACTTTGCAACCACCAGAAGCTTGAAGGTGGTGCCCAGAGACGGAGTCGAACCGCCGACACGAGGATTTTCAATCCTCTGCTCTACCGACTGAGCTATCTGGGCGACGAGGTGAATTAAATAGATTTTCTGACGGCCCGTCAACGACTTTTTGAAAAAATTTTAAATTAATTCCGTCGCTTACGATTCGTGGGGTCATTCAGAGGGTGGAACGTAGCCTTCCGCCTGGGCGTATTCCTCGCCAGCGAAAAACTTGTCCATCTCGCCCTGGAGGAACTTGCGGTCCTCGCCGTTCATCATGTTCAGGCGCTTTTCGTTGATCAGCATGGTCTGGTGTTTCTTCCAGTCTTCCCAGGCTTTCTCCGAGATGTGGTCGAAGATGTCCTGGCCCTTGGCGCCAGGGTAGGGCGGACGAGCCAGGCCTGGGAGTTCTTCTTTGTACTTGCGGCACATCACGGTGCGGGTCATCGGGCTTCTCCTGCAATCAGTTCGTCGGCCGCGCGTTTGAGCAGCTTCTTGACCGGGGCGGCGAGGCCCAGGCGCGGCGGGGTGGCGAGGTTATACCAGAGCCAGTCGGCCTCGGCCACGTGCTGGCCGACCGGGTCGACACGTACCAGCCAGGGCTCGATCGCCAGCTGGAAGTGGCTGAAGGTATGGGTCAGGCCGTCCAGTGCGCGGCTTTCGGCCAGGCGCAGGCCATGCTGGTAGGCGAGGTCGTCGAGCTGGGCGATGTCGTCCAGCTCCGGCAGGCTCCACAAGCCGCCCCACAGGCCGCTGGATGGGCGGCGGTAAAGCAGGATGGCGCCTTCGTGGTTGGCCAGCAGCGGCATCAGCGTGCGCCGTTGTGGCAGTGCCTTACGTGGCTTGGGCTCGGGGTAGCGGGTTTCTTCGCCGTGCAAGTGCGCTTCGCAGCCGCGCTGCAACGGGCAGATCAGGCAGCTGGGCTTGCTGCGCGTACACAGCGTCGCGCCCATGTCCATCATCGCCTGGGTGTAGTGGTTGGCGCGCTGCTGCGGAGTAAAGCGCTCGGCCGTGGCCCACAGCTGGTTTGCCACCTTCGGCTCGCCGGGGTAGCCGGCCTGGGCGGTGTAGCGGGCCAGCACGCGCTTGACGTTGCCATCGAGAATCGGTGCACGGATGCCCATGCTGATGCTGGCGATGGCACCAGCCGTGGAGCGGCCAATGCCGGGCAGCTCGGTGAGCTGCTCGACGCTGCGCGGGAATTCGCCACCATGCTGCTCGACGACGATCTTCGCCGCCTTCTGCAGGTTGCGTGCGCGGGTGTAGTAGCCAAGGCCAGTCCACAGGTGCAGCACTTCGTCCTCCGGCGCTGCAGCCAGGGCCTGCACGGTTGGCAGGGCCTGCATGAAGCGGTCGAAGTAGTTGAGCACGGTGCTGACCTGGGTCTGCTGCAGCATGATTTCCGACACCCACACGCGGTATGGGTTGATGCCCTGTTGCCAGGGCAGGTCGTGGCGACCGTGCTGGTCGTACCAGTCCAGCACGGCGCTGGAGAACTGCGTGGGGGTCATCGCTTGAACAGCCCCTTGAGCGCGTCTTTCAGTTCTGGGTTCACTTTGTCTCCGAGCTTTTCATCGATCTTGTCTTGCAGGCGGTTGCCAGCCAGTTTGGCCGCGACCTTGCCCAGGCCGTCCTGGTCCAGGCGGCAGGCCTTGGCACCGAGCTCCAGCGGGCCACGGCAGCGCAGCGGCACTTCAACGCCCACGAAGCGTTCGTTGACCTGGCAGGCCGGGTCGGGCATGGCGCGCTGGTCACCTTCGACGATCACGCCGATGTTGTAGTCCATGCCCAGCACACGCAGGTCGAGGTCGCCATGGCCGTTGACGGTCAGGCCCGGGATTCGTGCCTTGAGGTCCGGGTTGCTGGCCACGCCGTTACGAATCACCAGGCTGCCGCGCAGTTCTTCGAACGGGGTGTCCTTGCCGCGTGGCTCGCCGCTCAGTGCCTTGCGGTTGAGGGTGGCGATGGCCTGGCAGAGTTGCTGTTCGAGGTTGGCGTTGACCAGCACGCCATCGTTGATGGTGAAGTTTGCGCTGCCATTGAGGGTATCGACCAGTGCCTTCTGGCTGTTGCCGGTGGCGGTCAGATCACTGGTCAGGGTCAGCAGGCCTTTGACAGGAGGCGTCTGCTCCTTGCCTTCAGCCTTGATGAAGTGCTCGACCGGCACCCGATTGATTTTGCTGTTGATACCGAGCTGTGGCACGGCCGGGCGCACGTCGACATTGCCTTTGGCTTCGAAGGTGCCGTTGTAGAGGCCGCCACGCAGGGTCTGCAAGGTCAGCAGCCCACCCTGGCCGGTCGCCTGCAGCTGAGCGTCGCTGATCGGCAGCTTGTCCAGGGTCAGCGAGCCAAAGGCCAGGTCAGCCTGCAGGTCGAGTGCGCGCAGGCGGTCCACCGGCAGCAGCTTGTCGTCGCTCCAGGCCACCTGGGTCGGGGCGTTTGGCAGCGGTGAGCTGCCGGCACCGGCCACCGCAGTGGCTTCCTGCTGCTGGACCTCGGCCTGGCGTGCGACAGTGGCACCCTTGGCCTCTTCGCTTTTGGCCGGCATGTAGCGATCGGCGTCGAACTTGTCGCCTTTGAGCTGCAGGCGCAGGGCCTGCTTGGCGAAGTCCTCGATGGCTACGCGGCCAGTGAAGGTGGTGTCGTCCAGCTTCACGGCCAGGTCGGCCAGGGTCAGGCTGGTCGGCGTGCCTTGCAGGCGCGTGACCAGCTCCAGCTTGCCGAAGGCTGCCGGGTCGTTGGTGGCCGGCAGCGGGTGGCCGATGCCGTCAAGGAAGGTGCGCAGGTTGAACTGGGCAATAGACAGGCCGCCGCTCAGTTGCGGTGCCTTGTCCAGGTCACGCAGGTTCAGCTCACCGAGGGCGCGCAGCTGGTTGGCCGAAACTTTCAGGCCGCTCCACGAGGCCACGTTGGCGCCCATGTCGACCAGCAACTGGCCTTGGGCGCCGAAGGTGACGGTCTTGCCAGCGGTAGGTTCGCCTGAGGTTTCGCCGGTCAGGCGCAGGTCTTCGAAGTTGTAGCGCTTGAGCTTGCGATCGAAGCGCAGCTCGCCGGCAAGCTCGGTGCGGGCCTTGATCGCCGGCTGGCTGGCGCTGAGGAAGGCGCTGGCCTTGAGGGCGATATTGCTGCCCTCGTGGACCGGGCCGGTGCTCAGCTGGATGCTTTCGGCGCTGTAGCTCTGGCCGCTCTTGGCATCGTTGTAGTAAACCCGGGCGTTGTTCACGGTCAGGCTGTCGATGTCGAGCTTCACCGCGCGCTCACTGCTGCTTTCAGCAGGTTTCGCGGGTTGTTCGGCAGCTGGCTGGGCTGGCGCATTGGCAGTGCCGTCGGTTGCCGCCGGCAGCGGCTTGCCGATGTCTTCCCAGTTGCCGTGGCCGTTTTCGTCACGCGCCAGGGTCAGGTTGAGGCCTTCGACGCGCACATCGCTCATTTGCACTTCGCGGCGCAGCAATGGCAGCACGCGCACGGAGAGGCCGAGCATCTGCAGGTCAGCGAATGGTTCCTTGGGTTGGGTCAGGGTGGCGATGCTGGCTTCGTGCAACTCCAGGCCCAGCCAGGGGAACAGGCTCCAGCCGATGTCGCCATTGAGGGTCAGCTCGACATGGGCCTTGTCGCGCGCCAACTGGCGGATCTCGTCTTTGTAGTCGTTGGGATCGAAGAGGTGGGTCAGGGCGAAGCCCAGCGCCACGATGATCAGCAGCAACCCGAGAAGCCCCAGTCCCAGGATTTTGCCGAACGCTTTCATGGGCGAGTCCTTGTAGTCCGTAGTGTGAATTCCGAACGGCTGAGTATAGCGCCGCAGGGGTGGGCCCTGCGTATTCGACTAGCGATGCAGGGTATTTCCGATGTTTGCGGGATTCGACAGCGGTGGGTTTGTCAGTTCCTTCGCCGCTGGATTCTTTGAAATACCGATTCAGCCACGCAGAAAATAACGATATCAGATTGCTTTCATGTCATCTGCGAACTGGTACCCTTGTGCCGCTTTGCGGAGCGGCCGCGACCCATTGTCGCGGGCCGTTACCTACGGAAAAGGCCAGTTCGCCCTGCGTGCGAGAACAAGAGCCCGGGATGCCATCCGCCAGCACCGTCTACCTACAAAAGGATTGAATCCATGAGCAGTACCATCACGGCAGGGGGGCTGGCCAGCGCGCCGAGCTTCCTGTCGAAGGAGCGCATCATCGCCCGCCCGGGCTTCAACCGCTGGCTGGTCCCGCCAGCCGCCCTGGCCATCCACCTGTGTATCGGCATGGCCTACGGCTTTTCGGTGTTCTGGCTGCCACTGTCGCAAGCCATCGGCATCACCGCGCCTGTTGCCTGTTCGGCAGACATGGGCTTCATCGCCCGTATGTTCAGCGCCGAATGCGACTGGCCGATCTCGATGCTGAGCTGGATCTACACCCTGTTCTTCGTCTTCCTCGGCTGCTCGGCAGCGGTGCTGGGCGGCTGGCTGGAACATGCCGGCCCGCGCAAGGCCGGCCTGGTATCGGCATTGTGCTGGTGCGGCGGCATGCTGATCTCGGCGATCGGCGTGAAGACCCACCAGCTGTGGCTGATGTGGCTGGGGTCCGGAGTGATTGGCGGTATCGGCCTGGGCCTGGGCTACATCTCGCCAGTCTCGACGCTGATCAAGTGGTTCCCGGACAAACGCGGCATGGCCACCGGCATGGCGATCATGGGCTTCGGTGGAGGCGCGATGGTTGGCGCACCGCTGGCCACCGCGCTGATGGGCCATTTTGGCAACGAGCATGAAGTGGGCGTATGGCAGAGCTTCGTCGCCATGGCCGCAATCTACTTCGTGTTCATGACGGCCGGCGCCCTGGCTTACCGCGTGCCGCCGACCGGCTGGAAGCCAGAAGGCTGGACCGCACCGGCGAAAAAAGCCGGCAATGGCATGGTCACCGACCGCCATGTGCACGTCAGCGTCGCCTGGAAAACCCCGCAGTTCGCCCTGGTGTGGCTGGTGCTGTGCCTGAACGTTTCCGCCGGTATCGGCATCCTCGGCATGGCGTCGCCCCTGCTGCAGGAAGTGTTCGCCGGCAAGTTGCTGGGCAACGAGCTGAGCTTCAGCGAGCTGAACCCCGCGCAGTTGGCGCAGATTGCTGCCATCGCCGCTGGCTTCACCGGCTTGCTGAGCCTGTTCAACATCGGTGGCCGCTTCTTCTGGGCGTCGTTCTCCGACTACATCGGCCGCAAGAACACCTACTTCGCCTTCTTCGCCCTGGGCGTCGGCCTCTACAGCCTGGTGCCGAACATGGGCCACCTGGGCAACGTGGCGCTGTTCGTGGCGGCGTTCTGCATCATCCTGTCGATGTACGGCGGTGGCTTCTCCACCGTGCCGGCCTACCTGGCCGACCTGTTCGGTACGCAGATGGTCGGTGCCATTCATGGCCGGCTGCTGACCGCCTGGGCTGCAGCTGGCGTGCTGGGCCCGGTGCTGATCACCTACCTGCGCGAGTACCAACTGGCGGCGGGGGTAGAGCGTGCAGCGGCCTACGACATGACCCTGTACATCCTCGCCGGCCTGCTGGTGCTGGGCTTTATCTGCAACATGCTGATCCGCCCGGTGGCCGACAAGTACTTCATGACCGATGCCGAACTGGCTGCCGAGCGTGCGCTGAGCCACGACAAAGGCGCTGACGGTGCGCGTTCGCTTGAATGGCACGCCGCGCCGGGCAGCCTGCCGCTGGTGCTGCTGGCCTGGGCTGTGGTGGTCGTGCCGCTGGCCTGGGGGGTGTGGATCACCCTGCAGAAGACCGCTGTCCTGTTCCAGTGATGTAGCCGTCTGGGGGTTGCCTGGCAGCCCCCATGACGCGGTTGTATAGACCTGTAGGGCTGTCCGCCCCCGCAATTCCTTGCTTTGCCATATGTCATCCGCGTTTCAAGCGGGCGCGTTCTGGGCCTATAATGAAACCCTTTTCGCCCAATGATTTTGCGGAGCTGGTGATGGTCGAACGTAAGGCTTCCGTCGAGCGCAATACCCTGGAAACCCAGGTCAAGTGCTCGATCAACCTCGATGGCAGTGGCAAGGCCCGATTCGATATCGGTGTGCCTTTCCTTGAACACATGCTGGACCAGATTGCCCGTCATGGGCTGATCGATCTGGATATCGAGTGCAAGGGTGACCTGCATATCGACGATCACCATACCGTCGAAGACGTCGGTATCACCCTGGGCATGGCATTCGCCCAGGCCATCGGCGACAAGAAAGGCATCTTCCGCTACGGCCATGCCTACGTGCCGCTGGACGAAGCGCTGTCGCGCGTGGTCATCGACTTCTCTGGCCGCCCAGGCCTGCAGATGCATGTGCCCTACACCCGCGCCACTGTGGGCGGCTTCGATGTCGACCTGTTCCAGGAGTTCTTCCAGGGCTTCGTCAACCACGCCCTGGTGACCCTGCACATCGACAACCTGCGTGGCCACAACACCCACCACCAGATCGAAACCGTGTTCAAGGCTTTCGGCCGCGCCCTGCGCATGGCCGTTACCCTCGACGAGCGCATGGCTGGGCAGATGCCGTCCACCAAAGGGTGCCTGTAAATGCAGACGGTAGCCGTAATCGACTATGGCATGGGCAACCTGCACTCGGTGGCCAAGGCGCTTGAGCACGTCGGCGCCGGCAAGGTGCTGGTCACCAGCGACGCCGCGGTAATCCGCGAGGCTGACCGCGTGGTGTTCCCCGGCGTGGGTGCGATTCGTGACTGCATGGCTGAAATCCGCCGCCTGGGCTTCGACAGCCTGGTGCGTGAAGTGAGCCAGGACCGCCCATTCCTCGGTATCTGCGTCGGCATGCAGGCGCTGCTCGACCATAGCGAAGAGAACGACGGTGTCGACTGCATCGGCCTGTTCCCTGGCCAGGTACGCTTCTTCGGCAAAGACCTGAAAGAAGACGGCGAGCACCTGAAGGTGCCGCACATGGGCTGGAACGAAGTCAGCCAGACCATCGACCACCCGCTGTGGCACGACATTTCCGACCGTGCGCGGTTCTACTTCGTGCACAGCTACTACATCAATGCCGGCAAACCGGGCCAGGTGGTCGGCCGTGGCCACTATGGCGTCGACTTCGCCGCCGCGCTGGCCGATGGCTCGCGCTTTGCCGTGCAGTTCCACCCGGAGAAGAGCCATACCCATGGCCTGCAGTTGCTGCAGAACTTCGTCGCCTGGGACGGGCGCTGGTAAATGAGCCGTTCGAAGACCAAGGCCCCGGTCATCACCCTGGCCCCCGAAGAGGAACGCGAAGCGCTCGACACGCTCAAGCGCTTTCTCGAAGACCGCTTCGAGTTGCAGCTCGGGTCGTTCGAGGTGGCCGAGGTCCTCGAGCTGTTCAGCAAAGAAATTGCACCCCATTACTACAACAGGGCGATTGCCGATGTTCAGCTGCACCTCAAGGAGCGGTTCGAGAGCATCGAAAGCGATCTGTGGGCACTCGAAAAGCCCTGAACCCCCAAGAACAGACAGGTTCCCAAGATGCTGATTATCCCCGCTATCGATCTGAAGGACGGTGCCTGCGTGCGCCTGCGCCAGGGCCGCATGGAAGACTCCACGGTATTTTCCGACGACCCGGTGAGCATGGCTGCCAAGTGGGTCGAAGGTGGCTGCCGCCGCCTGCACCTGGTCGACCTCAACGGCGCCTTCGAAGGCCAGCCGGTCAACGGTGAAGTGGTCACCGCCATCGCCAAGCGCTACCCGAACCTGCCGATCCAGATCGGCGGCGGCATCCGCTCGCTGGAAACCATCGAGCACTACGTCAAGGCTGGCGTCAGCTACGTGATCATCGGCACCAAGGCGGTCAAGCAGCCTGAGTTCGTGGCCGAAGCGTGCAAGGCCTTCCCGGGCAAGGTCATCGTTGGCCTGGACGCAAAAGACGGCTTCGTCGCCACCGACGGCTGGGCGGAAGTGAGCTCGGTGCAGGTCATCGACCTGGCCAAGCGTTTCGAGGCCGATGGCGTCTCGGCGATCGTCTACACCGACATCGCCAAGGACGGCATGATGCAGGGCTGCAACGTGCCGTTCACCAAGGCCCTGGCCGAAGCGACGCGCATCCCGGTGATCGCCTCGGGCGGCATCCACAACCTGGGTGACATCAAGGCCCTGCTGGACGCCAAGGCCCCGGGCATCATCGGCGCCATCACCGGCCGTGCCATCTACGAAGGCACCCTCGATGTCGCCGAGGCCCAGGCCTTCTGCGACAACTACCAAGGCTGAGGACTGAACCATGGCACTGGCCAAGCGCATCATCCCTTGCCTGGACGTGGACAACGGCCGGGTGGTCAAGGGCGTCAAGTTCGAGAACATCCGTGATGCCGGCGACCCGGTGGAAATCGCCCGTCGCTACAACGAGCAGGGGGCCGACGAAATCACCTTCCTCGACATCACTGCCAGCGTCGATGGCCGCGACACCACCCTGCATACCGTCGAGCGCATGGCCAGCCAGGTGTTCATCCCGCTGACCGTGGGCGGTGGCGTGCGTACCGTGCAGGACATCCGCAACCTGCTCAACGCCGGTGCCGACAAGGTTTCGATCAACACTGCCGCGGTGTTCAACCCGGAGTTCGTCGGTGAGGCGGCGGACCGTTTCGGTTCGCAGTGCATCGTCGTTGCCATCGACGCCAAGAAGGTGTCCGGGCCGGGCGAAGCGCCGCGTTGGGAGATCTTCACCCACGGCGGGCGCAAGCCGACCGGGCTGGATGCCGTTGAATGGGCGAAGAAGATGGAAGGTCTGGGGGCTGGCGAGATCCTGCTGACCAGCATGGACCAGGACGGCATGAAGAATGGTTTCGACCTGGGGGTAACCCGTGCCATCAGCGATGCGCTGGGGATTCCGGTGATCGCTTCGGGTGGTGTGGGTAACCTGCAACACCTGGCCGACGGTATTCTGGAAGGGCATGCCAGCGCGGTGCTGGCGGCCAGTATCTTCCACTTTGGCGAGTACACGGTGCCGGAGGCCAAGGCCTACATGGCTTCGCGCGGTATCGTCGTTCGCTGAGAGCGTGATTGGGGCCGCAAGGCGGCCCCAATTTGCATCACCCGTGAGTCTTGCCAAGCAAGGCGTGGTAAAGCTCGGTATCCCCAAGAATCCCCACCACCTTGTCATTCTCCTGCAGCACCAGCTTGTTGCCGGTCTGATAACGAATCTGCAGCGCCTCACGCATACCGATATCGGCATGCACCAAGGTCGGCTTGCGCCCCAGCCCTTCCACGGCCTGCCCCGGCGCCCAATTCTGCATGTCCAGCCCGTTCTGCCCCTGGCGTGCACGCTTGATCGAATTGCCTTCGCCCAGGTCCAGCCACGAATCGCCACCCGGGTCCAGGCACACCGAGCCGTTGACCCGCTTGCAGTTGTCCAGGCTGCGCATCAGGCTGCGGCCGCACAAGACGTTCAACGGGTTGGTGTGGGCGACGAAGGTACGCACGTACTCGTCGGCCGGGTTCAGCACGATTTCTTCCGGCTTGCTGTACTGGATGATCCGCCCGTCTTTCATGATGGCGATGCGGCTGCCCAGCTTCAGTGCCTCGTCGAGGTCGTGGCTGACGAACACGATGGTCTTGCTCAGCTTGGCCTGCAGGCCCAGCAATTCGTCTTGCAGGCCCTGGCGGATCAGCGGGTCGAGGGCCGAGAACGGTTCGTCCATCAGCAGGATGTCGGCATCCATCGCCAGCGCCCGGGCCAGGCCCACACGCTGCTGCATGCCGCCGGAGAGTTCGTCCGGCTTTTTATTGCGCCACTGGGTCAGGCCGACCAGTTCGAGCTTGTCGTCGACCAGCTTGCGCCGTTCCTTTTCCGGGCGGCCCTGCATTTCCAGGCCGAAGCTGATGTTCTCGCGCACCGTCAGCCACGGCATCAGGGCGAACTTCTGGAACACCATGGCGATGCGCTTGGTGCGCATCATCTTCAGCTCTGCCGGGGTGCAATGGGCGATGTCGATGTTTTTGCCTTCATGCTCGACGAACAGCTTGCCGCGGCTGACGGTGTTGAGGCCGTTGATGCAGCGCAACAGGCTCGACTTGCCCGACCCGGACAGGCCCATCAGCACGCAGATCTCGCCTTTCTTGATATCGAGGTTGGCCTTTTCCACACCGACCACCAGGCCAGTCTGCTTGAGGATCTGCTCGCGGGTCTGGCCCTTGTCCAGCAACGCCAGCGCTTCGCGCGGCTTGTTGGAGAAAATGACGTCGACGTCTTCGAATCGAATGATGCTCATGCCTCACCCCTTACCGGCAGTTCCGGTTGCTTGCAGATACGGTCGAGCATGATCGCCAGCAGCACGATCGCCAGGCCCGCTTCGAAGCCCAGGGAGATATCGGCGGTGTTCAGTGCGTTGACCACAGGTTTGCCCAGGCCATCTGCGCCCACCAGGGCGGCAATCACCACCATCGACAGCGACAGCATGATGCACTGGGTGACGCCGGCGGCGATGCTCGGCATCGCATGCGGCAGTTCGATACGGGTAAGTAGCTGGCGGCGCGAACAGCCAAAGGCCTTGCCGGCGTCCATCAGCTCCTGTGGCACGTCGCAGATGCCAAGGTAGGTCAGGCGGATTGGCGCGGCGATGGCGAACACCACGGTCGAGATCAGCCCCGGCACCACGCCCAGGCCGAACAGGGTCAGGGTCGGGATCAGGTAGACGAAGGTTGGCACGGTCTGCATCAAGTCGAGCACCGGGCGCATGGCGGTGTAGAACATCGGCTTGTGCGCGGCGACGATGCCCAGCGGCACGCCGATGGCCACGCAGACCACGGTGGCGAAGGTCACCTGGGCCAGGGTTTCCATGGTTTCCTGCCAGTACCCCAGGTTGAGGATCAGCAGGAAGGACAGGGCGACGAATGCGGTAAGCGCCCACTTGCGCTGGATGAAATGCGCCAGGGCGGCGAACAGGGCAATGAGTACGAACGGGTTGAAGAAGGTAAGGGTACTGGTGACGCCATGGATCATGAACTCCAGGCCTCGGGCAATGGCGTCGAAATAGTCCGCGCCATTCTGGGTCAGCCATTCGACGAACGACGCGATGTACTGACCCAAGGGTATTTTCTGATCGATAAGCATGATAGCGAGCTTCCACCTGCGAAGATTGAAATCAGTCCGGGGCGGGCACGGTCCCGCCCCGAGGTAGCGCTACGACGTATTGCGTTATTGAGCGAGCTTCGCCTTGGCCGCCTCAAGGCCGGGTTTGCCGTCCACGGTGGTGACACCCGCCAGCCAGGTGTCCAGCTTGCCGGGGTTGTCTTTCAGCCACTTCTTGGCGGCCGCCTCGGGCTTCATCTTGTCGTCCAGGACGTAGCCCATCATGGTGCTTTCATCCTTGAGTTCGAACTGCAGATTCTTCAGCAGCTGGCCGACGTTGCTGCATTCCTGCACATAGCCCTTGCGGGTGTTGGTCAGCACGGTGGCCTTGCCGAACTCGGGGCCGAAGTACTCATCCCCGCCGGTCAGGTACTGCATCTTGAAGCGGGTGTTCATCGGGTGCGGTTCCCAGCCCAGGAACACCACCGCCTCGCCACGCTTCTGCGCGCGGTCGACCTGCGACAGCATGCCGGCCTCGCTCGACTGCACGATCTTGAAGCCGGCGTCCTTCAGGCCGAAGGCGTTCTTGTCGATCATGCTCTGGATGGTGCGGTTGCCGTCGTTACCGGGCTCGATGCCGTAGATCTTGCCGTCCAGTTCCTTCTTGAACTTGGGAATGTCGCTGAAATCCTTCAGCCCCTTGTCATACAGCGCCTGGGGTACGGCCAAGGTGTACTTGGCGTTTTCCAGGTTGGCGCGCACGGTCTCGACAGTGCCGGCATCGCGGTACTGCTTGATGTCGTTCTCCATGGTCGGCATCCAGTTGCCGAGAAACACGTCCAGGTCCTTGCCGGTGGCCAGCGACTTGTAGGTCACCGGTACCGAGATCATGGTGGTGTGGGTCTTGTAACCCAGTGCTTCGAGCACAACGCTGGTGGTCGCCGTGGTGACAGTGATGTCGGTCCAGCCGACATCGGAGAAGCGTACCGTCTGGCACTGTTCGGGCTCGGCGGCCTGGGCCAGCAGAGGTGCGGACAGCATCGCAACCAGCAACAGCGAGGGTGAACCTTTCATGGATGGACTCCTGTGATTTTGTCTTCGGGTTCGCATGGGTCGCCGGGCGTTCTCAGGGCCCGGTCGACCAGGCCTGCAGAGGGCAGGTTGCGTGGCCGTGCTTTACGAGTCGCTTTCGATAATCCTCCAGCGCCGGGCAATCGCCTACTGGTGGGGTCGTAACCAGTACGGAACGGGTCGCATCCAGTACGGGCGATGTCGTTTATGAGTTTTTCCACCCCTGCCGCCGCATTTTTGCGTCACAAGGCCGCTCGAAAGCGGCGCGCAGTTGGCCGAAAAGGCTGCGGCGCTGCTGGACAAAAGTACGTCGGTTGCAGACGGCGAGGGGGTAGGCAAAAGCCCGATGATGCGTGCATTCGTGGCGGCTCGCAGCTTCAGCCTAGCAGTTGCCCCGCCCTGCGCATGGCGCGCAGAGACAAGCCCAGCAAGAGGTGATTCGACAATGGCCATCAGCGTGTTCGACCTGTTCAAGATCGGTGTCGGGCCCTCCAGCTCCCACACCGTCGGCCCCATGCGTGCTGGCGCCCTGTTCGTCCAGGGCCTGCGTGAGCGCGGCGAGCTGGAACGGGTGCAAAGGATCGAAGTGCGGCTGTACGGCTCGCTGTCGGCCACAGGCATCGGCCATGGCACCGACAACGCCACCATCATGGGCCTGATGGGTGAATGGCCGGACGCCATCGACCCGACCCAGATCGTCCCGCGCATCGCCGACCTGCGTGAAACCAACACGCTGAAGCTGGATAACCGCCTGCCCATCGAATTCGTCTGGGCCCGCGACATGCTGCTGCTGGACGAGAACCTGCCGTACCACCCCAACGCCATGACCCTGATCGCCGAAGGCGCCCAGGGCGAGCTGCACCGCGACACCTACTACTCGGTCGGGGGCGGCTTCGTGGTCGACGCTGCCCAGGCTGCCAGCGGCGTGCTGGACGCCGACCAGACGGTGCTGCCGTACGATTTCAACAGCGCCGCCGAACTGCTGCGCCTGTGCAAGCAAAACGACCTCAGCGTGTCGCAATTGATGATGGCCAACGAGAAGGTCTGGCGCAGCGAGGAAGAAATCCGCGCCGGCCTGCACAAGCTCTGGGAAGCCATGCAGGAGTGCGTCAACAACGGCCTGAAATACGAAGGCACGTTGCCCGGCGGGCTCAATGTGCGGCGTCGCGCCGCCAAGCTGCACCGCAGCCTGCAGGAAATCGGCAAGCCCAATGTGATCGGCTCGACCATGAGCGCCATGGAGTGGGTCAACCTGTTCGCCCTGGCGGTCAATGAAGAGAACGCGGCCGGTGGGCGCATGGTCACTGCACCCACCAACGGCGCGGCCGGCATCATCCCGGCGGTGCTGCACTACTACATGCGCTTCAGCGATGCGGTGACCGACTCCAGCGTGGTCGACTACTTCCTCGCGGCGGCGGCGGTGGGCATCCTGTGCAAGAAGAACGCGTCGATTTCCGGTGCCGAGGTCGGCTGCCAGGGTGAAGTCGGCTCGGCCTGCGCCATGGCGGCTGCGGGCCTTGCCGAAGTGCTGGGGGCGACTCCGCCGCAGGTGGAGAACGCTGCCGAGATCGCCCTGGAACACAACCTTGGCCTGACCTGCGACCCGGTCGGCGGCTTGGTGCAGGTGCCGTGCATCGAGCGCAACGCGATTGCCGCAGTGAAGGCGATCAATGCCGTGCAGATGTCGCTGCGCGGTGATGGCGAGCACTTTATCTCCCTCGACCAGGTGATTCGCACCATGCGCGACACCGGTGCCGACATGCACGACAAATATAAAGAGACCTCGCGCGGTGGCCTTGCGGTCAGCGCCATTGAATGCTGAGTGTTTGAGCCAGCCTCAAGGGCCTTATCGCGGATGAATCCGCTCTTGCAGGGGATGCATGCCCCCGTAGGAGCGGATTCATCCGCGATGGGGCCCTTGAATGTTTAAGGTGCGCCACGCCCTGTTTCGGTGCATGGGCTAGGCTCACCGATCGTCGGATGTCGCTATCAGCGCGAGCATTGTCGGTGACACTTAAGAGTGTCGTTTCTGGGCAACCTGCGCTGCGCGTGTCACCAAATTGCTCAGTCGTTACACGCAAGGCGCTAGCACGGCGGTTTGCGAAGACTTGCCAACTTGATCGAAGTGCCTGATTTGCCGAATGAAGGCGTCGTTTTCAGGTTTTTTCGGATGGCCGTTCAATTTCAGGCACGGCCTTTGCGTTGAGTTTGGCACCAAGCCCCTGCACACAAAACCGGGGCCATAACAAGAAATCAGTGCCCGCCTGAGGCACCCCCTGCATTTGTGTGAGGAGAAATCGCGATGACGTCGTACACCTCCGGGAACCCAACCCAGAACCGCACAGCACCCCAGTCCATCGGGTTTCTCCTTTTGGACAATTTCACCCTGATTTCCCTGGCATCGGCCGTGGAGCCGCTGCGCATGGCCAACCAGCTGTCCGGCCGCGAGTTGTACCGCTGGCACACGCTGACTGTCGATGGTGGGCAGGTGTGGGCCAGCGATGGCTTGCAGATCACCCCGGACGCGGCCATGCACAATGCGCCGCCGATCGATACCGTGATCGTCTGCGGTGGCGTGGGTATCCAGCGCACCGTCACCCGTGAGCACGTCACCTGGCTGCAGGCCCAGGCCCGCCAGTCGCGCCGCCTTGGCGCGGTGTGCACCGGCAGCTGGGCGCTGGCCTGTGCCGGCTTGCTCGATGGCTTCGACTGTAGCGTGCACTGGGAGTGCCTGGCAGCGATGCAGGAGGCCTTCCCACGGGTCAACATGAGCACCCGCCTGTTCACCCTCGACCGCAACCGCTTCACCAGCTCTGGCGGTACCGCGCCGTTGGACATGATGCTGCACCTGATCAGCCGCGATCACGGTCGTGAGCTGTCGGCGGCGATCTCCGAGATGTTCGTCTACGAGCGTATCCGCAACGAGCAGGACCACCAGCGCGTGCCGCTCAAGCACATGCTCGGCACCAACCAGCCGAAGCTGCAGGAGATCGTCGCGCTGATGGAGGCCAACCTCGAAGAGCCGATCGACCTCGACGAACTGGCGGTGTATGTGTCGGTATCGCGTCGTCAGCTCGAACGGTTGTTCCAGAAGTACCTGCATTGTTCGCCGTCGCGCTACTACCTGAAGCTGCGCCTGATCCGTGCGCGGCAGTTGCTCAAGCAGACGCCGATGTCGATCATCGAAGTGGCCTCGGTGTGCGGCTTCGTATCGACGCCGCACTTCTCCAAGTGCTACCGCGAGTACTTCGGCATTCCGCCGCGTGACGAGCGCGTCGGTTCCAACACCGCGCAACAGGTGGCGATGATGCCGATCCCGCAAGCCATGACCCTGTCGCCGCACAGCGGGCCGATGGCGGCCTTGAGCCAGGCTCGCAACGAGTCGACCTTTGCCAGTGTAAGGCTCTGAAACGGAGCCGGCCTCTTCGCGGGTAAACC
>NZ_JBDJMM010000033.1:0-75305 GCF_039673865.1 Pseudomonas sp. TWI628 | reverse complement strand
ACCTTGAAATCGTGGGGTCGCTTTGCGGCCCATCGCCGGCAAGCGCGGCTCCCACAAGTACAGCGCAGGACTGGAAGCTGGTCCCACCCCCAACCTGTCACCGCTGTCAGCCAGCTGTCACGCTGCCGACCCGGTCACAGCGCTATAAACTCCAATACACACCTCCGTTCCCCACCCCTTGGCCAAGGTGCCCGCGCCGATGCGACGTCCTTCCCGTTCTGTTCTTTTCAGCGCATTGGCACTGCTCGCCCTGGCGACCGCAGGCGTCTGGTATGCCCAGCGCCAGCCGGCCACCACACCGCGCGCCCAAACGGCGGTCCCGGTGCGCGTGGTCGCCGTCGCCCAACAAGACGTCCCCCGCTACGCCAGCGCCATCGGCTCGGTGCTGTCCCTGCACAGCGTCGAAGTGCGGCCACAGGTCGAAGGCGTGCTGACCCAAGTGCTGGTCAAGGAGGGCCAATGGGTGAAAGAAGGCGACCTGCTCGCCACCCTCGATGACCGGGCGATCCGCGCCAGCCTCGACCAGGCCCGCGCCCAGCTCGGCCAGAGCCAGGCGCAGATCCAGGTGGCTGGCGTCGACCTCAAGCGCTACCGCCTGCTCAGCACCGACGATGGCGTGTCCAAACAGACCCTCGACCAGCAACAGGCACTGGTCAACCAGCTGCAGGCCACCGTCAAGGGCAACCAGGCGGCCATCGCCAATGCCGAGGTGCAGCTGTCGTACACGCAGATCCGCTCGCCCGTGACCGGTCGCGTCGGCATCCGCAATGTCGACCCCGGCAACCTGGTACGGACCACCGATACCCAAGGCCTGTTCAGCGTCACCCAGATCGACCCGATCGCCGTCGAGTTCGCCTTGCCGCAACAGATGCTGCCAACCCTGCAGGCCCTGCTCAAGGCGCCCACTCCGGCGCTGGTGCAGGCCTACATGGATGCCGACGGCGAACGCAACCTGCTCGGCGAAGGCCACCTGGCACTGATCGACAACCAGATCTCGGCCAACACCGGCACGGTGCGGGTCAAAGCCGAATTCGACAACAAGGACGGCCACCTGTGGCCGGGGCAACTGGTCACCATCCGCTTGCGCACCGCAGTCGAGGAGAACGCCCTGGTGGTGCCGCCGCCGGTGGTGCAGCGCGGCGTCGACGGGCACTTTGTCTACCGCCTGGACGGTGACAAGGTCACCGCCGTGCCGGTCAAGGTGCTGTATCAGGACAGCGGCCTGAACATCATCGCCGGGGTCAAGCCTGGCGAGCGCCTGGTGCTCGACGGCCAGTCACGGCTCAAGCCCGGTTCGCGGGTCGAGGTCACCCCGGACGCCCCGCCGCCGGCGCAAATGGCTGAGCGCAGGAGCCAGCCATGAATACCCGCAACGGTGTCTCGGCCTGGTGCATCGACCACCCGATCGCCACCCTGCTGCTGACCTTCGCCCTGGTGCTGCTGGGCGCCATCGCCTTCCCGCGGCTGCCGGTGGCACCGCTGCCCGAAGCGGATTTCCCGACCATCCAGGTCACCACCCAACTGCCCGGTGCCAGCCCGGAAACCATGGCATCGTCGGTGGCCACGCCGCTGGAAGTGCAGTTCAGTGCCATCCCCGGCATGACCCAGATGACCAGCAGCAGCGCGCTAGGTTCGACCACGCTGATTCTGCAGTTCACCCTCGACAAGAACATCGACACCGCCGCCCAGGAAGTCCAGGCGGCGATCAACACCGCCACTGCGCGCCTGCCCCAGGACCTGCCCAACCCGCCGACCTGGCGCAAGGTCAACCCGGCCGACAGCCCGGTACTGGTGCTCACCGTCAGCTCCGCGCAAATGCCCGGCAATGACCTCAGCGACTACGCCGAAACCCTGCTGGCACGCCAACTCAGCCAGATCGAAGGGGTCGGCCTGATCAACATCACCGGCCAGCTACGCCCGGCCATCCGTGTGCAGGCCCAGCCAGAAAAACTCGCCGCCATCGGCCTGACCCTGGCCGATGTGCGCCTGGCCATCCAGCAGACCAGCCTGAACCTGGCCAAGGGCGCGTTGTACGGCGAACACAGCGTCTCGACCATCGCCGCCAACGACCAGCTGTTCCACCCCGAGGACTACGCCCAACTGATCGTCTCGTACCGTAACGGCGCGCCAGTGCACCTCAAGGACGTGGCCAAGGTCATCAACGGCGCCGAGAATGCCTACGTCAAAGCCTGGTCCGGCGACCAGCCGGGGCTCAACCTGGTGGTGTTCCGCCAGCCCGGGGCGAATATCGTCGACACCGTCGACCGGGTGCTGGCGGCCCTGCCCAAACTGCAGGAAATGCTCCCGGCGTCGATCGAAGTGTCGGTACTGCAGGACCGTACCCAGACCATCCGCGCCTCCTTGCACGAGGTGGAGCTGACCCTGATGATCGCCGTGGCCCTGGTGATCGGGGTGATGGCGCTGTTCCTGCGCCAGTGGTCGGCAACGATGGTGGTGTCGAGCGTGCTCGGCGTGTCGCTGATCGCCAGTTGCGCACTGATGTATGTGCTGGGCTTCAGCCTCAACAACCTCACGCTGGTGGCCATCGTCATCTCGGTGGGCTTCGTGGTGGACGACGCCATCGTCGTGGTGGAGAACATCCACCGCCACCTTGAGGCTGGCGACGACAGCCGCACGGCAGCGCTCAAGGGCGCAGGCGAGATCGGCTTCACCGTGGTGTCGATCAGCTTCTCGCTGATTGCCGCGTTCATCCCGCTGCTGTTCATGGGCGGTGTGGTCGGCCGGCTGTTCAAGGAGTTCGCCCTGACCGCCACCTCGACCATTCTGATTTCGGTAGTGGTGTCGCTGACCCTGGCGCCAACCCTGTGCGCACTGTTCATGCGCCGCCCACCCGGCGAGCAGCACGGTGGCTTCGGCGAGCGTCTGGTGAAGTGGTACGAAAAGGGCCTGAACCGTGCCCTCGCCCACCAGCGCCTGACCCTTGGCGTGTTCGGCGTGACCTTGGCCCTGGCGGTAATCGGTTACGTTGGCATCCCCAAGGGCTTCTTCCCGCTGCAGGACACCGGTTTCATCCTCGGCACCACCGAGGCGGCGGCGGACGTGTCGTACCCGTCGATGGTCGAGAAGCACCTGGCGCTGGCGAAGATCATCGGCGACGACCCGGCGGTGCAGGCCTACTCGCATTCGGTGGGGGTCACCGGCAGCAACCAGACCATCGCCAACGGCCGTTTCTGGATCGCCCTCAAGCCGCGGGGTGATCGCGACGTGTCGGCCAGCGAGCTGATCGACCGGCTGCGGCCGAAACTGGCCCAGGTGCCGGGCATCGTCCTGTACATGCGGGCCGGCCAAGACATCAACCTCAGCTCCGGCCCGTCGCGCACCCAGTACCAGTACGTGCTCAAGAGCAACGACGGCGTGGCCCTGAACCTGTGGACCCAGCGCCTGACCGACCGGCTGCGGGAAGACCCGGTGTTCCGCGACCTGTCCAACGACTTGCAACTGGGCGCCAGCGTCACCCGCATCGACATCGACCGCCAGGCCGCAGCGCGCTTCGGCCTGACCACCACCGATGTCGACCAGGCGCTGTACGATGCCTTTGGCCAGCGGCAGATCAGCGAATTCCAGACCGAGACCAACCAGTACAAGGTGATACTTGAACTGGATGCGAAGCAGCGCGGCAAGGCCGAGAGCCTGAACTTCTTCTACCTGCGCTCGCCGCTGACCAACGAGATGGTGCCGCTGTCGGCCCTGGCGCATGTCGCGCCACCCAGCACCGGCCCGCTGTCGATCAGCCACGACGGGCTGTTCCCGGCGGCCAACCTGTCGTTCAACCTGGCCCCCGGCGTGGCCCTGGGCGATGCGGTGAAAATCCTTGAACGCACCCAGCGCGAACTGGGCATGCCCGACTCGATCAGTGGCAACTTCCAAGGTGCGGCCCAGGCTTTCCAGAGCTCGCTGTCGAGCCAGCCCTGGCTGATCCTCGCCGCGCTGGTGGCGGTGTACATCATTCTCGGCGTGCTTTATGAGAGCTTCGTCCACCCGCTGACCATCATTTCCACCCTGCCGTCGGCCGGCCTGGGTGCGTTGATCTTGCTCTGGGCGATGGGCCAGGACTTCAGCATCATGGGCCTGATCGGCGTGGTGCTGCTGATCGGTATCGTCAAGAAAAACGGTATCCTGCTCATCGACTTCGCCCTGGAAGCCCAGCGCAACCACGGCATGACACCCGAGCAGGCGATTCACCAGGCGTGCCTGACGCGCTTCCGGCCGATCATCATGACCACCCTCGCCGCCCTGCTCGGCGCGGTGCCGCTGATGTTCGGCTTCGGCGCCGGTGCCGAGCTGCGCCAGCCACTGGGCATCGCGGTGGTCGGCGGGCTGCTGGTGAGCCAGGCGCTGACGCTGTTCACCACCCCGGTCATATACTTGGCCCTGGAGCGCCTGTTCCACCGCCGCCAGGCTGCCCGTGCGGCGGCGCAAAGTGCCAGCTAGGACAAGACCATGCGTGTGCTGATCATCGAAGACGAAGAAAAAACCGCCGACTACCTGCACCGGGGCCTGACCGAGCAGGGCTTTACCGTCGACCTTGCACGGGATGGTATCGACGGCTTGCACCTGGCCCTGGAAGGCGACTACGCGGTGATCGTGCTCGATGTGATGCTGCCGGGCCTGGACGGCTACGGCGTACTGCGCGCACTGCGGGCGCGCAAGCAGACGCCGGTGATCATGCTCACCGCCCGTGAACGCGTCGAAGACCGCATCCACGGCCTGCGCGAAGGCGCCGACGATTACCTGGGCAAGCCGTTCTCGTTCCTTGAGCTGGTCGCCCGGTTGCAGGCCCTGACCCGCCGCAGCAGCAGCCACGAGCCGTTGCAGATCCAGGTCGGCGACCTGTGGATCGACCTGATGGCGCGCAAGGCCAGCCGCGCCGGCCAGCGCCTGGAACTGACCGCCAAGGAATTCTCGCTGCTCAGCGTGCTGGCCCGGCGCCAGGGCGAAATCCTCTCCAAGACCGCCATCGCCGAGCTGGTCTGGGACATCAACTTCGACAGCGACGCCAATGTCGTCGAAGTGGCTATCAAGCGCCTGCGCGCCAAGCTCGACGGGCCGTTCGACAACAAGCTGCTGCACACCATCCGAGGCATGGGCTATGTCCTGGAAAACCGCGCCGCTTAACTCCATCGCCCTGCGCCTGTCGGCGCTGTTCATCCTGGTGGCGCTGGGGGTGTTCCTGCTGATCGGCTCGGCGCTGTACCGCCAGGTCGACCGCAGCCTCGACCTGTTGCCAGCGGCGGAACTGGATGCGCGCTTCAGCGTGCTCGAATCCACCCTCAACCGCTTCGGCACACCCGAGCACTGGGCCAAGATCAACAACAAGCTCAACCTGCTCAGCGAGGAAGACAAGCGCATCCGCTTCTGGGTGGTCAGCAGCAACCCGGCCTACGAGTACGGCCAGCCCAGCGAGCTGGTCCGCGCCTTCGCCGAGGGCCCGCAAGGCATGCGCGACCTGCACCTGCCCGACCACCTCTACCCGTACAAGGTGCTGGTCAGCGAACTGCCGGCCCTGGGCGAGCGCCCGCCGCTGCGTTTTCTGATCGGCATCGACACCGAAACCTTCTGGCAGGCCCAGCACAGCCTGTTGGTGGCCATCGTCGGCTTGGCGGTGCTGGGTGTACTGCTCGCGTCGGTGCTGGGTTACTGGGTGGCGCGCATTGGCCTACGGCCGCTACGGGCGCTGTCCAATGAAGCCCAGGCATTGGCGCCGCCACGTCTGGACGGCCGCTTGCAGACGCAGGACCTGGCACCGGAACTGGCGCAGTTCGCCGGTGCCTTCAATGCCGCGCTAGACCGGGTCAGCCAGGCCTATTCGCGGCTCGAAGCCTTCAACGCCGACGTTGCCCACGAACTGCGCTCGCCACTGACCAACCTGATCGGCCAGACCCAGGTCGCCCTCACCCGCGGGCGCAGCGCCGAGCATTACTTCGAGGTGCTGCAATCGAACCTGGAAGAGCTGGAGCGCCTGCGCAGCATCATCAACGACATGCTGTTCCTCGCCAGCGCCGACCAAGGCAGCAAGGCCACCGCCCTGACCCAGGCCTCGCTGGCCGAGGAAGTGGCCACCACCCTCGATTACCTCGACTACATCCTCGAAGACGCCCAGGTCAGCGTCACCGTCAGCGGCGACGCCCAGGCGCCCATCGAAAAGGCCCAGCTGCGCCGGGCGTTGATCAACCTGTTGAACAATGCCGTGCAGCACACGGCGCCGCACCAGGCCATTCATGTTCATATCGAGGCAGGCCCTGAACAGGTCAGCATCGCCGTGAGCAACCCCGGGCCGGCCATCGATGATGCGCACCTGCCTCTGCTGTTCGAGCGGTTTTATCGGGTGGATGCGGCGCGCAGCAACAGTGGCGGCGGCAACCATGGATTGGGGTTGGCGATCGTCAAAGCGATTGCGTTGATGCATGGTGGGGATGTTTTTGTGCGTAGCGTAGCGGGCTCTAACACCTTTGGCATGCGCCTGCCTGCCAGGCATACCACATGCGCAATTTGATCGTTCTACATTGCGACGGCTCTCAGTCGTTGCGCTCTTAACTGGCGCAACCGGTCACCCAGGAAGTAACGGATTGAATGGTATTTTTTTGAAAGCCAATTCCTATTGCTCTGGCGATGGGATCGCTCCATTTCCCTCTCCAAATCCGCTCTGAAGTCGTCATTCGCCTGCGGCTTGATGTGAATGGCTATGACATTAATGTCGCTCAAACTTTCCTTGTCCCTCACTCCTGAATGCACCTCAACGCCAGTGACTTCCATGCCAAGTGCATCCACTAACCTTTGAGTATGTCGGCCGTTCCCAGGGCTTTCCAAAAAACGTTCGGTAATTATGCGCTTGCGTTGCTCAGGCGATAAATGTCTTTCCTCTGGAGTAAGGGTCACAGCTGAAATCGCATCTCCATTGACCACATGCCAGCGCAACAAAGTCTTTGGCAACTGCCCGTAGAAACCATGAGAACTTGATATTCTCCTGTATTGCTCAAGGACAACTGTTGAGGCGTACGTGCGTTTATCCTGGTTTCTGAAGTTCTCTTTAAGCACCCAGACATGAGGCCTGAACTCATTTTTAAACCGATACCTGCCGGGCCCGCTCTTGTACTGGGAAAGCACTCTGTACTTTTCAGTGTACTCAATATGTTCAAGTTCAGAATCCATGACATCGTCGTTAGCGGTTCTCTCATTCAGGCGCGCAATCACATCAGGAGTAGACGGATACCCAGGCAGTTTCTGGTCAACAAGCTCATTGGGATCGACTGAGTCCTGCCCATCGGCATCAAGGAAACACACGGGTGAGTTCTTTGCCATTCGAAACAAGTTTATTCCATCCCGCGTGCCTCCAGGATCAGCACTCAACCAACGTCCGATTTCCGGTTGGTAATAGCGCCAACCGTAAAAATACAACCCCGTCGCATCCCGTTCCTTGCCCGCATGGCGCAGCGCTCGTTGCGTCATGCTGTCGACTTCAGTCGCCGGTTCATCCGCGCCAACAGTCCCGCCATAAGGCGCATATTCCTCACGAGCGATGACCTTGCCAACGGCATCCGTCTCACCGCCCGAACTGTTCAGGTGATCGTTGAAAGCAAAGCGCAATTGCGTTTCATCCTTGAGTTCGTTCACCACCAATCGAGCGGTACCCACGGTTGTGATGACCACATGGCGCTGAGGCTCGAACCCGTCTGCCAACATTCGCTGGCGTACTTCGAAGGCGTGGGTATAGGTGGTTAAGGTGGTCTGCCTGCCGTTACCGACTTTTACCGAGTGAACCTTGCGAGTCCGGCTACCACCCTCCGCGTAGTGATAGCGTTCACCGTCATCGTCTTCATACTTGCGCCTGACCAGGCTGACAGCCTTGAGCTGGTTGTCGGCATGCCAGTGCAGAGTCCTGCCATCGGCCAGCTGTTTCTGCAGGCCTCCTGGCAGGAAGCCCTCCTCAGGCGCCAAGCCTTGTCCTTTAATGACTGCACGATTGCTGCTGCGGGCCACATCCAGTTCGACGGTGCGCTGACCCTCACCTGAGTTATGTCGAATCCGCCAGAGATTGTTCCCGTCATCATAGGAATACGCTTCCGTGTAGGGAGCCCAAACTTGGCCGGCGCTCGGGTCGGCATGGGCGCCTGATGAAGGATGATGGCGCGCCGCAGCTACCCGCTCACGACCCGATGCGAAAACCAGGCGGTTCAGCGTGTCATAGGCGTATCGCCGAAGCCCCGTGGCCTCCAGATTGTTATGCCACTCAGGATCCGCACCTTGATCATCCAGGCTCAGGATATTGCCGGCCGGATCATGCTCGTAATGCAAGTCGCTGATCACCAGGCTGCCCAGAGGATGGCCTGCAGGGCGAGCAGTCAGGTGTCGCGTGAGACGGGGGATGCGAGCGTCATATTCGTAGCGGTCCACGACGCCGTTACCCGCTATCTGCTCCAGCAATCTGGAATCCGCGGCATAGCGAGCGTCGCACAAGGTGACGGCTTCCTCGACCTTGCCCCCCGTCATGTATCTGACCCGTGTCTGCTCGCGTGCGCCGTGGACTCCATAAACCTCAAGGGTAGTGACACCGGCGGCATGAGTGCTGCTCAGCAGGGCGCCGGTGGCATCGAGCTGATTCAAGACCTCCAGAGGGGCCTCGACGTCTGCTTCTGTAATACGAGACCAATCCGGTTGCTCAATCTCAACCTTCAAAAGGCATTGCTCGGCCCCCAAAGGTTGGCCCGTCAATGACAGGCTGAAAGATCGGTCGATGCCTGCGTTGTTGCAGGATTCCCGTAAACGTCCAGAGAGATTGCGGGCCTTCCAGTACGTTTCTCCCGCAGGTGCATAGCTATAGCGTTCACGTAAACGACCTGCCGGGGCACCGGCAGCCATTTCCGTGAACGACAGTGGCCGCCCACCGAGCGGGGCTGCTTCGTAGCTCATAGCACTCACCGTCTGCTGGGCATTGAGCGACCACAGCGGGCGCCCGGCACTGTCCAGTAAACGCAGGGAGATATCACCGTCTGCGGTATGCAATGACAAGGGTCGGCCTCCAAGGGCAGTGACCGTCACCGCATCCGCGTTTGCGGTGGCCTCGTTGAGCAAGGCTCGCGCACCGAATATCCGTGCTGCCCGGGTTGAAGGATCCTTGACCGTACGTTCAACCAGCAGGCGCGGCGCAGCGCCGGGGGGATGCGCCGCACGATAAAACGTCAAGGTACGAAAAGGACCGGTGACTGTCGGTGTACCTGCATGCAGCGCAGCTGCCTGTGTCCGTACTTGCCTGGTCGAACGCGCTGCCATCTGGTGCCTGCCTCGCGGTTCGAGATAAATGTCGAAAGCGATGCGCCAAGCATCTGACCTGACAGGCCGCCTGTCACCTGGCAAAAATGATAGGTTCGCGACTCAAAGCCGTTCCGACAATTGGCCACGTAAGCCCTCTAGCCCGGGTCTTGCAGGCTAAAGTCCCAATTGCTTTTCCAGCGATCATTACCTTTTGTGCAACAGTGCTTATCGCCAAAGACGCTGTTTCCAGGGCATTAAACGGACTAACTTTAACTCCGTCCTCATAGCACTTGCCCCGCAAGAAGGTAGTTTTAAACATGTCCAACAGTATGGGTATTGCCAGCGTTTTCGTTCTGTCGTCCCTGTTGTTGTCGCCCCTGGCCATGGCCGAAGAATCCCCGGCTTTCGTAGCGCGTACTGCAGAACTTGCCGCTGTCCATCAAGACTCCCGCGAAGCCCTGGCACACCAGGCTGACGCCGGCAAAGACGCAGAACAGACAGCTTCGAAAGTTTCCAGCGACGCCAATGCCGATAGTTGATCGTGCGTCGCACCCGCTCCCGTTTTCCCTCGGCTACGCCATGGGCACCGTGGGTGCCGATATGTTAGCCTTTTAAAGCCGCTGCCGATCAGCGGCTTTTTTTATGTGCTCTAACTATCAGCCCCCCCGTAACGTACACCTATAAAAAGACGCATATTCAAAAATAAAAACTGCCCCACCGCCCGACCAAAGGAGCTAGTACCGGTGCCTTCCGCGTTTCGTTTTACCCCGCTGTTCATTGCGTTGACTGCAACGATCCCCTTCGCCGCCCAGGCAGATGAAGACAAGGCTGATGGCTTCATCGAAGGCTCGTCCTTCAACCTGCATTTGCGAAATGCCTACTTCAACCGCGACAACCACAACGCCGGCGTGCGCGACACCCGCGAGTGGGGCCAGGGCGCGGTCGCCCGTTTCGAATCGGGCTACACCCCGGGCGTGGTCGGCTTCGGCCTCGACGCCCATGCCATGCTGGGCCTGAAGCTCGACGGCGGTGGCGGCCATGCCGGCACCAGCATCCTGCCCGAACACATCAAGGACAATGGCGAGCTGGGCGCAGCCCCGCACGCGTTCTCCACCGCCGGTGCAGCGGTCAAGCTCAAGGCCTTCGACACCGAGTTGAAAGCCGGTGACCTGTTCATCACCAACCCGGTGATCGCCGGCGGTGAAAGCCGCATGCTGCCGCAGACCTTCCGCGGCGTGAGCCTGACCAACCACAGCGTCGACGGCCTGCTGCTCGAAGGCGGCCAGGTCAGCTTCACCCACCCGTACAACCAGAGCGGCCACCGTCGTATCGACACCTACTACGGCGACATGGACGGCCAGACCAGCAAGCACCTGAACTGGGCCGGCGCGTCGTGGAGCGGCACCGAGAACATCACCAGCAACCTGTACGCGGCCGAGCTGAAGGACGTCTGGAACCAGTACTACGCTGACTTCGACTACACCTACGTGGTCAACGACCTGGTCAGCCTCAACCCGGGCGTGCACTTCTATCACACCCAGGACACCGGCCAGGCGCTGCTGGGCAAGATCGACAACAACACCTACAGCGTGCACTTCACGGTCAACGCCGGTTACCACAGCGTCACCGCCGCCTACCAGCGGGTCAACGGCAACACGCCGTTCGACTACATCAACCTGGGCGACAGCGTGTACCTGGACAACTCGCGCATGTACTCGGACTTCAACGCCCCGAACGAGCGTTCGTGGAAGCTGCAGTACGACTACAACTTCGCCGGGATCGGTATCCCGGGCCTGAGCACCTCGCTGTCGTACTCGCGCGGTGAGGCGGACCTGACCAAGGCCACCCAGGACACCAGCCACTACGACTACTACCGCGCCGATGGCAAGAACGCCATGCACTGGGAGCGGGACCTGGACGTGAAGTATGTGTTCCAGGAAGGCGACCTGAAGGATCTGGCGGTGCAACTGCGCTATGCCACCCACCGTGGCAGCCAGGGCTATGCGTCGATCGACGACAACAGCGACAACGATGAACTGCGGGTGATCGTCGATTACCCACTGAACATCTTCTGACCTGAGACCGCTGGCGAGAGCTTCGCCCTCGTTTTGCCGGCGATGGGCTGCAAAGCAGCCCCTTGCTGATTTCCGTCGGACAAAACTTGTCCGACAATCCGCGCTTCCCTAGAATATCGCCCGCCGCAAATGGCCCTGCCTCAGCAGTAGCGCGCATGCCCACTCGATCACCGCGTTTCGCACTCTACAGGTCGCACCCCGAGCTGATCCTCAACCTGGGCAGTTGCCTTGCCGTGCTCGCCATCGTAACGATCGTCAGTTACCTGTTGGCCCGCGAACGCGACAGCGTCGAGCAGTCGGCCATTCGCTCGTCGAACAACATCGTTCAGTTGATCGAAAGCGACATCCTGCGCAATGTCGAACTCTACGACCAGTCGTTGAAGGGCCTGATCTGGGCAGTCAACCGCAAGGAGTTGCCAGAGATCGCCGGCCCCTTGCGCCAGCGCCTGCTGTTCAATGAAGCCTTCGTCGACCGCAAGCGCGGTGATGTGCTGTGGCTGGACAAGCAAGGCGACGTGGTCGGTGACTCCAACAACGCCGTGCCGCGCAAGGCCAACTTTGCCGACACCCGGGTGTTCCAGGCGCACCTGCAGGATCCGAACCTTGGCCTGCTGGTGGGGCCACCCTTCAAGGATCACTTGGGCGCCATGGGCTGGTGCATCAGCTTCAGCCGCCGTATCAACGGGCCACAGGGCGAATTTGCCGGCCTTGCAGCTGGCGCCCTGCGCCTGTCCTATTTCAGCGAGCTGTTCCGCCGCCTGGATATCGGCGACGAGAGCAGCATCAACCTGTTCAATGCCGACGGGCTGCTGCTCGCCCGCGAGCCTTCGCGCCCACATGACCCTGAGATTGGCGCGAACTACAGAGAACGGCCCAATTTCAAGCGCATACTCAGCGAGCACAGTGGCAGCTTCACCGCCCGTTCCGGTAGCACCCATTCCCTGCGCATGTACACCTTCGCCAGGGTCGCCGACCTGCCGCTGATCGTGCTGGTGGTGCACTCCGCGGACGAGGTGTTCCAGTCATGGCGACGTACGGCAATTCTGGTAAGCGTCGCCACAGGCGGGTTGTGTATCGGCATTCTCTGGCTGACTTTACTGCTGGGGCGCGAATTGCGCCGTCGCCACGAGGCCGAACAAGGCCTGGCGACGCTTGCCGCCACGGACAGCCTGACCGGCCTGGCCAATCGTCGCCGGCTGGATCAAGTGCTGCGACAGGAATGGTCACGCGCCCAGCGCAACCGCAAACCGTTGGCAGTGCTGATGGTGGATATCGATCATTTCAAGGCCTTCAACCAGCGCCACGGCCACGCCGGTGGCGACCACGCGTTGCGCGAGGTGGCCAACACACTGCAACTGTGCATACGCCGCCCTGCGGACCTGGCGGCACGTTACGGCGGTGAGGAGTTCCAGGTGATCTTGCCGGAAACCGGGCTGAGCGGCGCACTGCTGCTGGCCGAAACTATCCGGGCGCGTGTCGAGGGGCTGGCGCCCTTCGGCGAAGATGCGCGCTCGGTTACCGTCAGCATTGGTGTCAGCGTCTTCACCCCGGGCACCCAGCAGGACCTGGCACAGGTGCTGGGTGCCGCGGATGAAGCGCTCTACCGGGCCAAGGCCAATGGCCGTAACCGGGTAGAGGGGCCACTCGATTAGGAGCGGGCGCGGGCAGCGTTACGCAGCGCCTTCACCTGATCATGATTGCGCTGTACACCCTGCAGTTGTTTTTCCACCAGCGCATAGCTCTGATCACTGGCGGCGCGGCCCAGCTTGACCAGTTTCTCGCGTGCTTCCTTGTAGGCCTTGAGGGCATGGTCTTCGCCGCGCTCGACCTCATTGAGCACTGCTTCCTCATCCTTGCCGGTGACCAGCGACTTGAGATTGACCCAGCCACGGTGCAGGTCGCCGCTGATGCTGGTGGAGGTTTCCGGGTCGCCGCCCAGGCGGCGCACCTCGCTCTGCAGCTCGGCTGCGGCACTGGCGCATTCACCGGCACGCTGAACAAAGAACGCCTTGAGCTCGGGGTTCTTCACATCATCGGCCGAGGCCTTGAAGCCCTTTTCGCCATCCTTGCTGTACTCGACCAGGTCGTTGAGCACGTCGATCACGTCTTTGTTGGGGTTGCTCATGGCACAAACTCCTTGGCAGGTGATAGTCACCTTTACAGGAGCAGCCTTCATGCCAAGCTGAGCCTTAAAAATAAAACTATATAAATCAGATAGTTAGCAATTTATCAAGGGAAGGGTGAAACGGCGTTATGCATGATTGCCGCTTGGGTGCTCGTGCAGATTGCAGTATCGTCGGCGCTCATTCACTGCCAGGCTTCGTCGATGAAACCGGAAATGCTCGAACTGCTGGTTACCCGCACCATGCCCTTTGGCAAATACCAAGGGCGGATCATTGCCGATCTGCCGGGGGACTACCTGGCCTGGTTCGCACGCAAGGGGTTTCCGGCGGGGGAGCTGGGTGGGTTGCTGGCGTTGATGCATGAGATCGACCATAACGGCCTGGGGGATCTGCTGGTGCCGTTGCGGCAGAAGCATCGGCGTTAACCTGCACCGGCCTCTTCGCGGCTAAAGCCGCTCCCACAGGGATTGTGCTGAACCCGAAATCACACAATACCCTGTGGGAGCGGCTTTAGCCGCGAAAGGGCCGGCACTGCCAACAGAAGGCTCTAGCCTTTCACCGGCGCCACAGCCAACTCCACCTGCTCGCTCTTCTTGATCACTGCATACACCACTGCAGTTACCAGGCTCCCCGCGACAATCGCCAGCAGATACAACAGCGCATGGTTGATCGCATTGGGGATCAGCAACACGAACAGCCCGCCATGCGGCGCCATCAGCTTGCAGCCGAAGTACATCGACAGCGCGCCGGTCAAGGCGCCACCGGCAATGCTCGCCGGGATCACCCGCAATGGGTCCTTGGCCGCGAACGGAATCGCCCCTTCAGAGATGAAGCACAGCCCCAGCGCCAACGCCGCCTTGCCCGCCTCGCGCTCGCTCTGGGCGAACTTGCGCCGGGCGAGGAAGGTGGCGATGCCCAGGCCGATCGGCGGCACCATGCCGGCGGCCATGGTCGCCGCCATCGGCGCATAGCTGGAAGACGCCAGCAGCCCCACCGAGAAGGCATAGGCGGCCTTGTTGATCGGCCCGCCGAGGTCCACACACATCATCCCGCCCAGCAGCAACCCGAGCAGGATGGCGTTGGTGGTGCCCATGCTGTCGAGGAAGAGCGTCAGCCCTTCGAGCATCGCCGCCACCGGCTGGCCGACCACGTAGATCATCACCAGGCCGGTGAACAGGCTAGCCAGCAGCGGGATGATCAGGATCGGCTTGAGCGCCTCCAGGCTGCTCGGCAAGCGTGCCCAGCGGGCAATGGCCTTGGCGCTGTAACCGGCGAGAAAGCCGGCGACGATGCCACCAATGAAGCCCGCGCCCAGGGTGCTGGCCAGCAGGCCGCCGATCATGCCCGGCGCCAGGCCCGGGCGGTCGGCGATGGACCAGGCGATGTAACCGGCAAGCAGCGGCACCATCAGCTTGAATGCCGCCTCGCCGCCGATCTGCATCAGCGCGGCCGGCAAGGTGCCCGGCTGCTTGTAGGCTTCGATGCCGAAGACGAACGACAGGGCGATCAGCAAGCCACCGGCCACCACCATCGGCAGCATGAACGAAACACCGGTCAGCAAGTGCTTGTAGACGCCGGCTTTCTCAGCTTTGGCCGGAACCGCCGACGCCGCGCCCGCGCTGCTCTCGACCTTGGCCTCGGCCAGGGCTTTTTCCAGGGTCGCACGCGCCTGCTTGAGGGCGATACCGGTGCCGCAACGGTAGATGCGCTTGCCGGCAAAGCGTGCCGTCGGCACCTCGATGTCAGCAGCCAGCAGCACCACATCGGCATCGGCGATGGCCTGGGCCGACAGCGGGTTGCGCGCACCGACCGAGCCCTGGGTCTCGACGGTGAGCTGGTAATCCAGCTGCTGCGCCGCCTGTTGCAAGGCTTCGGCAGCCATGAAGGTATGCGCCACGCCCGTCGGGCAGGCGGTCACCGCAACAATCCGTACAGCCGCTGACGGCGCCGCGCCAACCGGTTGGGCGGCCAGCACTTCGGCCTTGCCCGCCGCCTCGTCGAGGAAGCCCTCACGGTCGGCCAGGGCCTGCGCCGGGGTGCTCTGGTACAAGCGCTTGCCGGCGAAGCGCGCGAGGTTCACCGGGCCGGTGCTGACCACCAGCACCCAATCGGCCTCGGCGATCTGCGCAGGCGTCAGCTGGCGTTCGGGATGTTCGGCATCCTGCACTTCGACACTGGTGCTCCAGCCGCGGCGCTGGGCGGCAGCCGCCAGCAGGCGAGCACTGAGCACGCTGGACACCTGCCCATTGGGGCAGGCGGTGACTATGGCGATGTTCATCGGCAACCCTCTTGTTGTTCTGTCAGTTGCACGGCGGCTTCCAGGCGCACCAGCTGCTCGCGGTCGCAGATGCCGAAGCCGACCTGGGTCACGGCTTGCGCAGCGATGGCGGTGGCGCGGCGCAAGGTCTGCTGCGGGCTTTCCGCTGCCAACAGGCCATGTACCATGCCGGCGACCAGCGAATCACCCGCGCCCACGGTGCTGGCTACCCGCACCTGCGGTGGCCGCGCCTGCAGCGCCTGGCCAGCGGCGAACCAGCTGACCCCTTGCTCGCCCGCCGACACCACCACATGCTCGACACCGCTGGCCAGCAGTTGCTCGGCAGCGGCACGCTGCTCGGCGGTGCTTTGCACAGCCAGGCCCAGCACTTCGCCCAGCTCTTCGGTATTGGGTTTGACCAGCCAGGGGGCCGTCTGAAGGCCAGCGCGCAACGCGTCGCCGCTGCTGTCGAGGGCCACCTTGAGCCCTTGTGCCTGCAACTGTTCGAGCAGTTGGCGGAACCACTCGGGGCTGATGCCACGCGGCAGGCTGCCCGCGACCACCACCACGTCGTGCCCGGGCGCCACCTGCTGCAAGCGGCGCAGCAGCTCGGCGCGGCCAGCTTCGTCGACTTCCGGCCCCAGGCCGTTGATGTCGGTGACCCGGCCATCGGCCTCGACCAGCTTGAGGTTGCTGCGGGTTTCACCCGCCACCCGCACAAAGCAGTCGGCAAACCCGCGGCGGGCAATCAGTGCTTCGAACGGTTGCAGGTTGTCGCGGCCCAGAAAGCCCCCGACAGTGACGCTGTGGCCCAGGTCGGCCAGCACCTGGGCCACGTTCAGGCCTTTGCCCGCAGCGTGGCTTTGCTGCGCGTGGGCACGGTTGACGTGGCCTGGGCGCAAGGCGTCGAGGCTGACGGTGATGTCCAGCGCCGGGTTCAGGGTCAGGGTGAGAATCTTGGCCATCAGTAACGCTCCACCAGCGCGCGAACCGCCGCAGCGCTGTCCTGTTGCAAGGCCTCGCGCGCCAGGGCGCGGGCCGTTTGGTGATCAGCCTGGCGCACCAGGGCTTTGACTTCGGCAATGCTGCGGGCGGCCACACTCAGCTCATCCACATCCAGGCCCAGCAGCACGGCCACCGCCTGCGAGTCGGCGGCCAGCTCCCCGCACACGCCCACCCACTTGCCCTCGGCGTGGGCGGCGCGCACGGTCATGTCGATCAGGCTCAGCACCGCCGGGTGCAGGCCGTCGGCCTGGGCCGAAAGGCTGGGGTGGCCACGGTCGATGGCCAGGGTGTACTGGGTCAGGTCATTGGTACCGATACTGAAGAAGTCCACTTCACGGGCCAACTGCGGCGCCAGCAAGGCGGCGGATGGCACTTCGACCATGATCCCGACCTGCAGGTCGGCGACCGGGATTTCCAGGCGCAGGCGCTCGACCATGGCACGCGCTTCGCGCCATTCGTGAATTTGCCCGACCATGGGGAACATGATACGCAAAGGCCGCTGATCGGCGGCGCGCAGCAAGGCACGCAACTGGTCTTCCATGATCTGCGGACGTTGCAGTGTCAGGCGCACGCCGCGCACACCGAGGAACGGGTTTTCCTCGGCGTCGATCGGCCAGTACGGCAATGGCTTGTCGCCCCCCACATCAAGAGTGCGCACCACCAGCGGCCGGCCGCCGAGGCCGTCGAGCACACGGCGGTACTCCACTTCCTGGGTGGCCACGTCGGGTGCCTGCGAGTGGGCCATGAAGATCAGCTCGGTGCGCAGCAGGCCAACGCCTTCGGCGCCCTGCTCCACCACCTTGTCGATGCCGCTGCTCTCGCCGATGTTGGCGCACACTTCGATGGCATGGCCATCGCGGGTCACCGCCGGCTCATGGCGCTTGGCCCAGGCGGCTTGCAAGCGTTGTTCGCGCTGGTCGCGCTCGGCCAGGGCGCGTTGCAGCTCGTCGGCGGGCGGTGCGATGCTGACCACACCGCGCTGGCCGTCGAGCAACAGCGGTGTGCCGGAATCAAGCAGCAGGATCGCCGGGCCCGCACCGACTACCGCCGGGATACCCAGGGCGCGGGCGACGATCGCGCTGTGCGCGGTGGCCCCCCCATAAGCCGTGACGATGCCGGCTACGCGGGCCGGGTCCAGGCGGGCGACATCGGAAGGGCCAACCTCGCCCATGACCAGCACATAGGGTTGCTCAGGCTCGGCCTGGGCCTGTACGCCGCACAACTGGGCCAGCACCCGGCGGCCAATGTCGCGCAGGTCGGCAGCGCGCTCGGCCAACAGGGCATCGTGCAGGGCTTCCTGCTGGCGAGCTGCGGCTTCGATCACTGCCATCCAGGCCGCCGCCGCACTTTCGCCTTGGGCCAGGCGGGTGTCGACCTCATCGCTCAGGGCCGGGTCAGCGAGCATTTCCTGGTGGGTGACGAAAATCTCGCCGATCGACTTGTCGCTGCGCTGCACCAGCGCCTGCAATTCGCCGTTCACGGCAGCCAGCGCGTCGCGCAGCTTCAAACGCTCCTGGGCGGGCGACTCGCCGCGCAGTGGGTAGTCGATGTCGCGCTCGACGCAGACATGCGCCGGCCCGCTGGCAATACCGGGGGATGCACTGACGCCCTGGATGCGGCTGCCCGCAGCAGGCGCCTGAAGTGTTGCAGCGGCGTTGGCAACGCATGTTGTGGGGGGTTGCACCAGCGGCTCGACTTCCTCGCCCAGGCCTTGCGCGATGGCTGCCAGCAGCACGGGCAAGGCATCGCCGGCAATCGACGGTTCGGCGCTCAGCTCAAGTTCCTGGCCACGGCGGGCGCCCAGGCTGAGCAGCTTGCTCAGGCTCTTGATCGACACCGCCGGCTGCGCGCTGTCGAGCACACGCACACGGATTTCGCCCTCGAAGCCCTTGGCCAGTTGCGCCAGGACCTTCGCCGGGCGGGCGTGCAGCCCATGCGCGTTGGCCAGCACGATCCGCGCACAGGGCCAGTCAGCCGGTGCCTCACCGCCCAGCACCTCGAGTACCGCGCGGCTGCTGGTGGCCTGGTAGAGCGTTTGCCCACGGCCTTCGATCAGCACCTCGCACAGGCGTTCGAGCAGGGCCTGGTGGGCCGCGCCAAGGCTAGCCAGGCAGAACAGGCCATTGAGCGGCTGGTCGCGATAACGCAGGGGCTGCTGCGGGGTAATGAAGGCAAGGCCCGGTTGGCGCACCTGACGCTCGCTGTGCAGCCACCACAGGCCCTCGCCCAGTGGCAAGGGGTCGGCCTGTTGCAGGACCGCAGCGAAGCCGCTGTCGACACAACCGGCGCGCTGCAACAGACGCGCACCCCGCCAGGCCAGCTCGTCGAAATCTTCAGCCACCAGGTTCAGGCCGACCAGCTGCGCGTCCAGCGCCAGTTCCTGCGGCGCACCTTGCAGCAACTTGAGCAACGCCTCGGCAGAGCTGGCCCGGCGCAATGCCTCGGCCAGGTCGGTTTCGCCGAGGGCGCGGGTCAGCAGCTGGAGCAGGCGCAGGTGTTCATCGGAACGGGCGGCGATACCGATGGCCAGGTAGACGATCTGGCCATCACCCCAGTCCACGCCTTCGGGGAACTGCAGCAGGCGCACGCCCGTGGCGAACACCAGCTCGCGGGTCTGCGGGGTGCCATGTGGGATGGCGATGCCCTGGCCAAGAAACGTCGAGCCTTGCGCTTCGCGCGCCATCAGGCCGTCGAGATAACCGTCGGCAACCAGGCCGTCGGTAACCAGCTGATCCGCCAGCAGGCGCAACGCCCCGGCCTTGTCGGCGGCCGTCTGGCCCATGGCTATCTGCTCTTTGGCGAGCTCGAGCATGACCTTCTCCTTTTGCAGCCCCGGCTTGGTTTTGATGCCGGGTACTGAGGTATTGTTGTGATATTCACAGAATCAGCCAGTTCGACAGCCTTGCACGGCCGGCAGTCGAGGCAGAAAAATTAATGGCTGAAACGTTTAATCTGACCAAGTGGCCACGTTACTCGATAATCTTCCGAGGCAAAAGCCCCATCCTGTCGGACAATTGCGACAATGGTCGCCTGCGCGTGGCGGCCAACCCGGGTCAAACTACCCGGTCCTGGTTCCGTAGCCAGTCCCGGTAATAACAAGGAAAATTCGGTGAAACTCAGCGATATCGCCCGTCTGGCCGGTGTGTCAGTGACCACTGCCAGTTATGTCATCAATGGCAAGGCCGAACAGCAGCGCATCAGCAACAGCACTGTCGAGCGGGTGCGCGCGGTGGTCGAAGCCCATGGCTTCACCCCCAACCCGCAAGCAGCCGGCCTGCGCAGCCGGCACACCCGTACCTTGGGCTTCATTCTCCCGGATCTGGAGAACCCCAGCTATGCCCGCATCGCCAAGCAGCTGGAGCAAGGCGCCCGCGCCCGTGGCTACCAGTTGCTGATTGCCAGCAGCGACGACCAGCCCGACAGTGAGCGCCAGTTGCAACAGCTGTTCCGTGCCCGCCGTTGCGATGCCCTGTTCGTCGCCAGCTGCCTGCCGCCGGAGGACGACAGCTACCGTGAGCTGCAGGACAAAGGCCTGCCGGTGATCGCCATCGACCGGCGCCTGGACCCGGCACACTTCTGTTCGGTGATCAGCGACGACCGCGACGCCAGCCGCCAGCTGGCCGAGAGCCTGCTGGCCACCGCGCCGAAAAGCATCGCACTGATCGGTGCCCGCCCGGAGCTGTCGGTCAGCCAGGCCCGCGCCGGTGGTTTCGACGAAGCCATGCAAGGTTTTGCCGGTGTGGTGCGCCGCTACCAGGGCGAGGGCTTCAGCCGTGAATGCGGGCAACGCCTGATGCAGCAGCTGATCGACGAACAAGGCGGCCTGCCGGATGCCCTGGTGACCACCTCCTACGTGCTGCTGCAAGGGGTGTTCGATACCTTGCAGGCGCGCCCGGCCGATTCGCGCCAGCTGCACCTAGGTACCTTCGGTGACAACCAGCTGCTCGATTTCCTGCCACTGCCGGTCAACGCCATGGCCCAGCAGCACGGCCTGATCGCTGCCACTGCGCTGGAACTGGCCCTGGCCGCCATCGAAGAAAAGCGCTACGAGCCCGGTGTGCACGCCATTGGCCGGACCTTCAAGCAACGCATCAGCGCGGCCTGAGCATGCGCCTGATCGACACCCATACCCACCTGGACTTCCCCGACTTCGACGCCGACCGCTCGCGCCTGCTGGCCAACGCGGCGGCCCGCGGGGTGGAGCGCATGGTGGTGCTGGGGGTGTACCAGGCGAATTTCCAGCGGGTGTGGGACCTGGCCTGCGCCGAAGGCAGCGTGCATGCGGCGCTGGGGCTGCACCCGGTCTACCTGGAGCAGCACCAGCCGGAGCACCTGACGCAATTGCGCGAATGGCTTGAGCGCCTGCAGGGCGACCCTCGGCTGTGCGCGGTTGGCGAATTCGGCCTGGACTACTACCTCGAAGCGCTGGACAAGGCACGCCAACAGGCGCTGTTTGAAGCCCAGCTGCAGATGGCCTGCGACTTCGCGCTGCCTGCCCTGTTGCATGTGCGCCGCAGCCACGCCCAGGTGATTGCCACGCTCAAGCGCTACAAGCCGGCGCGGGCGGGGGTGATCCATGCCTTTGCCGGCAGTTACGAAGAGGCGCGCGAGTACATCAAGCTGGGCTTCCGGCTCGGCCTGGGCGGTGCAGCGACCTGGCCACAGGCGTTGCGCCTGCGCAAGACCGTGGCGCGCCTGCCGCTTGAAAGCATCGTGCTGGAGACCGATTCGCCAGACATGGCTCCGGCGATGTTCGCCGGCGAGCGCAACAGCCCGGAGCACCTGCCGGAGATTGCCCAAGCGCTGGCCGAACTGATGGGCATCGAGGCTGAGGTACTGGCTGAGGCCAGCAGCCGCAATGCCTGTGAGCTTTTTGGCTGGTAGTACCGGCCTTAGACCCTGAACGCCCCGATCAGTCGCTTCAACTCCACCACCTGCATCGACAACGCCCGGCTGGCATCCTCGGTCTGGCGAGCGCCTTGGGTGGTATCCTGCGCCGCCCGGTTGATCGCGACGATGTTGCGGTCGATGTCATGGGCCACTGCCGTCTGCTGCTCCACCGCCGCGGCAATCTGCTGGTTCTGCTCGACGATGCCCCCCACCGCCCCGAGGATATTGCCCAGCGCCTGCTGCACCTGGCGCGCTTCATCGACAGTGCCCGCTGCCATCTGATGGCTGCTGCCCATCGCCCGCACCGCCTGCTCCACGCCGTCGCGCAGGCGCTGGATCATCTGCGCAATCTGTGCGGTGGAATCCTGGGTACGCCGGGCCAGGGTACGCACTTCATCGGCCACCACGGCAAACCCTCGTCCCTGCTCACCGGCCCGCGCCGCTTCAATGGCCGCATTCAACGCCAGTAGATTGGTCTGCTCGGCAATGCTGCGAATCACCTCCAGCACCTGGCCGATGGCCTGGCTGTCATCGGCCAGCCGGTTGATCGCCAGTACGGTCTGGTCGATTTCCTCGGCGAGGCGACCGATGCTGTGTTGCTGGCTGGCCACCAGGGTACGGCCGTTGGCGCTTTCCAGGTTGACCTGCTGCGCGCCGTTGGCCGCCAGTGCGGCACTGCGCGCCACCTCTTGCGCGGTGGCGCTCATCTGGTTCATCGCCGTGGCCACCTGTTCGATCTGTTCACGCTGGCCACTGACCGCCTGATTGCTCCGCGCCGACACCGCCAGCACCTGCCCGGCCTGCTCTTCGACGGTTACCACAGTGTGCCCGACCTGGTCGATCAGGCTGCGAATACGCCGTACGGTTTCGCTGAAGCCCTGGCCCAGTTCCCCCAGTTCATCACGGCTATGCGCCTGGAAGCTGACCGTCATGTCACCGGCGGCCACTTTGGCCATGGCACCGCCCAGCCGGCGCAAGGTTGACCGGGTCGAGACATAGAAGCCGCCGTACAGGTAGAGGATCAGCACGAAGACACTGGCCAGCAGCGTGCCCAGGGCGAGCATGCGCAGGCGCTGCTCGGCCAGGCGCTCCTGCAACTGCCCCTGCAGGTGCGCAAGCACGGCGTCGTTGAAGCGATAGGTCTGCGCCATCAGGTCGCTGACCTGCTGATAGAACGCCGGCCAAGGGGCATCGAGCGTTTCGGCAACCACCACCTGCTCCTCGAACAACGACGCGGCCTGCCTGAGCGTCGCCTGGCTGGTCGCTGCCGCGCCCGTGAGGCTGGCCTTGGCAGCCCGGTCCGTGGCCAGGGCATCGTCCAACCGCAGGGCATAATCAGCACCCAGGCGATCGAGGCGTTGCAGCAGGTCTTCGAAACGGGCACTGCCCGAGGAGTCGATGAACCCTCGCCCCAGGGCCACGGCGCCCATGGCCCGGCCCTCACCCAGGGCCTGGGTAACCTGCGCCGTGGCAACCCCTAGCAGTTCGCTCAACTGCCGCACCGAAGCCTGGCTGTCCTGGCTCAGGCCGGACTGGCTGACCACCTGCTTGCCCAGTATCTGGGCCTGGGCCAGCAGCTTGTCGAACAATGCGGCCTTGTTCTGCAACGACGATTCCGCGCGGGCACTGGCAAATGCGCTGGCCAGTTCCTCAAGTCTGCCTTGGGGGACTGCTTCATCCCCTTGCAGCGTGCGCAACTGCGCCTGGACCTTGTCCTGCAACGCAGCGATACGCGCCTCCACGTCCCCGGCCTGGCCCGACTGGCCGAGCACGGCATTGATCTGCAACAGGTTGCCAAGCGCCTCAAGATCGGCGCGCAAGACCAGGCTGTCCGCCAGCGGAGCAATGCCCTGCAACTCGGCGCGGGTGGCATGGAACTGCTGATAGGCATCGCGCACCAGATAAAAGCTGGTGGCCAGCATGGGCAGGAAGAACAGGACGCTGATGAGGCTGAACTTCTGACCGAAGCTCAGCCGATTCATCAATGCGATGGCCGGGTAGAGCAGACGCTTCACGGGCACCTCCATGGATTCTTGTTGTTCTGCAGAGATAGCACTAGGCCACTTGTATAACGCAGATCGAATCGGAGGTTTGTAACTTAAGGTTAACCGCTGCCCGCCAAGCTACTCACACCAGGACTGTCCACAGGGCGAACCCTGCATACCACAACACCGCACAGCGCAGCAGCAGCTCCCACAGGCTGTCCAGCCGCCCGAGCCCGCGTTGTGGGTCTTCTTCTTCGGGAATGTCATCGGCAATGCGCCCGACCCTGGCCACCAGGTGCCCGGCGCTGATGTGCCAGTTGAGCAGCTCGTGCAGCATCACCCGCATCACCGCAACGAAATTGCCGACCAGCGCGAAGCTCAGGGCGAGCATGCGCACCGGCAGCCAGTCCATGATATGCCGCAGCTGTTCGGCACGGGCCTTGAGCGCAGGCTGGCGGCTATGCTCGCCCGTCAGCGCCAGCAGGCGGTAGGCCAGCGCCGCGCCTGGGCCAAGCAGGAAGTACCAGAAGATCACCGCGAAGAAGCTCTGGTAGGCTTGCCACAACAAGTAACCCTGCACACGTACCAGCAGGCTGTGTGGCTCGTCGGCCGCCAGGCCCAGGTCGCGTTCGGCCACATGCAGCGCGGCCTGGTCGTCACCGCGCCGCCAGGCATCGCGAAATGGCCCGAGGGAACCCTTGGCATCGCCGCGCCCCAAGCTGTAGATCAACACCAGCAAGTGCACCGGCAAGGCCAGCAAACCGTAGGCCACCGGGTCCAGCACGTGCAGCAACAGCACCAGTACCGCCACCGGTGCCAGCACCAGGATCGCCAGCGTCCACCAGGGGTGCACTTTACCGCTGCGTTCCAGGCGCACCAGCTCGCCCAGGAAGAAACCGTCCCGTTGTACCTGATGGCGCAGCGCAGAAAACTTCTCTACCCACAGCGCCAGTAACAGCACCAGAAAACTCATGCGTTGTCCTCGTTGTCCTGCACCGCCTTGCGGTAACGCGCCCAGTCGAACGCCGGGCCGGGGTCGGTCTTGCGCACCGGGGCAATGTCGCTGTGGCCCTGGATGCGCTCAAGGTCGATCAGCGGCCAGGCGGCCTGGATCTGCCGGGTCAGTTGCTTCAGCACGGCGTACTGGGCATCGGTATAGGGCAGATCGTCGGTACCTTCCAGTTCGATGCCGATGGAAAAGTCGTTGCAGCCTTCACGCCCGTCGAAACTCGACACGCCGGCATGCCAGGCACGGTCGAGCAGCGACACGAACTGGGTCACCGCACCGTCACGCTCGACGAACAGGTGCGCCGAGACAGTCAGGTGGCTGATGCTGGCAAAGTAAGGGTGTTCGTTCGGGTCCAGGCGGTTCTGGAAGAACTGCTGCACCTTGCCGCTGCCGAAGCAGGCCGGCGGCAGGCTGATGTTGTGGATCACCAGCAGGGAAATCGCTTCACCCTGCGGGCGGGCGTTGAAGTTCGGCGAAGGGCAGTGGGTGATTCCGTTTCCGTGGAACCAGCCAGTGGCACGGTCCAATTGCATGGGGCAGATCCTGAAAAGCACCGGTACAGAGCTGCAGTATGCCCTGCGCGCGGGCCGCAGTGCATGTGAATGATTGTAATGCCGGTGGCTCAACGCACCTGTTGCTGGCGCAGGCCTTCAAGCACGGTTTCCAGTGCCCGCTCGAACAGCAGGCCATCATCCAGCAACCGCGCCTCGCCTCGGCGCAGGGCCTGCGCCAGGCCGACCGTGTTCCATTCGCGCACCTTCATCCCGGTGCGGTTGGCGAACACCAGCCGGTCGCTGCTGTCGATACGCGCCACCAGCTTGCAGCGCAGTGGCTCGTCGTCATCGAGCATTTCCACCCAGCTACCGATCCGCAGGCGCTGCACCAGGCGCAGCTCTGCCGCTTGCTCATCGAGTTGAAGCAGCGGTACGCAGGCGGACTCGTCGGCAATGGCCAGCACGATATCGTCGGCCACCAGCACTTCAGCCAATTCACCGCTGCCAGCTGGCTGTTCGGCCCCCGCACACGCGCGCAAGTGCAGCTGCTCCAGCTGCTGGAAGAACTCGCGGGTGGCCGCCGAGTCCAGCGCCACGCTGGCCAGGCCCTCACGCAGGGCCTTGAGCAAGCCTGGCACCTGTTGCAGCAACACCTGCGGTTGTTGATGCGGGGCAATGCTGGAGAGCAAGGCATCCATGGTCGCCAGTGCCTGCTGCCAGGCTGGGGATGCCTCGCCCTGCTTGAGCCAGGCCATCAGCAGCACCTGGCTCCAGGCCTGCACGAGCAAGTGCACCACCGCCTGCGGCAAGGTGCGCCCACGTAGACGCTGATTGAGCGCCTGCTGCACCTGTTGCCGGGCCTGCAGCGCACGGGCGCGCCCTTCTTCGGCATCACGCGTGCGCTGCTCCAGCAGCTCGTTGCGCCGGCGCTCGTCCAGGCTGAAGGCGAGAAAATCCTCCAGCAGCTCGGCGAACAGCGTGGTGTCTTCGGTGAAATCATTGAGCAGGCGCTGGACGATGCGCTCCACGCGCAGGTGCAGGCTGTCGCGCAGGCCTTCGCTGCCGGTTTCCCAGCCGATCGCGGCAGCGGCGATCTCGTTGAGCAGGCGCCGGGCCGGGTGGCTGGCACGGCTGAACAGGCTTTTGTCCAGCAGCGCCACCTTGAGCAGCGGAATGTGCAGGCGAACGATCAGTGCGCGCAGGCTCAGCGGCAGGTTGTCGTCGGCGGCGATGCAGGCGAACAGCAGGCCGACCAGGTTGATCATGTCCTCATCGGCGCAGGCGATGCGCCGGCGCGTTCCACTGCGCACGCTGACCCGCAGCAGCAGCTGTTCAAGCTGCTGGTCCAGGTCGAAGTCATCATCGTCGATCGTGGCCGGCACGTAGTGCTGCAGGTGCGAAAGCAGGCGCAGCAGGTCGGCAGTGCTGATCGGCTGGGCGGCGGCAGCGGCATGCAGGCGCGGTGCGACACGGCCCCTGCATGGCGCCAGCAGGCCTTCCAGCGAGCGCATGAAGGCATGCCCGGCACTGCCTGGGCCCATGGCATCGGACTCGAGGTTGGCCGACACGCGTCGCGCACTCAGGCGGCGGTCCTCGGCACGCCGCCGCGGCGCCGGTTGAAGTTCGGGCAGCACCCCCGCAGCGGCCAGCAACTGGTTGGCATCGACATACAGCACGTCGATGTCACGCAGCACATAGCGCTCGAACAGTTTCAGCAGGATCAGCTTGACCCGCAGGCCAACGCCTAGGTTGCGCCCGGCATCGAGGAAGTAACCACACAGCGCAGCCGGCCCGAACGGGTTCTGCTGTTCGTCGAAGCTGCGCGCGAGCAGGCATTGCAAGCGCAGGCCCAATTGCTCAAGGGCGACGCCATCGCGCGACAGCACCCGGGCGACCATGCCGTCGACGGCGGCGGTACGCTCCATTTGCCCTTTGTTCTTCGCCCCCATCTGGCCCAGCGGGTCGAACTGGCCGATGCGGGCGAAGGTGTCGTAGAAGATGTCGAGAAAGCCGCGCTCGATGTGCTTGCGCTTCAGGCGCAGGTCGCGCATGGCTTCGAAGTACAGGTTCTGATCGAAGCGGTCAGCCGCCCGGTCGGCCATTTCGAACAGCGTATCGTCGGCATTGTCGAACAGCGCCTGCAGGCCCTGACGCAATTGCAGGGCGGCCTTGTCACGGACCTGCAGGAGCAACACCGGAAGGCAAGGCAAAGGCGTACGTGCGCCCCGATCGATGGCGGCCGCCAAGGGCACCACCTTGCCTTCTTTATGCATCCCGGACTCCTTGCTGGGTGACGTATTCGATACGGCGAGTAATCGTCAAAGCTATGACGCCAAATGTTGGGCGCCATTATCGGTAAAAATGCCGACAGCTGCCAGCACTCTTCACTGGCTGACGAGTGACCGTGCTTTCAGGCAAAAGCTCATCCGGCCTGACCAAAGGTCGCCTGCAAGGCCGCTGTACACGGCGCCGCCCCCCTGCCCTATAATCGCCGGCATCTAGCTTGTGGAGCCGACCATGCCGAACCTACGCCTTGCCGACCTGACCGCCGAGATCGAAGCCAATGTGCGCCGCGCACTGCTGGAGGACATCGGCAGTGGCGACATCACCGCGCAGTTGATCCCGGCCGAGCGCCTGGCCAAGGCCACCATCATCACCCGCGAAGACTGCGTGATCGCCGGCACTGCCTGGGTCGATGCCGTGTTCCGTCAGCTCGACCCGCGCGTGGCCGTGCACTGGCAGGTGGCCGATGGCGAGCGCGCCACCGCCAATCAGCCGCTGTTCCACCTCGAAGGCCCGGCGCGTTCGCTGCTCAGCGGTGAGCGCAGCGCACTGAACTTCCTGCAGATGCTGTCGGGTGTGGCCACCCGTGCGCGGTTCCTCGCCGACTTGGTCGAAGGCACCCAGGTGCAGCTGCTCGACACCCGCAAAACCCTGCCGGGGCTGCGCCTGGCGCAGAAATACGCAGTCACCTGCGGCGGTTGCCACAACCACCGCATCGGCCTGTATGACGCCTTCCTGATCAAGGAAAACCACATTGCCGCCAGCGGTGGCGTGGCCGAAGCCGTGGCGGCGGCGCACCGCATCGCCCCCGGCAAGCCGGTGGAAATCGAAGTGGAAAGCCTGGATGAACTGCGCCAGGCGCTGAATGCTGGCGCGGACATCATCATGCTCGACGAACTGACCCTGGATGAGATGCGCGAAGCAGTGCGTATCACTGCGGGCAAGGCCAAGCTGGAAGCCAGTGGCGGGGTCAACGAAACCACCCTGCGAGTGATTGCCGAGACAGGCGTCGACTACATCTCGATTGGCGCCATGACCAAGGATGTGAAAGCGGTGGACCTGTCGATGCGACTTAGCCTGTGAGCGAATCGCAGGCATGAAAAAACCGGCCAAGTGGCCGGTTTTTTTATTGCCTGAATCAGAACGAGGCGTTGGCCAGGCCGTCCAGGTAACGCTCGACGTCCAATGCCGCCATGCAGCCGGCGCCAGCCGAGGTGATGGCCTGACGGTAAACGTGGTCAGCCACGTCGCCCGCCGCGAACACACCTTCAACGTTGGTGGCGGTGGCGTTGCCTTCACGGCCGCCATTGACCACCAGGTAGCCGTCCTTGAGGGTCAGCTGGCCTTCGAACAACGAGGTGTTCGGGGTGTGGCCGATGGCGATGAACACGCCGTCGACCTTGATTTCGTCGCTGCTGCCATCGTTGTTCTTCAGGCGCGCACCGGTCACGCCCATGTTGTCACCCAGCACTTCGTCCAGGGTGGCATTGAGCTTGAGCTCGATCTTGCCTTCGGCAACTCGGGCATTGAGCTTGTCGACCAGGATCTTCTCGGCGCGGAAGGTTTCGCGGCGGTGCACCAGGGTTACCTTGCTGGCGATGTTGGCCAGGTACAGCGCTTCTTCCACGGCAGTGTTGCCACCGCCGACCACGGCGACCGGCTTGTTGCGGTAGAAGAAACCGTCGCAGGTAGCGCAGGCCGAAACGCCCTTGCCCATGAACGCTTCTTCCGACGGCAGGCCCAGGTAACGGGCGCTGGCGCCAGTGGCGATGATCAGCGCGTCGCAGGTGTACTTGCCGCTGTCACCCTGCAGGGTGAACGGCTTGTTGGCCAGGTCGACGGCATTGATGTGGTCGAAGACGATCTCGGTCTCGAAACGCTCGGCGTGTTCCTGCATGCGCTGCATCAGGGCCGGGCCGGTCAGGCCGTGGGGGTCGCCCGGCCAGTTGTCGACTTCGGTGGTGGTGGTCAGCTGGCCACCCGCCTGCATGCCGGTGATCAGCAGTGGCTTGAGGTTGGCGCGGGCGGCGTAGACCGCCGCGCTGTAACCGGCAGGGCCGGAACCGAGGATGATGACGCGCGAATGACGTACTTCAGACATGTCGAACTCCTGTCGAGCGGGCCGCAGGGGCCGCCAGCTGGAAATTAAAAAGGACCCACGCAGCACTTGGGGAAGGCTACAACGCGCAGGCCCAGAAAGCGGAAAGTTGAACGCACTGTAGCGAGGTGGCAGAGATTAAGGAAATATCCTTCGACAATCCACCTCATAGGCATCCTCTATCTGCGAATTTCACTTGGGCAAACGGCCCTGGCACATTTGTTACAGCCGGTTTCTTCATGTGTGCCTGCCTTTCGTCGGCGCGGCAAACTCGGTAAGGTCAGCGCGTTTTCCCTTCTCTGCGGAGTGTCCCGATGCAAGCCCCTGTCCTCTCCGGCCCCCAGTACCTGCGCGAAGGCCTGAAACTGGTGCTGAGCCCCAACCTGCGGATGTTCGTGCTGCTGCCGCTGGCGATCAACCTGCTGCTGTTCGGCGGCCTGATCTACTTCGCCGGCCACGAGTTCAGCCTGTGGCTCGACGCGCTGATGCCGACCCTGCCCAGCTGGCTGAGCTTCCTTTCCTACATTCTTTGGCCACTGTTCGTCGCCTTGCTGGTGCTGATGGTGTTCTTCACCTTCACCCTGGTGGCCAACGTCATCGCCGCGCCGTTCAACGGCTTTCTCGCGGAAAAGGTCGAGGTGGTGGTGCGTGGCCAGGACCCGTTCCCGGCGTTCAGCTGGGGCGAGCTGGTGGCCATGGTGCCGCGCACCTTCGGCCGCGAAATGCGCAAGCTTGGCTACTTCCTGCCACGGGCCATCGGTCTGTTCATCCTGTCGCTGATCCCGGTGGTCAACGTGATCGCCGCGCCGCTGTGGCTGATCTTCGGGGTGTGGATGATGGCCATCCAGTACATCGACTACCCGGCGGACAACAACAAGATGAGCTGGCAGGACATGCTCGCCTGGCTGCGCCAGAAGCGCTGGCAGTCGCTGGGATTTGGCGGGATTACCTACCTGGCGCTGATGGTGCCGCTGGTGAACGTGTTGATGATGCCGGCGGCGGTGGCCGGGGCAACGCTGTTTTGGGTGCGGGAGCGAAATTGAATTGGGCGAGGGGCTGCTGAGCAGCCCCTTTCGCAGCGTGATCTATCAAAAATCCGAGAAGCTGTAGGGTTTGAGAGGCGACAACTGAGAGAGCAGTATCAAATGCTCCACTGCGCTTACCTTTTGTAGATTCTCAAGTTTGCTTAACCCGCCAAACGCTAGCGCCGGAACAAACCCGTACATCTCATCACACCCAAGCACACCTAAATTTTTCTTTGCAGGCTCAAAAAAGTCCCCAAAATCATTAGACTCCCGCTCCATCAAAAGAAAGAAACCCTGCACTTCCCCATCCGTATTATCTGCATCAAACTCATGAACCGTACCGCAATAACTCGACGTAAACGCCGCGATATTTAATGAGAACCCGGAATTCTCACCATACAGATAGAGGTCACCAAAAGCGTCCCGAGCAATGATGTGATATCTATCCCGCCCTTCTAGCGGTGTGCCTTCTATGAATGAAGCGGCTACGGCCTCGTAGTCTTGAGGATTGAATGCCCAAAATATCCCATCACCATATCCGCACCAACCGTGCTCGGCCCAATACTCCAACAGTTTCTTTGGCAACTTACCTCTTTAGCGCTCGATACTAGAGAGGGGTACCTCCTGCCTGAACATGGGCTCGCCCATTTCCTCTAAGAAAAGTGAGTAAATTTCGTCCATTGTCGCGCTCCTTTGCTTGTCAGCACTTATGCAATCTAACATTCAAAAAACCTGAGGCGCCACCTTCTTTGGATTGCTTTTCGACAGATTGTATTAGCTCCCCCACCCTACTTCTCCACTGGGGACCTATAGTGGAGTTTACTTGTCTATCTCCGAAGTCAGAAATGACATCCCTGCCGCCGGCGATTAAATCTGGATTGTGCAGCGCAGCAAGAGAAGACATCGTTTCCTTTGCCTGCTTCGCTGAGAGTTTTTTTGCTTCAACTGGGCTCATCGGTGATGCGTGTCTCGATATCGCGCCAGGTGGGCACGATGTGCCAGAGCAGCATGAGGCGTCTCCCTGCCAGTTTTGTGTAGGGGAAATCACATCATGGAGTGGGCGTGGGACGTTCCTGAGACGATTGTAGGAAAAGTCTAATTCGCAGTTACAGCATTTGTGAGCAAGACCCTGTAAGCAGACAGGGGGTAGATAGTTAGAGCAAACGGGTTATCAATCCATCGTTCAATCATCCCCGCCACCTGCTGGCGCTCATTTCAAGAGGACAACCAGATGATTGACGATGAAAAGTTCGAGGAAATACTGCCGGGCGAGACTGCCGGTGAGGGCGAACCTGTAGAAACTGAGGTTAACGACCCAGAAACAGCTCCCGAGCCGGAAACTGAAGAGCCCGAAGTTCCGGTAGGCCCGATTGATCCACAGGGCCCGCTGGCGCGTCTTTTTCAAGAAGGCAAGGGAGGGCGCGATCTCAATGACGAAGAGTTCGCGGCTTTTGAACAGGTAAAGATACAAGTTCACACTACCTTCATTACCGCCCTGGCAGAACATGGCCTTGGAGACTATCAAAACATGTTCTGTTACGTCTATGACGCGAATGGTGACAAATCATCGCTCAGGACCTACCTGATCTGGGCCCTGATAGCGGGAAAACTGGAGAAGTCGGATATCGACAGGTATGAGTTCGACGGAACCCTCTTCACTGACGATGAAAGTAATCTCTGGGCTGCCGTGGAAGAAACCTTCCAGCGCATGATGAAAATGGACCCCATCGTCTGAAACCACAGCTTGCCCTGGCAGGCCTGCTCGCTAATTCAATCGATACATGCAGCTTGCGCAGGGCCTGCTCAGTTACCCATACACTTATGGCCGCAGCTTCGTGGCCTTTATCAGCGGAGATCGAAGATGGAATTCACAGACATCAAATCGAAAGATTTCATTGAACTGGCAGGCATCCCCAAGCATCTTCACAGCACGACCATCGCCGAGCAACGGGTAAAGTGGCGGCTACGCGAGGCCCTGGAAGCCATCGACATCCATGAGCAGATCGAGCGGTTGCATTACACAACCTGGAACGCGGACAACGGAACGGTCAACTACAGCCAACCCCTGGTCGAGTTGCTGGTCGATGCGGTACTGCACAGTGAGGCGCCCACCATCGGACCGGCCGGAGGCATCTTCAGTGCTCGTGGTGTGAACGGTGAAGAACATCATGTCGCGGTAGACCTGGCGGCGGTTCACGAAGCCGCCTCAATCGTCTATCGGCACATCAAGGAAACCGAACAGGCCGATTGACCAACCACGGCGGAAAGGTCCGGCCTGCGCCCCTTTCCGCCACGCCTGTCAGGTTGCCGTCAGTGGCTCAACTGGCTGGAAAACTGCCCCACTGCATCCACCACCTTCTTCGCCCCTTCCTGAATCTCGACGATCACCCCACCGGTATCCGCCGCCAGCGCCAGCCCCTGTTCGGCCTGGCGCTTGCTGGTGTCGATGATATCCACAGCCGCCTGGGCCAACTGTTCGTTCTGCTGCACCACCTTGGCAATCTCCTCGGTCGCGCTGCTGGTACGCGAGGCCAACTGCCGCACTTCGTCGGCGACCACGGCAAAACCACGGCCCTGCTCGCCGGCACGGGCGGCTTCGATGGCGGCGTTGAGCGCCAGCAGGTTGGTCTGCCCGGCAATGTCGCTGATGGTCTTGATGATTGCGCCAATCACCTTGGACTGCTTGTCCAAAGCCTGGATGCCCTCGGCAGCATCCTGCATGGAGCCTTCCAGCCCACGCATCACATCCACGGTCTGGGTCACCACGTCGGTGGCTTTGCGGGCGCTGCTGTCGGTCTCCAGGGAAGTGTTGTAGGCAATGTCGGCAGCCTGCGCCACCGCCAACTCCTGATTGACCTGGTCGGTGATCACGGTGGCGAACTTGACCACCTTGTAGAGCACGTCATGGGCATCGAAGATCGGGTTGTAGGAAGCCTCCAGCCAGATCGTGCGCCCATGGGCGTCGACCCGCTTGAAACGGTCGGCGACGTACTCGCCACGGCGCAGGTTGTCCCAAAATGCCTGGTAGCCTGCCGAGTTGGCCTCCTCCGGCACGCAGAACATGCGGTGATGTTTGCCACGCACCTGCTCCAGGCTGTAGCCCACCGTCTGCAGGAAGCGGTCGTTGGCGGTCAATACTTCGCCGTCGAGGTTGAACTCGATCACGGCGGTAGAGCGCATCAGCGCCTTGATCAGGCTTTCGTGTTCACGCGAGGCTTCGATGGTGCGGGTCAGGTCGCTGGAATGCATGGAGAAATGCCTGATCCGCCCGTCAACAGTCTTCACCGGCTGCAGGATAGAACGCAGCCAGGCTTCCTCGCCGTTGCCGCGCAGCAGGCGGAACGCGCCGTTGAGGTGCTCGCCACGGGTGATGGCGTTTTTCATGCGCTGGTAGAAGTCGAGCTTCTTCACATGCGCTGGCACGATGTCTTCGATGTTGCGGCCAATCAATTGCTCGGCACGGTAGAGCATCTCGCTCTCGAAGTTGCCGTTGACCTGCTCGATGCACCCCTGGGGGTCGAGCTGCAACACCAGCATCTCGCTGTCGAGGCTGCTCTTGACCTGCTCGACGGCCATCAGTTCTTCGCGCAGTTGCTGGATTTCTTTCTTGAGCTTGCTGTTGAACATCACCGCACTCCCGGAGCGCATCAAACCTATTCGGATGCATCTTCATCGGCTGCGCCACGTACTGCTTGAGCACCCTGCAAAGAAATATTCACACAGGAGAAACTGCCGGGAATCGGGCGTCACCTGCACGTCACAAGGCTGTCATGTGAGCGCAACGCAGCAGGTGGACACTTTTTGTCATGAATACACCTGCCCTACGCATTTGCCTTGTCAGCGAAACCTTCCCACCCGAAATAAACGGTGTGGCCAATACCCTTGGCCGCCTCAGCGAAGGTTTGCGACAGCGTGGCCACCAGGTGGAAATCGTTCGTCCACGGCAAGCTAACGAGGCACCGGCGGAGGACGACCAGGGATTGCTGCTCTGCCGTGGCTGGGCACTGCCCGGCTACCCCGGCCTGCAGTGGGGCGAGGTGTCGATGCACAAGCTGTTGCGCCGCTGGCGCCGGCAGCGCCCGGACGTGCTGTATATTGCTACCGAAGGGCCGTTAGGCCTCAGTGCCCTGCGCGCCGCGCGGCGCCTGGGGGTTGCTGTGGTCAGCGGCTTTCACACCAATTTCCCCCAGTACTCCGGGCAATACGGCCTCGGCCTGCTGGCGCGCCTGCTCACCCACTACCTGCGCTGGTTCCATCGGCGCACCGCCGCCACCCTGGTACCCAGTGTCAGCCAGCGTCTGGAGCTGGAACGCCGCGGGTTCGAGCGCCTGGCCTTGATGGCCCGAGGCGTTGATGCCGGCCTGTTCAACCCAGCCCGGCGCAGCCAGTCGTTACGTGAAAGCTGGGGGCTCGGCACAGACGACATCGGCGTGCTGCACGTCGGGCGCCTGGCCGCTGAAAAGAACCTGACGCTGTTGCAGCCCTGCCTGCAAGCTTTGCAGAGCGCTTATCCACAGCGGCGCCTGCGCCTGGTGGTGGTGGGCGATGGCCCGCAGCGGGGCGCCCTTCAGCAGCAGATGCCGGATGCGGTGTTCTGCGGCGCCCAACGCGGCGAAGCATTGGCCGAACACTACGCCAGCGGCGACCTGTTCCTGTTCCCGAGCCTGACCGAAACCTTCGGCAACGTGGTGCTCGAAGCCATGGCCTCGGGGCTGGCAGTGGTCGCCTACGACGAAGCCGCCGCCGCCCAGCACATCCGCCATGGCCACAGCGGTGCGCTGGCCATGCCCGGCGACCCGTGCGCATTCATCGATGCCGCCTGCTGGCTGCTGGAAGAAAGCGAAACCCTGCGCCGGGTCCGCCTGAACGCCCGCCAGCACGCCAGCCGCCAAGGCTGGCCGGCGATCGTCGAGCAGTTCGAATCGCACCTGTTCAACGCCTGCCACACGGCACCTGCCGGCAGCCAACCGGCAGGCTCGGCGCTGGCGATCAAGCCAGGGTCGTCAACGCCTCGCGGCTGAACGGCAGCACATCCGCTTCACGCCCTTCACGCACCTTCTGCGCCCATTCGGCATCCACCAGCAGTGCACGGCCAACCGCCACCAGGTCGAACTCTTCGTCGCCCAGACGGCGCAGCAAGCCTTCCAGGCTGGCCGGCTTGGCCACCTTGTCGGTGGCGACCATGAACTGCAGGAACTCGCCATCGAGCCCCACGCTGCCGACGGTAATGGTCGGTTTGCCGGTGAGCGTGCGGGTCCAGCCGGCCAGGTTCAGCTCGGAACCTTCGAACTCTGGCTCCCAGAAGCGCCGGGTCGAACAGTGGAAAATATCCACACCTGCCGCCGACAGCGGTTCGAGGAATGCCGCCAGCGCTTCCGGCGTTTGCACCAGGCGTGCGCTGTAGTCCTGCTGTTTCCACTGCGAGAAACGGAAGATGATCGGGAAGTCCGGCCCCACGGCAGCGCGCACGGCCTGGATCAGCTCGATGGCGAAGCGCGAACGGCCGGCCAGGTCACCGCCATATTCGTCGCTGCGACGGTTGCTGGCATCCCAGAAGAACTGGTCGATCAGGTAGCCGTGGGCGCCATGGATCTCTACGCCGTCCATGCCGATGGCCTTGGCGTCGCGGGCCGCCTGGGCGAAGGCAGCGATCACGTCGCGGATATCGTCTTGGGTCATGCCATGCACCAGCACCTGGCCGTCCTTGACCTTCTCGCTCGGCCCGTACCCCGGCACGCTGGCGTCCGGTTCGGTACCCAGCCGGCGCACCGTGCCCACATGCCACAGCTGCGGCACGATACGGCCACCTTCGGCATGCACCGCATCGACCACCTGCTTCCAACCGGCCAAGGCATCTTCACCATGGAAGCGCGGCACATTGGGGTAACCGTTGGCGGCCTTGTGCCCGACCGTGGTGCCCTCGGTGATGATCAGCCCCACGCCCGCTGCGGCACGCCGGCGGTAGTACTCGACCACGCCCGCGTGCGGCACGCCACCGGGGCAGAAGGTACGGGTCATGGGCGCCATGACGACGCGGGTCGGCAGCTCGAGCGCGCCGAGGGTGAAGGGTTGGAACAGGGGGTTGCTGGACATGGGGCGCTTCCGTCTGAGGGAGGAAATGCGCCTGAGGTTAGAGGGGGCGGAAGACTGGGCCCAGCATTATTGATCCTGGTGATTCTGGCCTATCGCTGGGGGTGCTTCGCACCCCCTACAGAAGCTCAATTCAGGGCTTTTTCAATGGCCTGCACCACCGTTGGATCATCCGGTGCGGTACGCGGGGCAAAACGCGCCAGCACCCGGCCATCCTTGCCCACCAGAAACTTCTCGAAGTTCCAGCTGATGTCACCCGGGAACTCGGCGCCCTCGCCCGCCAGCAGGCGATACAGCGAGTGACGCTGCGGCCCGTTGACCTCGAGCTTGGCACCCAGCGGGAAGCTCACGCCGTAATTCAGGCTGCAGAACTCCTGGATTTCCTTTTCACTGCCCGGCTCCTGGCCGGCAAACTGGTTGCAGGGCAGGCCCAGCACATTGAAACCCTTGCCCTTGAACTGCTGCTGGAGTTTTTCCAGCGAAGCGTATTGCGGCGTCAGGCCACACTTGGAGGCGACATTGACCACCAGCACCACCTGGCCCTTGAACGGAGCCAGGGGCAGGTCCTCGCCGTTCAGCGCCTTCAACGTCAGGTCGTGAAATGCACTCATGATGAATCCCCTCTCAGGTTCCCGGTTGCCGCTGGGGGCGAATTGCGCCCACTAAAAAGGCGCTCTTCCAAGCCGCGCACCTCCCGCTGGGGAGGCATGCCGGCTTGTCCGAGCGCCTGGCGACTTTCTGAGCTTAGCGCAGAAAATCAGTGGTGATGGCCACCTTCACCGTGGATGTGACGGTGAGCGATTTCTTCTTCGCTGGCGTCACGCACGTCAACAACCTTGACCTTGAAGTTCAGGCGCTGGCCAGCCAGTGGGTGGTTGCCGTCGACAGTGATGTCGTCGCCGTCGATGTCGCGGATGGTGACGATCTGCATCTGGCCGTCCGGCGCCGAAGCGTGGAACTGCATGCCGACTTCCAGTTGGTCGACGCCTTCGAACAGGCTGCGGTTCAGGGTGCTGACCAGCTCGGCCAGGTATTCGCCGTAGGCGTCTTCCGGCTCGATGGCAACGTCCAGCTCGTCACCGGCTTGCTTGCCTTCCAGGGCCTTTTCCAGGCCTGGGATGATGTTGGCGGCACCGTGCAGGTAAACCAGCGGCGCACCACCGGCGGAGCTGTCGATGGTCTCCCCGGCGTCGTTGGTCAGGGTATAGTCGATGGAGACAGCCTTGTTGGCGGCGATCAGCATGGGGCAAGACCTTTTGCAAAAGTATGTAGAGCGGACAAGTGTAACCAAGGCATCGCCCGATTGCGACCGCAGCGCAGACGAGGGGCGACCCATCAGTCGGATCATCGGCTTCCACCAGGACGAAGAAGGCCACTGGGTGGTCGAACTGTCCTGCGGCCATACCCAGCACCTGCGCCATCAGCCACCGTGGCAGGCCCGCCCGTGGGTGCTCGACGCCGCACTGCGCGCCGAGCGCATCGGCCAGCCATTCGCTTGCGGCTGGTGCGCACAAGTGGCCGATAGCGCTACCCTTGGCCGTTGATTCCTTGCACCGCTTATTTCGAGAAGCACGCATGCAGACATTTTTCATTGCGCCGACCGACTTTGGTGTCGGCCTGACTTCCATCAGCCTGGGCCTGGTCCGCACGCTTGAGCGCGCCGGGCTCAAGGTCGGCTTCTTCAAGCCCATCGCCCAGCCTCACCCCGGCGACACGGGCCCGGAGCGCTCAACCGAACTGGTCGCCCGCACCCACGGCATCAAGCCACCGGTGCCACTGAGCCTGGCCCATGTCGAGCGCATGCTAGGCGATGGCCAGCTGGACGAGTTGCTCGAAGAAATCATCCGCCTGTACCAGCAAGCCTGCATCGGCAATGACGTGGTGGTGGTCGAGGGCATGGTGCCGACCCGCCACGCCAGTTACGCCGCACGGGTCAATCTGCACCTGGCCAAGAGCCTGGATGCCGAAGTGATCCTGGTTTCCGCCCCGGAAAACGAAGTGCTCAGCGAGCTGTCCGGGCGGGTCGAACTGCAGGCCCAGCTGTTCGGCGGCCCGCGCGACCCGAAAGTGCTGGGGGTAATCCTCAACAAGGTGCGCACCGACGAGAGCATGGCCGACTTCGCCACCCGCCTGCGCGAGCACTCGCCACTGTTGCGTGGCAACGACTTCCGCCTGCTCGGCTGCATCCCCTACCAGCCCGAGTTGAACGCCCCACGCACCCGCGACGTGGCCGAACTGCTTGGTGCCCAGGTGCTCAACGCCGGCGACTACGAACAACGGCGGATGAACAAGATCATCATTTGCGCCCGCACCGTGGCCAATACGGTACCGCTGCTGACGCCGGGTACCCTGGTGGTGACCCCAGGTGATCGCGACGACATCATCCTGGCCGTGAGCCTTGCCGCGATCAACGGCGTGCCCCTGGCCGGCCTGCTGCTGACCAGCGACAGCAAGCCCGATGCACGCATCCTTGGCCTGTGCCGTGGCGCCCTGCAGGCCGGCCTGCCGATTCTCTCAGTGAGCACCGGCTCCTACGACACCGCCAACCTGCTCCACTCGCTGAACCGCGAAATCCCGGTGGACGACCGTGACCGGGCCGAATTCATCACCGACTTCGTCGCCAGCCACCTGGACGCCGCCTGGCTCCACCAGCGCTGCGGCACGCCACGGGAAATGCGCCTGTCGCCAGCGGTGTTCCGCTACCAGCTGATCCAGCGGGCGCAACAGGCCAACAAGCGCATCGTCCTGCCAGAAGGGGCCGAGCCGCTGCTGGTGCAGGCCGCGGCAATCTGCCAGGCGCGCGGCATCGCCCGTTGCGTGCTGCTGGCCAAGCCTGAGGAAGTCGAAGCCGTGGCGCGCGCCCAAGGCATCACCCTGCCACCGGACCTGGAGATACTCGACCCCGAGCTGATTCGCGAGCGCTATGTCGAGCCGATGGTCAACCTGCGCAAGAGCAAGAACCTCAATGCGCCCATGGCCGAGCAACAGCTGGAAGACCCGGTGGTGATCGGCACCATGATGCTGGCCCTGGATGAGGTCGACGGCCTGGTCTCGGGCCTGGTGCACTCCACCGCCAACACCATTCGCCCTGCCCTGCAGCTGATCAAGACCGCACCCGGCGCCAGCCTGGTGTCGTCGGTGTTCTTCATGCTGTTCCCGGAACAGGTGCTGGTGTACGGCGACTGTGTGATGAACCCGCATCCCAGCGCCAGCGAACTGGCCGAGATCGCCCGGCAGAGCGCCGAATCGGCACAGGCCTTCGGCATCGCACCGCGGGTGGCGATGATCAGCTATTCGAGTGATTCGGCCAGTGACGAGGAAGTGGAGAAAGTGAGCGAAGCCACGCGCCTGGCACAGGCGGCGGAGCAAGGGCTGCTGATCGATGGGCCGCTGCAGTACGACGCCGCCGCCAATCCGCAAGTCGCTCGCCAGCTGGCCCCTGAGAGCCCGGTGGCGGGACGTGCAACGGTGTTCGTGTTCCCAGACCTGAACACCGGCAACACCACCCACAAGGCCGTGCAGCGCAGCACCGACGGGGTCAGCCTGGGGCCGATGCTGCAGGGGCTGCGCAAGCCGGTGAACGACTTGCCACGCGGGGCGCAGGTGGACGATATCGTTCATACCATCGCCCTGACTGCAATTCAGGCCAGCAGCATCCGCTGAAATGAAAAAGGGCAGGCCGTCACCGGCCTGCCCTTTTTCGTTGCGCCGTACTGAACGGCTTACGGGTACTGCTGAACCTGGCCCTGCTGCTGGTCATACTGCTGACCCGGAATCGGCTTCAGGTTGACCTCTACACGGCGGTTCTGGGCACGGCCATTGGCGTCGGCGTTGCTGGCGATCGGCTGGTCCGGGCCCATGCCACGTACGGTCACACGCGAAGCATCCACGCCCTGCGAGGTCAGGTAGGTGCTGACTGCCTGAGCGCGGCGCTGCGACAGGTCCATGTTGTGCTGGCGGCTGCCGGTGCTGTCGGTGAAGCCGACCACTTCGATGGTGTTCTGGTTGAACGACTTGAACGAGTTGGCCAGGTTGTTCAGCGGGTTGTAGAAGCTCGGCGAAATGTTGGCCGAGTCGGTGGCGAAGGTGATGTTGCCCGGCATGATCAGCTTGATCTGGTCGCCCTGGCGCTGAACTTCGACGCCGGTGTTGGCCATTTTCGCGCGCAGCTCGGCTTCCTGCTTGTCGGCGTAGTAGCCGTAACCGGCAGCGGCGGCACCCACTGCGGCGGCGCCGATCAGTGCGCCTTTGCCACGGTTGTTGTGGTCGATGGCGGCACCGGCAATGGCACCGGCCAGCGCGCCCAGGCCACCGTACTTGGCGGTCTTGCTCATCCCCGAGGACTCGCCCTGAGCCTGGCCTTGGCTGTCATAAGGATTCTGCCCGGCACAGCCGGTCATCAGGGCTGCAGCGGTTGCGACGATAATCAGACGACGCATGGTGAACATGGACAAGCTCCTACAAAAATTCGTGTGTTCGGCAGATCGCAGAGGGATCTATGCCAGGCATAGATCGCCAGAATACGGAAAAATTCCATGAAAGGCTTTTCATCCAGGCTCAAGCCCGTACGAACGGGTTCTCGCGCATCTCGTCGCCCAGGCGTGTATCCGGCCCGTGGCCTGTGACCACGATGGCATCTTCGTCCAGGCGATACAGCCGCTCCTTGATCGAACGCACGATGGCGCGCTGGTCACCGCCCCACAGGTCGGTCCTGCCGATACCCCGGCGGAACAGGGTGTCACCGGCGATCAGCAGCTTGGCGTCGGCGAACCAGAAACTCATCGAACCGGGTGTGTGCCCGGGCGTGTGCAGGGCCACACCGCAACCACAGGCGAGTTCTTCGTCATCGCCGAGCCAATGGTCTGGCGACGGGATCGGGGTGTAGGGCACGCCGAACATCTGGCACTGCATTTCCAGGTTGTCCCACAGCGGCTGGTCCTGCTTGTGCAGGTGCAAGGTGGCGCCAGTGAGCGCCTTGAGCGTGCCCGAAGCGAGGAAATGGTCGAAGTGCGCGTGGGTGTGGATGATGCTCACCAGAGTCAGGCCATGGGCTTGCAGGCGGGCGAGGATCTTGTCCGGGTCACCACCCGGGTCGACGACGATGGCCTTCTTGCTGACCGGGTCGCCGATCAGGGTGCAGTTGCATTGCAATGGGCCTACGGGGAAGGTTTCGCGGATGAGAGTGGTGGGGGCAGCGCTCATGGGCTTCTCGATCTGATGACTGCGCCGCCGCAGCTTGAGGCATGTCAGGCCTGCGGGCCGGCCAGCGGGCCCGCCGGCTCCAGTGCCTCACCTCTGCTTTTGGCGACTTGAAGAAAACGCAGCTGATTCACTGAGATCTGGCTTGCCAGTCGTCGTGCCTCAGCCTCGAATTTGGCTACGGCTATCGGCTTTTCACGGCTCTTTTCGGATCGCATGATTTCCTCCATAGCTTCGCTAACACTGTCTGGATGTTATTAAGGTTCAACCCGGATCACAAGCCGACCATCCGCAGTACTGCTGAAGCCCAACGCCTCGTAAAGGGGCCTGGCAGCGGTGACAGGATCCTGTATTTCAATCTCGCGGCAACCTAGCATACGTGCGTAAAAATCTATGGCTGTGAGTGCGAGGGAGGCAACTTCGCCCTTCAACGGGTGACTCTTGTCAGGATTGCTCTCCAACAGAATAACTTTGATACGTAAGCGACTTTTTCGCGGGCTCGCGTAGCAAAGACCACAAAGGTCTGCCCCATACCAGATGGAAAGGTCAAAACCCCTGAGGTCGCTTGCCTTCCAGGTGCAAACCTCTTCCCACGGAAAAGCACTTGCCTCTTCGCCCCAGCCTAAGCAAGTGGCGATCGCCTCAGAGGTAATAGGCTCCATGCGCACCCGATCCGCCTCGAGCCCCTCTCTCAAAAAACCGTTCTGACCAACGCACTCGCAAGTGAGTGTCCTCGCTTGAGAGCGAAATACCTGGTAACGAAGATCATTGTGTCGTCTTCTCATACCTGTCCCCTGGCGAACCGACTCAGATCTCACGGCCGATGGAAGGCATTCGCTCCCAACTCTCATCCTCCTTTGATTGAGGAGCATCAAACTGGCATTGGGCTAAAAGGGAGGCGAGTTCGTAGCGACGGACTTTACGCTTGCCGGAATGGGACTTAACCGGATGAAAGGGAGATAGCCGAAGAGGTGTGAGGCGGATGAGTTTGTTCACAAGGCGCTCGCAAAGTGAGTAATGGGGCGTGATTACTATCAGTGCGAAAACCAAGAAAAAAGGGGCCATTGGCCCCGTTTTCGTGTTTCAGACCTATCCCACAAAACACCAGGAATGCTTACCTACTTATCTTCAGCATGGGTTTCAATTCATGACAAAGATCAACGCAGGAATTAAACCGCTCATGGCAAATACAATCTGAACAACCCACCCCCAAGCGCCCCGCCATTGGCAATCTCGATTCGCCCGCGCACGCCGTTACGCTCATGCAACGCCGCAATCCGCGCCGCAAAATACAGCCCCAGCCCGGTACTGCCGCTCTGCGAGTCGATGCCCTGCACGTAATCCTGCTGGCGCTCGAGCATCCGCGCCGGATAACCCGGGCCGTCGTCGTTGACGCTGATGATCAATTGCTCGTGTTCCTCGCCAATGCTGATCAACAGCGCATGCCCAGCATAGCGGGTGGCGTTGGTGATCACGTTGGCGATCACCGAAGCCACCAGTTCACGGTCGAAAAAGCCCAGCGGGTTGTCGGAGTCGACACGCCAGGTCGCAAGGATGTCGTTGTGCTGCAGCACTTCCTGGTGGGCCGCCAGCTGGGCCTCGATGAAGTCTTCCAGCTCGTGGTAGTCCGGGCATACCGGCAGCTGGTTCACCCCCAGCTTGTACAGCCCCAGCAACTGCACCAACATGCCGTTGAGGTGACGGAACTCATGCTCGATCACGCCCTGCTCGGTACCGCTGCGCCATTCTTCAGGCAGCCGCGCCATCCACTGGTCATGGGACTGGATCAGCGCGGACAGCGAGTTCTTCAGGTCATGCACGGTGGAGGCGATCACCGTGGAAAAATCCAGCCCCTGATTATCCTGGCTCATGCGCCGAAGACCTTGATGTGCAGTTTGCGGTAGCGGTCAAAGCGGCTGTCGCTGGTCGGGATGCCGGCCACGCGGCTCAGGCAGTCGCGGCATTCCTGCTGGATCGCCGGCGGTGTCACCTCGCCACCTATGCGCAGCAGCGCTTGCGCCGTGTTGAGCGCGATACTGATGTTCTTCGGCTGCAGCGACAGGGCTTTGCGGAACATCTGCAGGGCTTCGTTGAGTTGCCCGGCCTGATAGCTGCGCACGCCCTGGCGATTGAGGTCGACCGCTTCGGTGACCGCACCCAGTACGGCCGGGTCGTCGGTCAGCTTGGCCACGCTCTGCATGACCTTGGGGTCGTCGCCGTAGGTTTCCACGCACCCCTTGAGGATGCTGCCGCCAGCGGCTTCCTGCCCGAGCGCCTGCAATTGCCTGGCCACGGTCAAGGCCGCCTCGACCGAGAAGAACTGGTCCATCTTCTCCAGCCGCTGCATGGCCTGCTCGGTGAGCTTGGCAGCGGTCTCGGGGTCGCCCGCCTGCTGCAGGCTGGCGGCCTTCATCAGCCGGGCACGCACTTGCAGGCCCTGGTCTTCGAGGTTGTCCTTGGCCACTTCGCTGAGCACGGTGTTGATTTCGACCCGCGCGCGGGCATCCAGGCCAAAGCCGGCGTTCTTGCTCATCAACGCCTGGACCAGCCCAAGGTTGCTTTCAGCATCCTTGTAGCGCGAGCTCTGGCCCTGATTCACCGCATGGCGGAAGGCCTTGGAGGCGCTTTCGAAATCTTCGTTGCCCAACGCCAGCTTGCCCAGTGCGGCCTGCCGGCGCACCGCCAGGGGCGACAAGCGTACCGCTTCCTCAAGCATGCCTTGAGCACGCTTGGTTTCACCCTGGGCGACCAGCACTTCGGCCATGCCATCGTACAGCCCGGGCATGATCGGGAATGCCTTGAGCGCCTGCTCGTAGACACCCTGGGCCTGAGCATTCTGCCCGCGCTTGTGCAGCAGGCTGCCGAGTGCCGCATACACCCAGGGTTGCGGGCGGCTGGCGAGGATGCTCTTGAGAAACTTCTCCAGCTCATCGAAGCGGTTGAGGTCACGCAGCGCGTCGGCGCGATAGCGCAGGCACAACGGCGCAAAACGCGGGTCTTTCTTGCACAGCTCGGCGCACGCCGCCAGCACTTCGGCCGGGCGACCACGGTCGAGGGCTTGCAGAATCGGCTTGAGCAACGTCTTGCGCTGGGTCAGCTTGTCAAGGCGCTGGGCCAGGCCCACGCGGTTGAACGGTTTGGTCAGGTAGGCATCGGGCTCGTGCTCGAGGGCACTGAGCACGATGGCCTGGCTGCTCTCGGCAGTGACCATGATGAATACGCACTCATGGCTGATCAGCTTGTCGAGGATCAGGTCCTCGAGGACCTGCTGGCCATTCTTCTTGCCGTCACCGAGGTGGAAGTCCTGGAGGATAAAGTCGTAGCGCTTCTGCCCGCACATGCGCAGGGCCTGCTCACCGCTGTCCGCGGTATCCACATCGCGCACGCCCAGTTCGCGCAGCATGGAACGGGTCGACGTGCGAAAGTCAGTGAAGTCGTCGACGATCAGAAAGCTCTTTTGCCCGTACTGCAGCATCAACACGACCTGTATTGGAAAGATGGGTGGATGGCGCGCGGCGATGCATGGCGCCGAAACTTGTATCGGCAGCCGGTCAGGAAAGATGAGGGTGGAGAATGCAACGCACTCACCACACGATGACGTCATGGCCTGGCGCCATTATCTTGAAACGCCATGCCCTTTGCAGCTAGCTTCAGCCCAGCAAACCCAGCGACTTGGCACGGGCCACTGCCTGGGTGCGACGCTCCACCCCGAGCTTGCTGTTGATATGGCTGGCATGGGTCTTGACGGTGTGCAGGGAGATGAACAGCCGCTCGCTGATCTGCTGGTTGGAGCAGCCTTGGGCGATCAGTTCGAGCACCGCCAGCTCGCGACCGCTCAATGCCTCGGCGGCGATGCCTGTGGGGGCCGCGGGCTCGGGCAGGCGCGTCAGCAGCTCGGCCTGGGCCTGGCAGGCTGGTTGCGCAAGCAATTGCTCACGCAGCCAAGCCGGATGCAATTCGATCAGGCGCTGGAAGGGCTGCACCACCCCGCCCCGGGCTGCGCTCAACGCTATGGGTAGCAGCTGCGCTGCCTGTGCTTCACGCCCCTCGCTCAATAACAGGTCGACCCACTGCGACAGTGCGTGCAGGGTGAGCATCATGCCGCCACTGGCCTGCCCGCGCTCGGCCAGGGCGCACAGGCGCGCCACGGCGTCTTCGCTGCGCTGCTGCACACGCTCGAGCAGAGCCTGCTGCAGTTCGATATGCAGTGGCAACAAAGGGTGAAACTCTGGCGCCGCCGCCGGGTGCTGGCCGCCGTAGGTCTGGCCCAGGCGCAGCAACCAGGATTCGGCCAGATCGATACGGCCCTGGGCGAGCCACAGTTCGCACTTCACCAGGGTGATCATCGCCAGGTAGAAGATTGGCGGCACATCCCAGATGTGCATCAACCGCTCCGCCTCGGCCAGCTCGGCGAAGGCCTCGGCAAATTGGCCCTCACGGCCATCGAGCGAGGCAATCACGCAATGGCCGATCAGCACGCTGATGTCACGGCAGGCGCGCGCCTCGCCAAGCCCTGCGCGCAAGCGCGCACGCCCTTGCGCAGGCTGCAGGCGCGCCACCAGCAGGTAGCCCTCGTACAAGGTCAACCGCGCCCGCACCGCGTACAGCCGCTGTGCCGACAGCCCCTGCAGGCGCTGCAAACCTTGGCGCACTTCATCCAGCGCCCGCAACACCTCGCCGCGGGCATGCAGCACCCGCGCACGATCATAATGCGCCAGCGCCTCGAACAACGGGTTGCCGACTCGCTGCGCCAGCTCCAGCGCTTCGCGGTTCCAGCCGCGCGCGCGCCAGAAGTCGCCATCGGCAATGGCCAGGTTGGACAGCGTCGACAGGCACACCAGGCGTTGCCCATAGCGCTTGCTCGGCAGGCTCTGCAGCGCTTCGCCGCAATAGGCCAAGGTCCGTTCGCGGTCACCCCGGCCACGGGCGATGACCCCGCTCAGGGCCAGCCACTGCGCCAGCATCGACCTCTGTGCGGTGGCCGAAGGCGCGGGCAGGAAGCGGCTGAGGTAACTTGCCAGCTCTTCTGCCGCATCCAGCTGGCAGGCCAGGCCCAGTGCCCAGCTGTACAGCACGATCAACCGCGGCGTGCTGATCAGCAGGCTGTCGGGCAGGTCCATCTTCCAGCGCAACAGCATGCCGACGTTCTGCTCGGCCAGCAGTTGTTCTTCGGACAGGCTCTGCACCAGGTCGGCGGCAACGTCGAGGTGGCCAGCGCGTAAGGCCTGTTCCACCGCCTCGTCGAGCAACCCCTGGGCCTGGAACCAGCGGCAGGCGCGCAGGTGCAGGCGCGCCAGCGGCTCGCTGGACTGGCGGCTGCGCAGCAGGTCAGAGAACAGGTGATGGTAGCGATACCAGTGGCCATGTTCGTCCAGCGGCACCAGAAACACCTGGTGCGCCTGCAGATAACGCAGGATCGCGTCACTGTCGTGACGTTCACGCAGCGCATCACACAGCGCAGCGCAAAAGCGCTCCTGGCAGGCCGTGTCGTCCAGAAACGCCTGCACGTCCGCTGGCAGCATCTCGATGACTTCTTCCAGCAGGTAGTCGCGGATCAGCCCTTCGCCACCGTGCAGGGCCTGGGGCAAGGCATGCTCGTCACCGGCCTCGCTGGCGGCCAACTGCCAAAAGCGCAGTCCGGCCACCCAGCCATCGCTGCGTTGAATCAGGTTGTCCAGTGCCTGACCGCGCAGCCCTGTGGGCTGGCGGCCAATCACTGCCAGCGATTCGTCCGGTGTCAGGCGCAGATCCTGCTCGCCAAGCTCGACCAGCTGGCGTGACAGACGCAGCCGCGCCAGGTGCCAGTCCGGGCGCTGGCGGCTGGTTACCAGCAGTACCAGGCCAGCCGGCAAGTGATTGAGGAAGAACTGCAGGCAGCGATCGAGTACCGGCCCCTGGGCCAGGTGGTAGTCGTCCAGCACCAGCAGCAAAGGCGTATCGGCCTGGAGGTAGAGCGCCAACTCGTCGAGCAAGCTGTCGATCCACTCTTCGAACGCAAAGGGTTGGTGGCGCTGACGCATCTTCAACAGGCCCATGGCCTGCCCGCCCAGTGCCGGGCAGTATTGCTGCAGGCCTTCGAGCAGGCGCTCAAGGAAACGGCCGGGGTCGGCATCCCGCTGGCTCAGGCCGAGCCACAGGCTGCGCCAATGGCTGGGCAGCGACTCGCAGAATTCGATGGCCAGGGAGCTTTTGCCAAAGCCTGCGGGGGCGTTGACCAGTAACAGGCGCCCGCCAAGGCCGCCCTGCAAGCGACGACACAGACGTGCACGCGGCACGTGGCCGTCCGGCTGTGGTGGCCGGAAGAAACGCCCGTCCAGCAGGCCCAGGGCCTGGCTGGCGAATCCATGCGTACGGGACAGATCTGTCATGGCCGGCTCGTTCTGTTGGGAAAACTACGGCGGTACGGATGCTTGCGAGACTAGCGGGTAATGCAACGCATTTGAAGATGATGGGCGCCATTTGCCTGGAAAAGACTGCGACAAAAAGCAACATGGCTGACAGACAGTGGCTGGGGCGGGGGTTTGGCGAGGTATTCATCGGTCTTATCGGCACGCCCAAACAGAAACGCCCCGGCAAGCCGGGGCGGTCTGGGAGATCACACGGAGTTGCAGGTTTTCAGCTCAACGGATACCCGACTGGCGCAGGGCCGCTGGCTGGAAATCAGCTTTGCTGGCAGTGAAGCCAAAGTCGTACGCTTTTTTCTCTTCGTTCTTCATGCCCAGCGCCAGGTAGCGCCCCGACTGCAGATCGTAGATGGCTTCCAGGGTGTACCACGGTACCTGGTTGTTGTAGTACGGCTGGGCATGGGCCTCGGAGATGCGCCACAACTGACCACGACCGTCGTACTGGTCGATCACTGCAGCTTGCCAGGTGTCCTCGTCGATGTAGAAGTCACGCTTGGCGTAGATATGGCGCTGGCCAGGCTTGAGTGTCGCGACCACATGCCAGACCCGGCGCAGCTCGTAGCGGGCCAGGTCCTGGTTGATGTGCCCGGCCTTGAGGATGTCGGCGTACTTGAGCTTGGGGTCATCCAGCTTGAAGGCGTTGGAGGCGATGTACAGCTCCTTCTTGCCCTCGAGCTTCCAGTCGTAGCGGTCCGGCGCGCCGTTGTACATGTCCAGGTTGTCCGAGGTGCGCAGGCCGTCGGCCGCGGTACCCGGGCCGTCGTACGACACCTGCGGTGCCTGGCGCACACGGCGCTGGCCGGCGTTGTAGATCCACGCCTTGCGCGGCTCCTTGACCTGGTCGAGGGTCTCGTGCACCAGCAGCACGGTGCCGGCCAGGCGTGCCGGAGCGGTTACCTCCTGCTTGAAGTAGAACAGGATGTTGCCTGGGTTGTTCGGGTCGTAGTCCTTCATCTTGTCGCGGAAGACGAACTGGTCGGCGAAATACACCAGGCTGTAGGAGCCGTTCTGCTGCGGGGTTGCCTGGGTCACCAGGCGGCTGACGCTGCCGCCGCGGTAGCGCGTGATGTGGTTCCAGATCACTTCCAGGCCGCTTTTCGGAATCGGGAAGGGCACGGCGGTCTGGAAATTGCTCAGGCCGTTGCCGCCTTCGACCAGGGTGGTCGCGGTGGCGTTCTTCTTGATGGCGGCGAACACATCGTCAGGCGCGGTGGCACCGCGGTGGGTCTTGAACACCGGGATCTTGAAGGTGTCCGGGTAGCGCTTGAGCATCGCCAGCTGGCCCGGCGAGAGCTTGTCCTTGTACTGCTCGGCATTCTGCGCGGTGATGGTGAACAGCGGCTTGTCGCTGCCATACGGGTCAGACAGGAAACCCTTGGCATCGACGCTGCCTGCGGTCTTCGACAGTGGCTCCCAAGGGCCGATCGAACCGTCGGCGTTACCGGCCTTTTCCGCACCCATCGGGGTCAGGGTGCTGCCAAGCTTTGCCGCTTCGTCGGCGGAAACCGCAGCCATGACGCTGGTCGCCAGCAGGGACAGGCCCAGTACACCGGCTTGCAACAGACTTCTGGTCTTGTTCATCTCGTGTCGTCCTGGATCAGTGTTCTTAGAAGTTCACGCCGAAGCTGAGGGCGACGAAGTCGCGATCATCCACGGTGCTGTACTTGCCGTCGAAGAAGTTGGTGTACGACAGGCTGGCGGTATAGGTTTGCTGATACTCCGCGTCCAGGCCCAGGCTGATCGCCTTGCGCCCTTCCTCGAAGTTGCCGCCCGGCCCCGGCGAATAGCCATCGACGTCATGCGACCAGGCCACGCTCGGGCGCAGGTTCACCCCGGCAAAGACGTTGTTGTAGTCCCAGATCGCGCGTACGCGGTAACCCCAGGAGTCGGCTGTGGTGTAACCGTCGTTTTCGCAGTAGCGCGACACGTTGTTGGCATTCGAGGTGCCCAGGGTGCTGGTGTTGAGCGCCTCGCACTGGCCATTGGGCAGCGGGCCCGGGCCGAACACCGGGTCACGCCCGTAACGCGCCTTGGAGGTGCTTTCCAGGCCACCGACGTGGGTCCAGCCGACTTCGCCGACCATGGTCAGCCGCTCCGCGCCCATCACCTGGTCGAAGAAGTGGGTGAACGTGGTCTGCAGCTGGGTGATTTCCTTGCGGCGGTAGCCTGGCTGATCGGCACCTGGGGTGCCTTTCAGCACGGATACGTTGGGGTTGAGCGGGGTCAGGCCCGAGTAGAGGATATCGGTGGTATTGAGCTGCACCGGGGCATTCGGGCGATAGCTGATTTCACCGCTCCAGGCCGTACCGGTGGGCAGCGTGGTCGAGAAACTCAGGCCATACAGGCGAATGTCTTCCGGGTACTCCACGTAGTAGCTGGAGTTGCCTGCAACCTGCAACGGCATCAGGCTGGGCAGCAGGTTGGCCAACGCACCGGCCGGTACGCCCGCTCTGACCAGCGCGCCGGCCAGGCCAGAGGTGCTGTAGAACTGAGCGTCTGCGCCGCGGCCACTGAAGATGGGTGCACGGCTGTGATAGTTCATGAAGTAGCCACCGAACTCGGTGTTGAGCGGCTCGAACATGTAGCGCATGGCTACACCGAACTGCCCGCTGTCGCGCGCATCGCGATCCGCGCCACGGCGCACGATCACCCCTTCGTCAGGGTTGCCGTAGGTCACGCCCCGGGCGGCCAGGGTGTTGTTAACTGGCGTCGCCAGCGGCCCAAGGCGGCTGGTCAGCGAATTTTTTGTGGCGAGTACGGCCAGGTTGTTGTTGCAACCATCGGCGATCACGTCGGGCTGGGAGAAGAACGTCCCGCAGTTGTCGACAACCGTCTGGTCCCACTCGATCTGGTAGAAGCCTTCGGCCGACAGGTTATCGGTGAGGCTCTGCGACACGTAGAACATGTTGACCGGAATCAGGCCTTCCTTGATCTCGGCACCTGGACGACGAAACGCCGAAACGTCGATCGGGTTGATCGCGTTGATGCCGCCGCCGATGAAGGTACTTTCGCCCCAGCTCACCACCTGCTTGCCCAGGCGCACCGAGCCCGGCTGATCGCCGACCGCGTAGTTGTGGTAGACGAAGGCATCGAGCAGTTCCGAACCTGCCGACTTGGCGCCTTCCTTGCGATTGGAGTCGCTGATGTCCTTGAATTCGCGGTGTTCGTCTTTCAGCTCGAAGTCGTACCAGTATTTGCCACGTACGAACACACCGGTGTCGCCGTACTTGAGCTCCAGGTCATGGATGCCTTTGAAGATCTTCGAGAAGGTTTCGCCCTTCTTGAAGTTCAGGTGGCCGTCGTCGGAAGTCTGCGACAGCCCCTTGCCGCCGTTGTTGGCACCGATCAGGTTCTGGTTGGGGTTGGCAGTGGACCAGCTGGCGCCGACGGAGAGCGACGAGTCGAACTGGCCTTCGATTTCACCAATGTTGAAACTGACAGCGAAAGCAGGACTTGCGAGCGTGGAAGCAAGGCTGACGGCCAATGGCAACTTGGCCCGGCGCCAGAACGGATTTGCAGATTTCATCGACGCTACTCCATGTACTTTATTGTTATGGCAGTGAGTCCTTTCAGAAACGGCCCGAGCGACCGGTGTGCAGGTTTCCCCTGCAGCGGCACGTCTTGCGCGTGCCGCCCTCCCCCATTCCTGAAAATCCCCTGGGCCCGACTATAGCCAGCAGGCTCAGGTGCTTGATCCCTCTAAAGTGTGATTTGCGCACCCGCTGCCAAATCGCCCCGGCGTTTCCCGGGCAGCGCAGTGGCCGTGCTGAAGCATGGCCGATATTTTTCGTTTGGCAAGGCCTTAGACCGTCTAGCATGCGGGTCGCGCAGCATCGCGCACGCCCCGCAGCAGGATTACAAGGTAGACAGGAAGGCGCTGTTACTGGCCTGCCACTGGACGATGTCCTGGCGGATACGCTTCTTGTCGAGCTTGCCGACACTGGTCTTGGGAATTTCAGTAACAACGGCGATCTGGCTCGGAATGGCCCACTTGTTGATGTGCCCTTCCTCGACAAACGGCTTCAGATGCTCCTTCAACGCCTTGGCATCGATCGCCTTGTCGTCACGCACCACCAGCAGGGCAAACGGGCGCTCGCCCCATTGCGGGTCGGCCACCCCGACCACCGCCACTTCGCGCACGGCCGGATGACGGCTGATCAGGTCCTCGAGGTCGAGCGAAGAGATCCACTCGCCGCCGGTCTTGATCACATCCTTGATGCGGTCGCGGATGTCGATGTAGCCCATGCCGTCGAGGGTGGCGACGTCACCGGTGTGCAGCCAGCCGCCGTGCCACAGCTCCTCGCTCTTTTCCGGCTCCTTGAAGTACCCCATGGTCAGCCACGGCGCACGCAGCACCAGTTCGCCCTGGGTCTCGCCATCGGCTGGCAGGAAGTTGCCCTCGCCATCGACGATCGCGGCTTCCACCAACGGCACCGGCACGCCGGCCTTGATGCGGTAGGTGACACGTTCGTCCTCGCTGCCGGCCTGCAGCTCGTCGTTCAGGTGCGCAGCGGAAATCAGCGGGCAGGTTTCGGACATGCCGTAGGCAGCAGTCAGCTGGATACCGCGGGCCAGCGCGGCCTTGTACAGCGAGCTGTTCAGGGCGCTGCCGCCGATGATGATCTTCCAGCCGCCAAAGTCCTGGCCCTGGGCGTTCGGGCAGTTGAGCAGCATCTGCAGGATGGTCGGCACGCAGTGCGAGAAGGTGACCTTCTCTTCGCGCCACAGTTTGACCAGCATGTCCGGCTCGTAGCGCCCCGGGTAGACCTGCTTCATGCCGAGCATGGTGGCCGCGTAGGGGATGCCCCAGGCATGCACGTGGAACATCGGCGTGATCGGCATGTACACGTCATTGCTGCCGAGCAGGCGCACGCTGTCGATGCTGCCGGTCACCGCAGCTTCGGCCAGGGTATGCAGCACCAGCTGGCGGTGGGTGAAGTAGACGCCCTTGGGGTTGCCCGTGGTGCCGGTGGTGTAGAAGGTGGTGGCCACCGAGTTCTCGTCGAAATCCGGGAAGTCGTAGCGCGGGCTGGCGGCGACGAGCAGTTGCTCGTATTCGCCGATCAGGTTCGGCAGGTCGGCGCTCTTGTCGGGGCCGTCGGTGATCAGCACGGTCTTGTCGACCGTGGTCAATTGCCCGGCGATGGCCTGATAGAGGCCGACGAAATCGCTGTTGACCAGCACGAAGCGATCTTCGGCGTGGTTCATGGTGTAGAGGATCTGCTCAGGCGACAGGCGCACGTTGATGGTGTGCACCACTGCACCGATCATCGGGATGGCGAACATGCATTCCAGGTAACGGTGGCTGTCCCAATCCATCACCGCCACGGTGTCACCGGCCTTGACCCCGGCTTCGGTCAGCACGTTGGCGAGGCGGGCGATACGCTCGTTGAGCTGTGGATAAGTCAGGCGCAACTGGTCGCGATAGACGATCTCGCGGGTCTTCTCGTAGCGGCTGCCAGACATCAGCAGGCGCTTGATCAACAGAGGGAAGGTATAGGCGCCCTCGGCGGGCTTGATGATGCGGGTCTGCAACATGGTGATCCCTTTTCTGAAAAGCATGCCGGACAAGTCTGGAACTACTGTAGTAGCTCAATGTGACGGTCAAATCAGCCGAAGGAATGATTTGGCGGCGCAAGGTATGAGTGGCATTGTGCGGGGTGATGGATCAACCCCCGCCCTGCCACCGGAGCTTCCCCTGATGCCCAGCTTGCGCCGCGCCGTGTTTCTCGATCACCAATCCCTGGACCTTGGCGACCTCGACCTGTCGCCGTTGCAGCAACAGTTCGACGAATTCGAGCTGTTTGCCGCCACCCGCCCGGAGCAAGTCGCCGAACGCCTGCAAGGCGCCGTCGCGGTGATCAGCAACAAGGTCATGCTCGATGCCGCCACGCTGGCCGCCAACCCGCAGCTGAAGCTGATCCTGGTGGCCGCGACCGGCACCAACAATGTCGACCTGGCAGCCGCACGCGCGCAGGGCATCACGGTCTGCAACTGCCAGGGCTATGGCACGCCGTCAGTGGCCCAGCACACCATCGCCCTGCTGCTGGCCCTGGCCACGCGCCTGTGCGACTACAACCAGGCAGTGGCCGACGGCGAGTGGGCCAAGGCCAGCCAGTTCTGCCTGCTGGATTTCCCGATCGTCGAACTGGAGGGCAAGACCCTCGGCCTGCTCGGCCATGGCGAACTGGGTGGCGCGGTGGCACGGCTGGCCGAAGCCTTCGGCATGCGCGTGCTGAGCGGGCAGATCCCTGGCCGCCCGGCACGTGACGATCGCCTGGCGCTGGACGAACTGCTGCCGCAGGTCGACGCGCTGACCCTGCACTGCCCGCTCAACGAGCACACCCGGCACATGATCGGTGCCCGCGAACTGGCGCTGCTGAAAAAGGGCGCACTGGTGGTCAACACCGCCCGCGGCGGCCTGATCGACGAACAGGCCCTGGCCGACGCCTTGCGCAACGGCCATCTGGGCGGCGCGGCCACCGATGTGCTGAGCGTCGAGCCGCCGGTCAATGGCAACCCGCTGCTGGAAAAGGGCATCCCACGCCTGCTGATCACTCCGCACAGCGCCTGGGGCGCGGTAGAGTCGCGCCAGCGCATCGTCGGCCAGCTCAGCGAAAACGCCAAGGCCTTCTTCGAAGGCCAGCCACGCCGCGTGGTCAGCTGAGCACGCGCTCAGCCCCGCGCCCGGCTCTGCTACACTGCGCCACTTTTTCAGGAGGCGTCGTCCATGGACCCGCGCAGTGAAGTATTACTCCGCCAGGCAGAGCTGTTCCAGGGCCCGCTGCTGCTCGCCGGCGCCCCCGCTGACGGCCTGCTCGGGCAGTTGCCCCAGGCCCATGGCTGGACTTGGCATGCCGGCGACCAGGCCATGCTCGACAGCCGCTTCCCCGGGCGCAGCCACTACGGCGTCGACGTGCCGCCGGTCGCCTTCGAGACGGCCGTGCTGTTCCTGCCCAAGTCCCGCGAACTGGCGGCCTACCTGCTCAATGCCCTGGCTTCGCGCCTGGCGGGCCGCGAGCTGTACCTGGTGGGTGAGAAACGTGGCGGCATCGAAGGCGCGGCCAAACAGCTGCAGGCGTTCGGCAAGCCGCGCAAGCTGGACAGCGCACGGCATTGCCAGCTATGGCAGGTGACCGTGGACAACGCCCCGCAAGCCAAACCGCTGGAGAGCCTGGCTGAGCGCTTCACCCTCGACCTTGAGGATGGCCCACTGCAGGTGGTGAGCCTGCCGGGGGTGTTCAGCCACGGCCGCCTCGACCGCGGCACCGCGCTGTTGCTCAAGCACCTGGACAACCTGGCGGTCGGCCACGTGCTCGACTTTGGCTGCGGCGCTGGCGTGCTCGGCGCCACGGTCAAACGTCGTTATCCACAGAGCCGGGTGACCCTGCTGGATGTCGATGCCTTCGCCGTGGCAGCCAGCCGCCTTACCCTGGCGGCCAACAGCCTTGAAGGTGAAGTCATCAGCGGCGATGGCATCGATGCCGCGCCTGCCGACCTGAGTCTGATCCTGAGCAACCCACCGTTCCACACCGGGGTCCACACCAACTACCAGGCCTCGGAAAACCTGCTGAAAAAATCCGGCCAGCATCTGCGAAAAGGTGGCGAAATGCGCCTTGTGGCGAACAGCTTCCTGCGCTATCAGCCGCTGATCGAGGGTGCATTGGGCAACTGCCAGACCTGCGCCGAGGCCGATGGCTTCCGCATCTATCGCGCCACACGCGGATAAAAACAGGGCTTGCCGAAATGGTTTCGGCTAGGCAGAATCCGCACCGTCCTAGGGGAGTAGTCTCCCGCGAGCGCCCTGCTCGCCCGGCACACGTCAACATACTTGGCCCACAGGCCATGGCGCGTGCGACCCAGCGACCTGCTCAGACAGGTCCTCGGTTTGACAAGACCTATGACACGCACACCTTACCCGGGGCGGGGAGGCTGTACGTGTCATAGCCGTGTCGACCCGCCCCCGTAGGAATCCTGATGCTGGAATCTCTGTTGGTCCCCACCGCAATCGTTGCCTTGGCCGAAATCGGCGACAAGACGCAATTACTCGCGCTCATCCTCGCCGCACGTTTCCGCAAGCCTTGGCCGATCATCGCCGGCATCATCGCCGCCACCTTGGCCAACCATGCCGCTGCCGGTGCCGTGGGTGCCTGGGTCGGTGGCTTCTTCAGCGAGTCGGTACTGCACTGGATACTCGCCGCGAGCTTCACCGCCACCGCATTGTGGACCCTGGTGCCGGACAAGATGGACGATGACGAGAACCCGGCCCGCCGCTTCGGCCCGTTCCTGACCACGCTGATCGCGTTCTTCCTGGCCGAGATCGGTGACAAGACCCAGGTCGCCACGGTGATGCTGGCTGCCCAGTATCCGCACCTGATCCTGGTCATCCTCGGGACTACCCTGGGCATGCTGATTGCCAACGTGCCGGTGGTGCTGGCGGGTAACTTCGCCGCGGAGAAACTGCCACTGACACTGATTCGCCGCCTGGCGGCTACGGCGTTCTTCGTGCTGGCGATCGTGGCCGTTTACTCGGCGATGAAGACCAGCGGTTGGGTGGGCTGATAGCTGCAAGCTGCAAGCTGCAAGCTGCAAGCTGCAAGCTGCAAGCTGCAAGCTGCAAGCAAACAAGGACTGCTTTGACATGTGGCTTGCAGCTTGAAACTTGTAACTGCTTTTATTTCTTGGCCGCTTCGTACAGCGGCATCACCTTGGGAATCGCCGCTTGCAACGAGGCAATCCGGCTGCTGGATGCCGGGTGAGTACTCATGAACTCAGGTGGCGCCCCTTCCGAAGCCTTGCTCATCTTGTTCCACAAGGTGATCGCGGCATTCGGGTCGTAACCGGCACGCGCCGACAATTCCAGGCCGATCAGGTCGGCCTCGTTCTCGTTGGCGCGACTGTTGGGCAGGGTCATGGAGTAGTTCACCACGGCATCGGCCAACGCCATGCTGTCCTGGCCCAGGCCAAGCAATGCACCCGCGCCCTGGCGTGCCATCTCCACGCCGTAGGCCTTGGACATCGCTTCACGGCTGTGCTCGCGCAAGGCGTGGGCGATTTCGTGACCGACCACTGCGGCGATTTCCGCATCGGTGAGCTTGAGCTGGTCGATCAGCCCGGTGTACACGATGATCTTGCCGCCCGGCCCGCAGTTGGCATTGAGCTCGTCACTCTTGATGACGTTGACTTCCCATTTCCATTGCGCGGCATCAGGGCGGAACTTGGGCGCCTGGGCGATCAGCCGGTTGGCGATGGTCTGCACGCGCTTGGCATCGGCACTGGACTTGTCCAGCACGCCTTTGCTCGACGCCTCGCCGAGGGTCTGCTGGTACGACTGGGCGTACATCTGGTTGACCTCATCGGTCGAGAGCATGCTGAACATGTACTGCTGGCGCTCGACGCCGACAGCACCGCCGCTGGTGGTATTCACCGCCTGGCAGCCGGCCAGCAGGATGCCAGCACTCAACAGACTGACGACAAAAGACTTACGCATGAAAACACTCCCTTTTTACATGCGCCGTATCCTAGGCTGAGTCACCCATACCCCGCCATAGCCGCAGGGAAGATTTTACCTAAGCGGGCGTCAGGCACTCCGGTGCGTCCAGTTTCGGGTCATTGACGAAGTTTGCCAGGGCCCGCTCGCGCAGTGTCGCCGGCGGGCTGGCAAGCAACTCGTGCAAGCGTGGCATTGGTGTGTCCGGGTCCAGCCAGGCGGCCTGGCCGGCAGCATCGAGAATCAGCGGCCGACGCTGATTCATCGCGGCTTGAGTCACCACCGCGCAGCTCAACCACACCTGGTCCTGCACCGGGTAGGCCTCCCACACGGCAGCAAAATATAGCGATGCGCCCTCCCCGGGCGTCAGCCAGTAAGGCCGTTTGCGCACCGTGCCGCGCCACTCGTAAAAACCGTTGGCCGGCATCAGGCAACGGCGCTGGCGAAACGCTTCGCGGAACATCGGCTGCTCGGCCAAGGTCTCGGCCCGGGCATGGGCGGGAGTGCGGGAAAGGTCGGTGAGCCAGGCAGGCGTCAGCCCCCAGCGCGCCTTGGCCAGCTGCTGCTGGCCGTCGACCTGGCGCTGGATCAGCACCGAAGCGCCAGGCGAGATATTCCATTGGGCCGGCTGGCCGGCAGGGAAACCCGGCAGGCTGGCCAGCGCCTGGGGCCAGCGAAACAGGGCGTAACGTCCACACATGGGCGATTTCAGAACCTAGCAGATCAAGGTACCGGGATGACTCTCCGGCTCGTCGCCGGCAAGCGGCTCGGCCCCATTGTACGCGTCGATCAGTTGCCGTGCGTATTCGGCCTGTTCGTCGGGCACCGCAAGCCCAAGCAGCCCCTGCAAGGGCAATTCACCCGCGCCGCCCATCAGGTCGCGACCGGCCAGGTGCACTTCGATGCCCTCACTGGCAAGCATGCCCACCAGCATTTCGGCCTCCAGCAGGTTTTCCGGTTCATAGATCCGCCGCATCAGTCGTTCTCACCGTAGACATCCAGCATCCATTCATCGCCATGAACCTGCAGCACGAAGCGGATAGGCTTGCAGCACACCTGGCAGTCCTCGATGTACTCCTGGTCGCCCCCGGACAGGTCCACTGTCGTTTCGACTTCTTCACCACAATAAGGGCAATCGTAGAACGCTTGTTCGAGCATCGCGGCCTCCGGGGTGACTTGTGCGTATAATTGCCGGTCTGTTTACAGGGCTTGCGTGTGCCCGAGCCGTTTTTCGGGCCCGACCCCTTACCTTATTACCCTAGCCGTTTCCAACAAGAGAGCATGATGGGCGAATTCGATGCCATCCGACCGTACGACGATGCTGAGGTCCCTGCCGTTCTGGCGCGCCTGCTCAGCGACCCGGCATTCCTCGATATCCTCACCCACTTCAAATTCCCGCGCGCCGCTGGCGCCCTCGGCTGGCTGCTCAAGCCGCTGATTGCCCGCCGCCTGCGCAAGGAATTCGCCGGCGTCACCTGCGTATCGACCTTGCAGGACAAAGTCGAGTACTACGTCGACCAGACCATCGAACGTGCCACCGACGGCGTCACCTACTCCGGCGTCGAACAGCTCAAGTCGGGCACGGCCTATCTGTTCCTGGCCAACCACCGCGACATCGTCATGGACCCCGCCTTCGTCAACTACGCGGTGTACCACGCCGGCCTGCCAACGCCGCGTATCGCCATCGGCGACAACCTGCTGCAGAAGCCGTTCGTCAGCGACATGATGCGCCTGAACAAGAGCTTCATCGTGCACCGCTCGATCAGTGGCCGCCGCGAAAAGCTTGCGGCCTACCAGTTGCTCTCGGCCTACATCAACCATTCGATCCGCAATGACGGCACGTCGATCTGGATCGCCCAGGCCGAAGGCCGCGCCAAGGACGGTGACGACCGCACCGATTCGGCGATCCTCAAGATGTTCCACATGAGCCGCAAGGACGAGCCGTTCGGCGCGGTAATCCAGAGCCTGAACCTGATCCCGGTGTCGATCAGCTACGAGTACGACCCCTGCGACCAGGCCAAGGCCCGCGAGCTGTACATCCGCGCCACCACCGGCACCTACAAGAAGGCACCGGGCGAGGACGACAACAGCATCGCCAAGGGCATCACTGGCTACAAGGGCCGGGTGCACATCCACTTCGCCGCGCCGGTGACCGAGTACTACGAGGACACCAAGCAGCTGGCACAGGAAACCGACCGGCAGATCCTCGGCGGCTACCGCCTGTTCCCGGTGCATTACCTGGCCTATGCGATGTGGAGCGAGAAGGACGAGGCACTGCAGGTGCCGAGCGCCGAGAAGGTGTTCCCGGCCGAAGAACTGGCCAAGGCCAGGGAAGAATGGCAGCGCCGGCTGGATGCCTGCCCCGAGGAGCAGCGGCCTTACCTGGTGTTGCAGTATGCAACACCGGTGCGCAACCAGTATCAGGTCAAGCAGCAGGCGCCTGTCGCCTGACCGGCTTGGGGCCGCCATGCGGCCCCAAGTATTTCAAATCCAGGTGCTGAACCAGGACAGCAGCAAGGCCATCGCCAGGCAGGAAAACCCGAGGATGTAGTAGTAGCGCGGCACGCGCTGGACGAAGGCATCCGCTGGCCCCTCTTCCACCGCCAGACTCTCGCGGGTGATCGCCTCACGCCGCCGAGCACTCTGCAGCAGCATCCCGCCTGGGCAGGTCAGCAAAAGCGCCAGCAGATTGATCAGCTTGGTAGGGTGGGCAGTAAGAAAGCCCCAGAGCACTTGCAACGACATCACGCAACCTCGGTCATAGCCACAGCGAAGCCCGGCATTCTACCGGAGTCCGCCCCGCCCGCCCGGCCTTGGCGACAAAGTGTCACTTGATTTCATCTGTCACATGCTCGTCATCAGGGCAGGCCACTCTATCGGCCTTTTCCCGTACCGGAGCTTGTTGATGCTGCACGCTGAAAACCAGGACCGTCTCTATCTCGTGGCTCAGAGCGATGAGCAGCAGGCGTTGATCGATGGTTTCGCCATCAATGTCCAGGACCGCCAGTGGCTGGTCTACTGCGCGCTCGGTGGGCACATGCACGAAGACCTGCCCGAGGTGGATGCAAGTACCGGCGTCAGCTTGCTGGATTTCCACATCGCAGCCGCCTAGGGCTGTCCAGGCAATAAAAAACCCGCTACCTGGCACGCAGGTAGCGGGTTTTTCGTTTGCAGCCTGAGGCTTATTCGCCCAGCACCTGACCGATGGTCGGGTCCTTGAACAGGCGGGTCAGCGCATCGCTCAGCACATCGCCCACCAGCTGGGTGTTGGTGTCCTGGTTCGGCGCCATGCCGAAACGCTGGTCCAGCGAAGCGCCGTAGCGGCCGCTGTAACGGCGGCTGGCATTCTGCACATCGGCACGGAAGGTGGCACCGATGGTGGCTTCGGTCACGTACAGGTTGTCCTTCGGCGACTGGTACTTCAGCTCAGCCAGGGTCACGGTCAGCTGCGGTGCGTTGTAGGCGTTCGGCGTCGGGGTGAAGCCGAGCAGGCGCACAGCGGCTTCGGCCTGGGCCTGCAGCTTGGGCACGACATCATTGCCACTGACGCTGATGGTGCTGGTCTCGGGGTACATGCCACCACGGGTACCCAGGGATTGCGAAGCACGCCCATCGACCACCTTGACCACCACTGGCTGGCCGTGACCGACCGGTGCGAGCTGAGCCTTGAGCGTGGGTTGCGGGCTGAGTTGTTGCGGGCTGTGGGCACAACCGACCAGGCTGAGGCTGGCCACGGCAATCAAACCGAACAACAGACGTTGCAACATGCGCGTTTCTCCAGAAAATACGGCAAAGGCCCACAGTATACCCAGCCAGGCACAGACCAGTCATCGGTCCGGCCCGCTTGTCACAATCGTTTCATGGCTGCGCCCTTATCCTTGCGCCAAGCCCAAACGCACAGGACGCATCGTCATGGCCTCGCTCTGGACACTGCTCTGCCAACGCCCGCGCCACAATGCCTATGCCCGCCTCGACGGCGAAGGCAAATGCCTGGCCTTCAAGCAATGCCGCCAGGCGCCAAGCGGCAGTGGATGGGTGCAGATAAGCGAAATCAAGCTCGCCTGGCTGGGCCGCGAACTGCCCGCCGAAGCCCGAGTTTGCGCACGCGCAAGCCGCCGCTGGCACCAGCGCATCCTCGCGGCCTGACAAACGCTGCAATAAAAACCACGAATTACGACCTTTCTGCCCGCGACATCGTTATAATCTCCCCCCGATTATAAGGACGTCTCCTGATCGGGCCCCGCATTTGCCGATTGACCCCGGCACCTTCACCCGCTTCGCCCACAGAGAGCCTTCCACTCAGGTCTTGCATCGGCTGTCGTGCCTGCTTTTCCGGCCCTTCGCACTGCATGAACCTGTGGGTTGCCATCGCGCAGTCCCCTTTTGAGGTTCACGTCTCCAAAAGAGCGTGAAAAAACGGTTTTTCACAACTTCACGAGAGTGTGGCGAGCAAATGAACAGTCTGGCATGTGCAAAAGCGGCAGATGTGTCCCGAACAGCCCTGAACAGACGGCAAAAGCGCTCATCCCGGATGAGTGTCTGAAGTCGTTCCATAGCGCACGCACGACACCTTGACCATTAGTCGAATTGCCGCACCTGTGGCAAACGGCGTTCAATACCTGAACCCGAAGACTGATTGGCGGTGTCCGCGGAAGTTGCAAGAACTGCGAAGAGTCGGACATGGCGATCCTGGCAACCCCAGTGGTCCTATGCTGTCAATTAGGTAGCTGTAGATTGTGGAGACGCGTTAAATGGCGCAGAACGAATCGGTTGATGTGGTACTGGTAGGCGCGGGCATCATGAGTGCCACCCTGGCCGTACTGCTCAAGGAGCTTGACCCGACCCTGAAGCTTGAGGTCGTCGAGGCAATGGACTCCGGAGCCGCGGAAAGCTCCAACCCCTGGAACAACGCAGGCACCGGCCACGCTGGCCTGTGCGAGCTGAACTACACGCCCCAGGCCGCCGATGGCAGCATCGACATCAAGAAGGCCGTGCACATCAACACCCAGTTCGAGGTCTCGCGCCAGTTCTGGGCTTACCTGAGCAAGAAGAGCACCTTCGGCTCGGCACGTGCATTCATCAACCCGGTCCCGCACCTGAGCTACGTCGAAGGTGACAAGGGTGTGTCCTTCCTCAAGAAGCGCTTCGAGCTGCTCAAGCAGCACCACGCCTTCGCCGAGATGGAATACACCGAAGACAAGGGCGTGATGAAGGAGTGGATGCCGCTGATGATGCCAGGCCGCCCGGCCGACCAGCACATCGCCGCAACCCGCGTGGCCAAAGGCACCGACGTCAACTTCGGGGCACTGACCAACAAGCTGCTCAAGGTACTGGGCGACAGCGCGGACGCGCAGGTCAAGTACAGCAAGAAAGTCGTCGGCCTGCGCCGTAACGGCAGCGGCTGGACCGTGAGCATCAAGGACGTCAACAGCGGCGGCACCCGCGAAGTCGACGCCCGTTTCGTGTTCCTCGGCGCTGGCGGCGCGGCCCTGCCGCTGCTGCAACTGTCCGGCATCCCGGAAAGCAAAGGCTTCGGCGGCTTCCCGGTGAGCGGCCAGTGGCTGCGTTGCGACAACCCGGAAATCGTCAAGCAGCACCAGGCCAAGGTGTACAGCCAGGCTGCGGTCGGCGCACCGCCGATGTCGGTGCCACACCTGGACACCCGCGTGGTGGACGGCAAGACTTCGCTGCTGTTCGGCCCTTATGCCGGCTTTACCACCAAGTTCCTCAAGCACGGCTCGCTCATGGACCTGCCGCTGTCGGTGCGCATGGGCAACATCGGCCCGATGCTGGCTGTCGCCCGCGACAACATGGACCTGACCAAGTACCTGGTCAGCGAAGTGATGCAGTCGATGGAGCAGCGCCTGGAATCCCTGCGCCGCTTCTACCCACAGGCCAAAGCAGAAGACTGGCGCCTGGAAGTGGCCGGCCAGCGCGTGCAGATCATCAAGAAAGACCCGAAGAAAGGCGGCATCCTGCAGTTCGGTACCGAGCTGGTGTCGGCACAGGACGGCAGCCTGGCAGCACTGCTCGGCGCCTCGCCAGGTGCTTCGGTAACCGTCTCGATCATGCTCGAGCTGATCGAGCGCTGCTTCCCCGAGCAGGCCAAAGGAGCCTGGGCTGCCAAGCTCAAGGAAATCTTCCCGGCTCGCGAGAAGGCCCTGGCCACCGACGCCGCGCTGTACCGCAAGATCAGTGCCGACAACGATGTGGCGCTGGAACTGGTGGAAGACAGCCCGGCCAAGCATTACGCCTAAGCCGGCCTGAAACGAAAAAACGCCCCTCGGGGCGTTTTTTTGTGCCTGGGCTTTATCAGCCGCGGGCCTTGGCGATGATCTCGACGTACTCCGGCGCGTTGCGCTGGTCGGCGATCACTTCGACGAAGGTCTTGCCGTGCTCGTCCTTGCCATCCAGGTCCAGGCCAGCCTCGACGAAGAAGCCCACGAAGCGCTCGAAGTCATCGACACGCAGGCCGCGGTAGCCCTTGATCAGTTTGTGGTGCGAAGGCGAGGTCACGCCATCGGCCGGCTCAAACTGGAGGAACGACTTGATGTAGTCGTCGCTGATTTCGTCACCAATCACCTGCTTCTTGTCTTTGCGCATTGCCGGCTCCAACTGACCATCATGGAATTTCGAAGGCCGGCAGTTTACCCCCCACAGGCCGCGCGCCTCAACGCGAACGTACGGTACCGGTGTGCAGGTCGGCCCAGATGTGGCCGTTGGCGTAGGTCAGGAACTGCACATAGACGGTCTCGTTGCGCAGCAAGTCCATGACTACCCGATAATCGCTGACCGGGTAATTGAGGCTCAGGGTACGGGTCTTGTCGTCGTACACCGGCTTCTTCAGGCTTTTGCCTGCCTCCGCGTCGAAATTGAGCAGCACCTGGCTGATGGTCGCGCCTTTGCTCAGTGGCTTGCCCTTCAGGCGCATCTGCAGCGAAGCGGTGATCGGGATCGGCTGTTGGTCGGACTGGCGCTGGGCACCCACCACTACCGAGTAGTCGGTCACTTGCAGCAATTGCTGGCCGGTCGGCGCTTCCTGGCGCAGGGCCTGGTCATCGGGCGGGAGGAACTGGCTGTGCAGCGGTGCGGCGGCGAGAGGCAGGCTCACCGCCAGCAGCAGGGGAAGAATCGCACGCATGTGAGGCTCCTTGGCATGAAGGAGCACTCTAGCATGCAGGCAACGGCAGATCTCAATCGAACTGCGCGAGCATCCAGGCCTGGTATTCAGCCACGCCAGGCTCACCTTCACGTGGCGCCCAGGGCGCGTGTTCCCCCTCGACCAACTGGCGATAAGGGCCGGCCTTGCATTCGAACATGATGGTGTTGGCTTCAAGCGCCACCAGGCCATGGTAGACGCCAGGCGGCAGGTCTACGCCCATGCACTCGCCGCCTGCTTCGAGGATGCGCGTGCTGGCCAGCGCGCCCTGCTCATCGAACAGCAACAGACCGATGCGGCCTTTAAGCGCCAGCAAGGTTTCCGCCTTGTCGTCGCTCAGGTGCCGGTGCGGGGCGATGTAGGTCGAGGGCTGCAGGCCGATCGCCAGGCGGTGGCAAGGGTCATCCATCTCATGAAAGTTGTGATGGTGCCGCAGACGTGGCGCCTCGGCGGCTTTTTGCGCCAGCCCGGTAAACAACGTTTGGTCGATGAATGCAGGCTGACTCATGATTACAGTCCCTTGACCGCGAAAATGCCGTTTGCGTTACGCCAGTAGCCTTTATAGTCCATTCCGTAACCAAAGATATAGCGATCGATGCACGGCAGGCCGGCATAGCTGGCCTTCAGGCCTGGGCTGGCCTTGCGGTCGTGGTCCTTGTCGATCAGCACGGCGGTGTGCACTGCGCGTGCCCCGGCATGCTTGCAGAACTCGATGATGGCGCTGAGGGTGTGGCCTTCGTCGAGAATGTCATCGACGATCAGCACGTCACGGTCGATGAACGACACTTCCGGCTTGGCCTTCCAGAACAACTCGCCGCCACTGGTCTGGTTGCGGTAACGGGTAGCATGGATGTACGAAACCTCCAGCGGGAACTGCAGGTGGGTCAGCAGTTTGCCGGCAAAGATCAGGCCGCCGTTCATCACGCAGAACACCACGGGGTTGGTGTCGTGCAGGTCCTTGCTGATCTGCTCGCCGACCTTGGCGATGGCCGCTTCGACTTCGGCTTCGTGGTACAGGCAGTCTGCCTCGCGCATGACTTGACGGATGTGCTCGAGATCAGCGGACATGGCGCTCTCCAGGGGTGCATTTTGGAAAAGCGGGCAAAGGTACGCATCCGCTCGTCACAGATCAAGCATTTATGGACTAACGTGCAAAAGGACTACACGACAGCAAAGGCTGAATAGATTAATCTATCGCGGTTTTTTTGCCCGCCTTTCGGAGCCCCCCATGCCTACTCGTGAGATCCGCCATCCGCTGATCCGCCACAAGCTCGGCCTCATGCGCCGTGCCGATATCAGCACCAAGAATTTTCGCGAACTCGCCCAGGAAGTCGGCGCGCTCCTGACCTACGAAGCCACCCAGGACCTGCCCCTCGAAACCTACGAGATCGACGGCTGGTGCGGCAAGGTACAAGTTGAAAAAATCGCCGGCAAGAAGATTACCGTGGTCCCGATCCTGCGCGCTGGCATCGGCATGCTCGACGGCGTGCTCAGCCTGATCCCGGGCGCCAAGGTCAGCGCCGTCGGCGTTGCTCGCAACGAGGAAACCCTCGAAGCGCACACCTACCTGGAAAAGCTCGCGCCGGACATCAACCAGCGCCTGGCCCTGATCATCGACCCGATGCTCGCCACCGGCGGTTCGATGGTCGCCACCATCGACCTGCTGAAAAAAGCCGGTTGCAAGGAGATCCGTGCCATGGTGCTGGTCGCCGCGCCAGAAGGCATCGCCGTGGTGGAAAAAGCCCACCCGGACGTACAGATCTTCACCGCCTCGATCGACCAGCACCTGAACGAGCATGGTTACATCGTCCCAGGCCTGGGCGATGCCGGTGACAAGATCTTCGGCACCAAGCAGAAGGACGCCTGACCATGCAGGACGGCTTCAACGACCCGCTATGGCGCCAGGTCGTCTCGGGCGCGCAGATGCTCTTCGTGGCATTCGGCGCGCTGGTGCTGATGCCGCTGATCACCGGCCTCGACCCGAACGTGGCGTTGTTCACCGCCGGCATCGGCACCCTGCTGTTCCAGCTGGTCACCGGCCGTCAGGTACCGGTGTTCCTGGCGTCGAGCTTTGCCTTCATCACCCCGATCATCCTCGCCAAGGGCCAGTTCGGCCTGGCCGAAACCATGGGCGGCGTGATGGCCGCAGGTTTCGTGTACACCTTCATGGGCCTGATGGTGAAGATCAAGGGCACCGGTTTCATTGACCGCATGCTGCCGCCAGTGGTGATCGGCCCGGTGATCATTTCCATCGGCCTGGCCATGGCCCCGATCGCCGCCAACATGGCGATGGGCAAGGGCGGTGATGGTGCGGCACTCATGCCGTACAAGACCGCCATGCTGATCTCCATGCCTGCGCTGGTGACGACCTTGGTCGTCGCCGTGTTCGGCAAAGGTATTTTCCGTCTGGTGCCGATCATCTCCGGCGTGCTGGTGGGTTTCGCCTTGTCGTTCGCCTTTGGCGTGGTCGACACTGCCAAGATCGCCGCCGCACCGTGGCTGGAAATTCCCAACTTCACCGCGCCAGCTTTCAACTGGCAGGCCATCCTGTTCATCGTCCCGGTTGCCCTCGCGCCGGCGATCGAGCACATCGGTGGGGTGATTGCAGTCGGTAGCGTGACCGGCCGCGACTACCTGAAGAAGCCCGGCCTGCACCGCACCCTGCTGGGTGACGGCCTGGCCACCACCGCAGCCGGCCTGTTTGGCGGCCCGCCCAACACCACCTACGCCGAAGTGACCGGCGCGGTGATGCTGACCAAGAACTACAACCCGAAGATCATGACCTGGGCGGCTGTGTTTGCCATCACCCTGGCCTTCATCGGCAAGTTCGGCGCGCTGCTGCAGAGCATTCCGGTACCGGTGATGGGCGGCATTCTGTGCCTGCTGTTCGGCTCGATCGCGGCGGTGGGCATGAACACCATGATCCGCCACAAGATCGACCTGGCCGAAGCGCGCAACCTGGTGATCGTTTCGGTGACCCTGGTGTTCGGTATCGGCGGCGTGCTGATCGGCAGCGGCGACGGCCCGGATGACTGGGGCCTGAAAGGTATTGCCCTGTGCGCCATCGTGGCCATCGCCCTGAACCTGATCCTGCCGGGCAATGACGGCTGGAAACACAAGAAGCTGGATGTGTAGGCGCGTTCTTGTGCTGCGAAGGGGCCGCATGGCGGCCCCCTCAATTCAGACCTTTTCGCACATCCCCGCCAACACCCTCACCCAATCCGGGTGATCATTCAGGCACGGCACCAGCACCAACTCCTTGCCGCCCGCCTCGACAAACTGCTCGGCGCCGCGCATGCCGATCTCTTCCAGCGTCTCGATGCAATCGGCAACGAACGCCGGGCACATCACCAGCAGCTTCTTCACCCCGGCCTTGGCCAGCTCGTCCAGGCGCGTCTCGGTGTAGGGTTCGATCCACTTGTCACGCCCCAACCGCGACTGGAACGACACCGACCACTTGCCATCCGGGATGCCCATCTTCGCCGCAAAGGCCTTGGCCGTGGCCAGGCACTGTCCGCGGTAACAAACGGCACGCACCTCGGCACTGGCATCGCGGCAGCAGTCGGCTGCGCGCAGATCATGCTTGCCGGCCGGGTACAGCTTCTTCAGGTGCCGCTCCGGCAAGCCATGGAAACTCAGCAACAGATGGTCGAAATCCTGCTCAAGGTAAGGGCGGGCACTGGCGACCAGCGCATCAATGTAATCAGGATGTTCATAGAACGGCTGCAGCACGCGCAGCTGCAACGGCAACTGGCGTTCGGCCAGCGTCTGCTTTGCCTGTTCCACCACCGTGGTCACCGTGCTATCGGCGAACTGTGGATAAAGCGGCGCCAGGGTCACCTTGCGCACACCCTGCGCAGCCAGACGCGCCAGTACCTCAGGCAATGCCGGCTCACCGTAGCGCATGGCGACTTCCACCGGCCCATGTGGCCAGTGCTCGACCATCGCCGCCTGCAGGCGCCGCGTCAGTACCACCAGCGGCGAGCCTTCATCCCACCAGATCGAGGCATAGGCGTGCGCCGACTGCTCAGGGCGCTTGACCAGGATCAACGACACCAGCAGGCGTCGCACCGGCCAGGGCAGGTCGATCACATAGGGGTCCATGAGGAACTGGTTGAGGTAGCGGCGCACATCGGCCACCGAGGTGGAGGCCGGCGAACCCAGGTTGACCAGCAGCAGAGCGTGATCGGTCATGCAGCGTCCTATGTCAGAGGCGGCTGGACAAGTTGCCCAGCGCCGATTGCAGATCGTTGAAACGGAAGGTGAAGCCTGCCGCCAGCAAGCGCACCGGGCGCGCTCGCTGGCCGCCCAGCAGCAAGGTCGAGAGCTCGCCGAGGCCGGCCTTGAGCAGCAAGCCGGGCATCGGTATGAACGCAGGCCGATGCAGCGCACGCCCCAGCGCCTTGGCGAAATCGCGGTTGCGTACCGGCTCTGGCGCGCAGGCATTATAAGGACCGCTGGCATCCTTGTGCTGCAAGAGAAAATCAATCAGGGCGATCTGGTCGTCGATGTGCACCCACGGCATCCACTGCCGGCCATCACCCAACGGCCCGCCCAGGCCCAGCTTGAACGGCAGGCGCAGGCGCGACAAGAAGCCGCCGTCACTGGCCAGTACCAGCCCGGTGCGCACCAGTACCACGCGCATGCCAAGCTGCTGCGCGCGCTGGGCGGTTTCTTCCCAGGCAATGCACAGCTGGCTGGCGAAGTCTTCGCGAACTGGCGGCGAGGCTTCGGTCAGTTCGCGCTCGCCGCCATCGCCGTACCAGCCCACGGCGGAACCTGAGATCAACACCTCCGGGCGCTGTTCACGGCTGCCCAGCCAGGCCAGCAATTGCTCGGTGAGGGTGATGCGGCTGGCCCACAGCAGGTTGCGGCGTGCCGCCGACCAAGGCCGATCGGCGATCGGCGCACCGGCCAGGTTGACTACCGCGTCCACCTGTTCATCGGCGCCCAGATCGTCCAGCCGGCCAATGCCGCGCACCCCGCTGCCACACAATCGCGGCACTTGTTCAGGGCGTCGGCTCCACACGGTCAGACGATACCCCTTGCCGAGCCAGTACTGGCAAAGGTGCTGGCCGATCAACCCGGTACCACCTGTCAGCAATATATGCATGGCTGTGTCCTCGCAGCGTGCGCCCATGGTCTATTTTTAAAAACAAGGCACTTTTCCAGACCCATCGCTCTCGGATAACCATAGGCCAACATGCCTATGAAGCGGAATAACCTTATACAAAGATTTTGTATTGTACAGGTTTACCTGACAGCGTAGTCTGCCTACAGCAAGGTTCGAAGAGGCCATCATGACAGTACCTATTGCCATCATCGGTGCCGGTATCGCCGGCCTGTCCGCCGCCCAGGCGCTGCAAAAGGCCGGGCAGTCCGTCCACTTGTTCGATAAAGGCCACGGCAGCGGTGGGCGCATGGCCAGCAAGCGCAGCGAAGCTGGCGCGCTTGACCTGGGCGCGCAGTATTTCACCGCCCGCGACCGGCGCTTCGTCGAGCAGGTGCAACAGTGGGTCGCCGCCGGCTGGGCCGAGCAGTGGAAGCCGCAGCTGTACAACTACCGTGATGGCGAACTCACCCCCTCCCCCGACGAACAGACCCGCTGGGTCGGCGTGCCACGCATGAGCGCCATCACCCGCGGCCTGCTCAAGGACGTCACGGTGAACTTCGGTTGCCGTATCGCCGAAGTATTCCGCGGCAAGCAATTCTGGCACCTGCAGGACACTGAAGGCTGCAGCCATGGCCCGTTCAGCCGCGTGGTGATCGCCGTGCCCGCGCCGCAGGCCACCCAATTGCTGGCCGCTACGCCCAAGCTCGCCGCCGTGGCGGCCGGTGTGCAGATGGAGCCGACCTGGGCCGTCGCCCTGGCCTTCCAGACACCGCTGGATACACCAATGCAAGGCTGCTTCGTGCAGGACAGCGCGCTCGACTGGCTGGCCCGCAACCGCAGCAAACCCGGCCGCGAAGAACACCTCGATACCTGGGTGCTGCACGCCACCTCCGACTGGAGCAAGCAGCACATCGACCTGGCCAAGGAAGAAGTGATCGAACATTTGTGGGGGGAATTCGCCGAACTGGTCGGCTGCGTGGTACCGGCTCCGAGCTTCGCCCTGGCCCATCGCTGGCTCTATGCGCGGCCGACCAGCAATCACGAATGGGGCGCACTGGCCGATGCCGACCAAGGTTTGTATGCCTGCGGCGACTGGTGCCTGTCAGGCCGCGTCGAAGGTGCCTGGCTCAGTGGCCAGGAAGCCGCGCGACGGCTGCTGGAGCACCTCGAATAACATCATTCGGCAAAACTATACAAAAATACTAGTTTGCATAAGTTTCTGGTTGTGCTGGAATGAACTTGTACGAGCTCACTTCCTTGTACAAGTTTTCTGGAGACCGCCATGCACGAACCTGCCCCCGCACATAAGCCCCGCATCGCCATCAGCGCCTGCCTGACCGGCCATAGCGTGCGTTACAACGGCGGGCACAAGGCTTCCGATCTATGCCGTGAACAACTGCAAGCGCATTTCGATTGGTTACCGGTATGCCCTGAGGTCGCCATTGGCCTGGGCGTACCACGCGACCCGATTCGCCTGGTCGGTAACCCCGCGCAGCCTAGCGTGGTCGGCACACGCAACCCAGGCACAGACTTGACCGGCCCATTGCGCAACTATGGCGAGCAGATGGCCAATGAGCTCGATGACATCTGTGGCTACATCTTCATGCAGAAGTCCCCTTCCTGCGGCCTGGAGCGGGTCAAGGTCTATCAGGACAACGGTCATGCTGCGCCGCAAGGTGGCACAGGCGCCTACGCCGCCGCCTTCTGTGCCCGTCGCCCGGACCTGCCGGTGGAGGAAGAAGGACGCCTGCACGATCCCGTGCTGCGCGAAAACTTCATCAGCCGCGTCTATGCCTACGCCGACTGGCAACAGTTGCTGGCGCAAGGGTTGAGCCGAGGCGCCCTGGTGCGCTTCCATTCACGCTACAAGTACCTGCTGATGGCGAACAACCCCCAGGCCTATCGCCAGCTCGGCCGCCTGCTGGGCAGCATGAGCCGTGAGGATGACCCCGAACAGATCGGGCCTCGCTATTTCAGCCAGCTGATGCAGGCCCTGCGGCGTTGCGCCAGCCGGGGCACCCATTGCAATGTCTTGCAGCACCTGAGCGGCTACTTCAAGGACTCGCTGACCCAACAGGACAAAGCCGAACTGCAGCACATCATCGGCCAGTACCAGCAAGGCGAGGTACCGCTGGTGGTGCCACTGACGCTGCTCAAGCATCACTTGCGCAAGCATCCTGATCCTTATCTGCAGCAGCAGACCTACCTGCAGCCGCACCCTGCCAGCCTGGGACTGCGCAATGCTGTCTGAAACGCTCGTGCCGATTGGCGAACTGGCCCGGCGCACCGGCGTCAACCCAGTCACCTTGCGCGCCTGGGAGCGCCGCTATGGCCTGCTCAAGCCGCAACGCACCGCCAAAGGGCATCGTTTGTATGGGCAAGACCAACTCGAGCGGGTGCAAGCGATTCTCAGCTGGCTTGAACGCGGTGCTTCGGTCGGTCAGGTTCGTGAGCTGCTCGACCAGCCGGTAGAGCGTGCACCGATGGGCGACTGGCAACCGCGCCAGCTGCAGTTGATCGAAGCCATTGCCCACCTCTCCCAACGCAGCCTCGACCAGCAACTGAACCAGGTGATGGCCTTGTACCCCGCCGTGACGCTGTGTGAACAGTTGCTGCTGCCGCTACTGGAATCCCTCGCCATGCGCTGGCGCAGCCACTTCAACGCGCGCCTTGAACAGGTGTTTTTCCATACCTGGCTGCGCAGCAAGCTAGGGGCACGGGTGTACCACGACAATCAATCGTTGCAGGGGCCCGCCGTGCTGCTCTGCGAAGACAGCGAGCGCCCGTTCGACGCCAGCCTGTGGCTATGCGCCTGGCTGCTGAGCAGCAACGGCATCCCCGTAGAAGTCTTTGAGCAACCCGTGGGTGGCGCGCAACTGCAACGCGCCGTGGTCACCCTGCAACCACGGGCAGTTCTGATGCACCTTGGCCCCCGTATCGATGCCAACACCTTGCTGCGCACCTTGCAGGGCATCGCCGGGACCAAGCTGCTGGGCGGCGCCACCCTCGCCTTGCACCAGGCCCAGCTGCACGCTTTCGATCTGCCCGACCTTTTCCTGTTCGATACCCCGCAGGCGGCATTGCGTGTGCTGCAAGGCAATGCCCGCCGGCCTGTAGAGACGAGTGCCCCATGCAACTGATCTGGCTGCGCAGTGACCTGCGCATCGATGACAACTCTGCCCTCAGCGTCGCCTGCGAACGCGGGCCGACCGTGGCCTTGTGGCTGGCCAGCCCCGGCCAATGGCAGGCCCACGACGACGCTGCCTGCAAGGTCGACTTCTGGCTGCGCAACCTGCGCCAGCTGCGCCAGGGGCTGGACCAACTGAACATCCCCCTGCTGGTGCGCAACATCGACACCTGGGACCAGGCACCGGCCGCACTGCTCGAAGTCTGCCGCCAGCACAACATCAAGGCAGTGCACTGGAACGATGAATACGGCATCAACGAAACGCGTCGCGATGCGGCCACGCGCAAGCTGCTGGAGGATTCCGGTGTCCGCGCCCACAGCTACCTCGACCAACTGTTCTTCCGCCCGGGCACTATCCTGACCCGCAGCGGCGACTACTTCCAGGTGTTCTCCCAGTTCAAGAAGGTCTGCCTGGAACACCTGCACCGCAGCCTGCCATCACTGGCCCGGCGGGTGAAACGCCAGCAGCCTCTGGATATCAGCAGCGACCCGATCCCGCAGCATATCGAGGGCTTCGACAAACCTGCCCGCGCACTGAGCGAACACTGGCCCGCTGGCGAAGACGAAGCGCAGGCGCGGCTTGCCCGCTTTATCGATGAAACGGTCGAGGACTATGGGCATCTGCGCGACCTCCCGGCCAAGCCTGGCACCAGCCAGCTTTCAGCCTACCTGGCCGCAGGCGTGATTTCGCCCCGCCAATGCCTGCATGCCGCCCTCGCCCACAACCGCGGCGAGTTCGACAGTGGCAGCAGCGGCGTCCAGACGTGGATCAACGAGCTGCTCTGGCGCGAGTTCTACAAACACATCCTGACGGGATATCCACAGGTCTCCAGGCATCGTGCCTTCCGCGCCCAGACCGAAGCCCTGCCTTGGCGTAATGCGCCTGACGACTTCAAGGCCTGGCAGGAGGGACGTACCGGGTTCCCCATCATCGACGCAGCCATGCGCCAACTGCTGCACACCGGTTGGATGCACAACCGCCTGCGCATGATCGTCGCCATGTTCCTCAGCAAGAACCTGCTGATCGACTGGCGCCTGGGCGAACGCCATTTCATGCGCCATCTGATAGACGGTGATCTGGCCGCCAACAATGGTGGCTGGCAGTGGAGTGCCTCCACCGGCACCGACGCAGTACCCTATTTCCGTATCTTCAACCCGGTTTCCCAGTCGCAGCGGTTCGACCCCGAGGGTCGCTTCATCCGCCACTGGCTACCCGAATTGCGGGGGCTGGATGAAACGTCCATCCACCAACCCGTGAAGTCTGCGGATCTTTTTGCTAATAATTCCTACCACAGTCCGATTGTCGATCTCGGCAGCAGTCGCCAGCGTGCATTGGAAGCCTTCAAGGGGCTACCACGCCGGCAGGATCAGAGGGCAGTATCTTGAACAACTCGCGTAGTTTCTGGGTTACGGGGGCCAGCAACGGACTGGGTCTGGCCCTGGTGGAGCGATTGCTCGAGCAAGGGCATCGGGTTGCCGCAAGTGGCAAGGGCAGCGAGGCGCTGCAGGCCTTGGCCGTGCGCCATGGTAGCCGGCTGTTGAGCCTGCCTTGGCAATTGCATGAAGAAGGCAAGGCCGCCAACGCGGCAGAGCAGATATGCCATGCCTGGTGCTCGCTGGACGTGTTGATCATCAACGCCGGGACCAGTGACTACCTGGCCGATGGCGTGGCCGACAGCGATGTGTTCGAGGCCATCGTCAATGACAACCAACTGGCTGGCGAGCATTGCCTGGCCAGCGCGCAACCGTTGTTGGCACAGGGGCATCAGCCGCAGGTCATGGCGATTTTCAACCGTTATTCGGCCTTGCAGCTCTACTCGCCGACGCAAGTGTCGGCGGGCTGGAACAATGTGCCGCAGTGGGCGCGTGAGCAGCGCCAGGCGTTGAAGGACCAGGGGATTGACCTGACCGTGGTGGCACCGCAGTCACTGAAGACGCCGGTGACTTCCGTGCAGGCTGTTCCGGATGCCTGGACGCCGCAGAGTGCTGCGGATGAGCTGCTGTCTCGCTTGGCGTTGCGCGAACCGGAGTTGGTGCTGGAAGTACTGGATATCCCCAGCTTATGGCCATTGCCTCGTTGAGACAGGCGATTTCAGGCCCGGGGAGGTGTGGGGGAAAACCTCCCCCCATCCCACAACAAAGAAAAAAA
>NZ_JBDJMM010000032.1:0-78409 GCF_039673865.1 Pseudomonas sp. TWI628 | reverse complement strand
GACATCTCTGGTGTCTGGGCTGACGCATTCGCAGGTAAACCCGCTCCCACAGTCGTTTCTGCCTGCGATTTAATGCAATGGCACAAACGCCATCTTTCGCGGCGTAAATGGCACCATAGTCCCTCCTTGACATCGGGCGGTCCTAAACGTAAGTTTCAAACAACTGTTTGACCGAAAGCCGACAAGAGCTGGTCGGTATCAGCGGTCCCCTACCGAACTCATCACAGAGGTTCATCGCAATGCCTGATTACAAAGCCCCCTTGCGTGATATTCGTTTCGTCCGCGACGAGCTGCTCGGCTACGAGGCGCACTATCAGAGCCTGCCGGGTTGCCAGGACGCCACACCCGACATGGTCGACGCGATCCTGGAAGAAGGCGCGAAGTTCTGTGAGCAGGTGCTGTCGCCGCTGAACCGCGTCGGTGACCAGGAAGGCTGCACCTGGAGCGAGTCGGGCGTGAAGACCCCGACCGGTTTCAAGGAGGCCTACCAGCAGTTCGTCGAAGGTGGTTGGCCGAGCCTGGCGCATGACGTCGAGCACGGCGGCCAGGGCCTGCCGGAGTCGCTGGGCCTGGCCCTGAGCGAAATGGTCGGTGGTTCGAACTGGTCGTGGGGCATGTACCCAGGCCTGTCCCACGGCGCGATGAACACCATCTCCGCCCACGGCACTGCCGAGCAGCAGCACACCTACCTGACCAAGCTGGTGTCTGGCGAATGGACCGGCACCATGTGCCTGACCGAGCCCCACTGCGGTACCGACCTGGGCATGCTGCGCACCAAGGCCGAGCCCCAGGCCGACGGCAGCTACAAAGTGTCTGGCACCAAGATCTTCATCTCGGCCGGCGAACACGACATGGCCGACAACATCGTCCACATCGTGCTGGCGCGTCTGCCGGATGCCCCAGCGGGCACCAAGGGTATTTCCCTGTTCATCGTGCCGAAGTTCCTGCCCAACGCCGACGGCGGCGTGGGTGAGCGCAACGGCGTGAGCTGTGGCTCGATCGAGCACAAGATGGGCATCCACGGCAACGCCACCTGCGTGATGAACTTCGACGGTGCCACCGGCTACCTGATCGGCCCGGCCAACAAAGGCCTGAACTGCATGTTCACCTTCATGAACACCGCACGCCTGGGTACCGCGCTGCAAGGCCTGGCACACGCTGAAGTGGCGTTCCAGGGCGGCCTGAAATACGCCCGTGAGCGCCTGCAGATGCGTTCCTTGACCGGCCCGAAAGCACCCGACAAGGCCGCTGACCCGATCATCGTCCACCCGGACGTGCGTCGCATGCTGCTGACCATGAAGGCCTTCGCTGAAGGCAACCGTGCGATGGTGTACTTCACCGCCAAGCAGGTGGACATCGTCAAGTACAGCCAGGACGAGGAAGAGCGCAAGAAGGCCGACGCCCTGTTGGCCTTCCTGACCCCGATCGCCAAGGCGTTCATGACCGAGGTCGGCTTCGAGGCCGCCAACCATGGCGTGCAGATCTACGGCGGCCACGGCTTCATCGCCGAGTGGGGCATGGAGCAGAACGTGCGCGACAGCCGCATCTCCATGCTGTACGAAGGCACCACCGGCATCCAGGCCCTCGACCTGCTGGGCCGCAAGGTGCTGATGACCCAGGGCGAAGCGCTCAAGGGCTTCACCAAGATCGTGCACAAGTTCTGCCAGGCGCAGGAAGGCAATGACGCGGTCAAGGAGTTCGTCGAGCCATTGGCTGCGCTGAACAAGGAGTGGGGCGAGCTGACCATGAAAGTGGGCATGGCCGCGATGAAGGACCGCGAGGAAGTCGGCGCCGCCTCGGTGGATTACCTGATGTATTCCGGTTATGCGTGCCTGGCCTACTTCTGGGCTGACATCGCCCGCCTGGCGGCTGAAAAACTGGCAGCCGGCACCAGCGAAGAGGCTTTCTACACTGCCAAGCTGCAAACCGCGCGCTTCTACTTCCAGCGCATCCTGCCGCGTACCCGCACTCACGTGGCCACCATGCTGTCGGGCGCCAACAACCTGATGGACATGAAGGAAGAAGACTTCTCTCTGGGTTACTAAGCCCTGGTGAGGTACCGAAGAAAACGCCGCTCCTAGTGAGCGGCGTTTTTTTTGCTTTGATTTTTAACTTCACCTGTTTTAATTAATCTTTCTGCTTCCGTATCTTCAATTAAGCATAGCTGGCGCAGCGCAACTTTCGGGTGCGCACAGGTGCCATTATTTGTGGGCGTTAGTTTTGTCGAATTTCAGGTTTCGCTAACTATTGCTCTCCCGTTTAGTCTGATATTGCAAATACATTGCCAGGTTTTGCCTGCTCGCAGTTGTCGTGCTGGATGCTTCTAGGCTGGGCCTTTCGTTGGGTTTGTGAACGCTTCGTGTGGGAAGTTTGGGGGATGCTCCCCACTTGTGGGGGCGAAATTACACCGGAACTGAGGCAGTTTGGGTGTCAGCAGTTATTGATATGAGTGCCTAAATAAACCGGTATAAAAAATAATTAGATGTTTCATGCTGAAATACTTTGTTACAGCTATGGTGGCATTAAGCGCACTTGCTTGCGTGAACGATCAGCCTGAAAAACCTGAGCCGTCGGGAAGTCCATCATGGTCGACTATCTGAGTAACTTGCGAATCCCCCGCCTGGCCTGTGCGATAGCGATGACACTCGCCGCCGGCCTTCCTTTGACCAGTGTTCGGGCTGCGGACCCGGCCGGGACCGTACCGGTCGTGCCGGATGTCCCCAGCCTGCACTCACTGCGAGGCATGACGCCGCCGGACCCTTCAGGTACCGAAGGTGGCCGCAAGGTCGACCTGATGTCCGATTACGTGATCAATCGCGGGGCGGTGGTGCTCCTGGGCAAGGCCCTGTTCTGGGACATGGCGATCGGCAGTGACGGCGCCACCGCCTGCGCGTCGTGCCATTACCACGCGGGTGTCGATCACCGGGTCACCAACCAGATCAACCCAGGCCAGGCCAATACCAATGCCAACGTAGCGTCGATCTTCAACAAGCCGTTCACGGCCGCCGACATTCCCGGCGACGTGCCGAGCTACGCCACACGCTCCGGTGGCAAGGGCGGCCCGAACTACACGTTGAAAAAAGGCGACTTCCCGACTCACGTGCTGGCCAACCCTCTGGATCGCAACTCGGCGATCGTCTATTCGAGCGATGACGTCATCGGCTCGCAAGGTGTGTTCGACGCCAACTTCGTCAAACCCCGTCAGTCGCGCTTCGACAAATGTACCCAGCAACCGGATGGTATTTTCCAGGTGGGCGGCATCAACGTGCGCCGCGCCACCGGGCGCAATGCGCCGTCGGTGATCAACGCGGCATTCAACGTGCGCAACTTCTGGGATGGTCGGGCCAACAACATATTCAACGGCCTCTCGCCGTTCGGTAACCGCGACCCGGATGCAGGGATCTTCGTGACCAAGGATGCCAGTGGCGTGGCGGTCAAGGTGCGCCTGGCCCTCAAGGATGCCTCGGCTGCCTCGCAAGCCGTCGGGCCTCCCGGCAGCGCGGTGGAAATGTCCTGTGGCGGGCGCACCTTCGCCGACATTGGCCGGCGCATGCTCGACACCATGATGCTCAAGGGGCAGAAGATTTCGCCTACCGACTCGGTGCTTGGGCCAGTCTCCAGTGCCCGCCGGCCGACCTATCGCGAACTGATCAAGAACGCCTTCCAGCCCCGCCTGTGGAATGCCACCCAACAGGTCTTTCTGGGCAGCGAGCCCTACAGCCAGATGGAGGCAAACTTCCCGTTGTTCTTCGGGCTGGCGATCCAGATGTACGAGTCGACGCTGATCTCCGACCAGGCACCGCTGGATGCCTATCTGCAGGGCGATCACACCGCCATGAGCGCCCAGCAGGTGCAAGGCATGGAGCTGTTCCTGGGCAAGGGCAAATGTGTCAGCTGCCATGGTGGCGCGGAGTTGACCAACGCCGGCAGCAGGCTGCTGTTCCAGCCTCGTGAGCGCATCGAGCGCATGGTCATGGCCGACGGCCTGACCACGCTCTACGACAACGGGTTCTACAACACCGGTGTGCGCCCGACCTCCGAGGACCTGGCGCTGGGGGGCTCGGACGCCTGGGGCAACCCACTGTCCTTCACCCGCGAATACAACACCCAGCTGCAAGGCGGGAATATCCCTGACCCATTGGATGTCGATGTGTGCACCTTCGAAGTGCCGCTGAGCGCAGCGATCCCCTGCGACCCGACACTCAAGCCCAGTGTCGGTTTCCGCGACTCGGTCGATGGCGCCTTCAAGACCCCGACCCTGCGCAACATCGCCTTGACCGGGCCGTACTTCCACAACGGCAGCCGGGCAACGCTGCAGCAGGTGATGGAGTTCTACAACCGCGGCGGTGACCGGCGTGGCGAGGACGCCAGCAACACCAGTGGCTTCGAGCACCCGGCAGTCAACCAGCACAACGGCTCCAACCTCGATCCGGACATGACCCCGCTGAACCTGACGCCGGATGAAGTGGATGCACTGGTCAAGTTCATGGAAGTCGGCCTGACCGATCCACGCGTCGCCTGGGAACGGGCACCGTTCGATCACCCGTCGCTGGTGCTGCCACAGGGTGAGAAGGGCGATGAAAACTCGGTCGGGCAAAAACCGGCCAGCGCACAGATCACCTCTCGGCAAGCGCTGGACGCCGAGTTCCAGCTCAATGCCGTGGGTGCCTCAGGTCGCTCCACTGCGCAGGGGCCACTGCTGCCCTACAACAACGACTTGTAGCGCTCTTGCCCTTTGCGTCACTGGCGTCTGATGGATGCCAGTGACGCTCTTTTTCAGTAGCCCGCAAAGATGCCGTTACAAGAAAAGCTCAAGCCCTCCACTCCCACTGCCGTTAACACACACCGGTGTACTCATCTATTCACGTGTGCTGCCGATGAAGTAGAGGCACAATGCTATTATTGATCTGCCGGGTCGGAGATTACCCTTGTTTCGTCTAAACGCTGTTCGCGCGAGCCATTTCCTGCCTTCGCTTTTTTTGCTGCTGGCCGGGCTTGCGGCGGCTTATGTAAGAGACCTCAGCGTCTTCTTCACATCACTGTTCAACGTCCTCCCCACCCTGGTCCTGCTGCTGGGCGGCGCATACTGCGCCGTGTATCGCCGCCAGCGTGAGCTGTTCCTGATGGTCACGGTGTACATCGCCTATTTCCTGCTCGACACGCAGACCGATTTCTATCGTGACAACGGCCGCGTGCGCGAGGATGCGGCGGTGATCTTCCATCTGGTGTGCCTGCTGCTGCCCGCGTTGTACGGGCTGTTCGGCGCCTGGCAGGAGCGTACCCACCTGGCCCAGGACCTGCTGGCCCGCTTCGCCGTACTGTTCGCTGTCGGCAGCGTGGCCGTGGCCCTGGAGCAGAGCTTCCCGCAGGCGCTGCTGACCTGGTTGGCGGAGATCCGCTGGCCGTCGCTGCATGGCCAGTGGATGAGCCTGATCCAGATGGTCTACCCGGTGTTCTTCGTGGTGTTTGTTCTGCTGGTCGTGCAATACCTGCGTGAGCCCCGGCCTTTGCATGCGGCGCAGCTGATCGGCCTGGTCGGCATCTTCTGGATGCTGCCCAAGACCTTCATCCTGCCCTTCACCCTGAACATCATGTGCAGCCAGGTGATGCTGATGATTGCTGCTGCGGTATCGCACGAGGCCTACCAGATGGCCTTCCGTGACGAACTCACCGGATTGCCGGGGCGCCGTGCGTTGAACGAGCGCATGCAGCGCCTGGGCCGCAACTACGTGATTGCCATGACTGACGTCGATCACTTCAAGAAATTCAACGACACCCATGGCCACGATGTCGGTGACCAGGTGCTGCGGCTGGTCGCCAGCCGGTTGTCCAAGGTTACCGGTGGTGGCCGCGCCTATCGCTACGGTGGTGAGGAGTTCGCCCTGGTGTTCGCCGGCAAGACCGCCGAAGAGTGCGTGCCGCATGTGGAAGCAGTGCGCGAGATGATCGCCAACTACACCATGCACCTGCGTGACCAGAACAGCCGCCCGCAGGACGATTCAGCCGGGCGTCAGCGCCGCAGTGGCGGCGCCAGCGGTACGGTATCGGTGACCATCAGCATCGGCGTGGCCGAGCGCCAGGTCGACCATCGCAACCCGGAAGAAGTGCTCAAGTCCGCCGACCAGGCGCTTTACAGTGCCAAAGGGGCGGGGCGCAACTGTGTCATGGTCTATGGTCAACAATCCCAGCGCGGGGCCGTGCGTATGGCGTGACCAAAGTAGACTGTATGGTCGCGTGATGACCCTATGTCTCGCAAAAGTTGTTCGGTTACACTGGATTCAACCCCGGGTTGTTTTTTTTACGAACCCCGTGCCGCGGTCCGTGTGGCCGCCCCGACCCGACCAGCGAGAGGTTGTCATGGCTGACTATAAAGCGCCCCTGCGCGACATGCGCTTCGTACTGAATGAAGTCTTCAATGTGGCCGAGTTGTGGGCGCAGCTGCCCGAACTGGCCGAGGCGGTCGACGCGGACACCGCCATGGCGGTGCTGGAAGAAGCCGGCAAGGTCACCAGCAAGCGCATCGCCCCGCTCAGCCGCGCCGCCGACGAAGAAGGCTGCCACTGGGACAACGGTGCCGTGCGAACACCCGCCGGCTTCATCGAGGCCTACAACACCTACGCCGAAGGCGGTTGGGTGGGCGTGGGCGGTGACCCGCAATTCGGTGGCATGGGCATGCCCAAGGCGATCTCGGCCCAGGTCGAGGAAATGGTCAACGCCTCAAGCCTGTCCTTCGGCTTGTATCCGATGCTGACCGCTGGCGCCTGCCTGTCGATCAACGCCCATGCCAGTGACGCGTTGAAGGAAAAGTACCTGCCGAACATGTATGCCGGCGTCTGGGCCGGCTCCATGTGCCTGACCGAACCGCACGCCGGTACCGACCTGGGCATCATCCGCACCAAGGCCGAGCCCCAGGCCGATGGCAGCTACAAGGTCAGCGGCACCAAGATTTTCATCACCGGCGGCGAGCATGACCTGACCGAGAACATCATTCACCTGGTGCTGGCCAAGCTGCCGGATGCACCGGCGGGGCCCAAAGGCATCTCGCTGTTCCTGGTGCCGAAGTTCCTGGTCAACGAAGACGGTAGCCTCGGTGCGCGCAACCCGGCCACCTGTGGCTCGATCGAGCACAAGATGGGCATCCAGGCTTCGGCTACCTGCGTGATGAACTTCGACGAGGCAGTCGGCTACATCGTCGGCGAGCCGAACAAGGGCCTGGCGGCCATGTTCACCATGATGAACTACGAACGCCTGGGCGTGGGCATCCAGGGCCTGGCGTCGGCCGAGCGCTCCTACCAGAACGCTGTGGAATACGCCCGTGATCGCCTGCAAAGCCGCGCCCCGACAGGGCCGCAAGCCAAGGACAAGGCCGCCGACCCGATCATCGTCCACCCTGATGTGCGGCGCATGCTGCTGACCATGAAGGCGCTGATCGAGGGTGGTCGTGCCTTCTCCACCTATGTGGCGATGCAGCTCGACAGCGCCAAGTACAGCGAAGACCCGGCCACGCGCAAGCGCAGCGAAGAGCTGGTGGCGCTGCTGACCCCGGTGGCCAAGGCGTTCCTCACCGACCTTGGCCTGGAGTGCACGGTGCACGGCCAGCAGGTATTCGGTGGCCACGGCTACATTCGCGAGTGGGGCCAGGAGCAGCTGGTGCGCGATGTGCGTATTACCCAGATCTACGAAGGCACCAACGGTATCCAGGCGCTGGACCTCATGGGGCGCAAGGTGGTGGCCAGCGGCGGGGCGTACTACAAGCTGTTCTCTGACGAGATTCGCCAGTTCATTGCCAGTGCTGATGGCCAGCTGGACGAGTTCACCAAGCCGCTGGGCGCCTACCTGGATCAGCTCGACGGGCTCACCGAATGGGTGCTGGAGCAGGCGAAGGGCAACCCGAATGAAATCGGTGCCGCGTCGGTCGAGTACCTGCATGCCTTTGGCTACGTCGCCTATGCCTACATGTGGGCATTGATGGCGCGTGCGGCGAAGACGGGCGAGGGCGACGAGGCGTTCTATTCGGCCAAGCTGGGCACGGCACGGTTCTACTTCGCACGGCTGTTGCCGCGGGTGAGCTCGCTGGCGGCTTCGGTGAAGGCGGGCAGCGAGTCGTTGTACCTGCTGGATGCCGAGCAATTCTGATTGTGTGAAATGTTTGCCAATGACTACGTCTTGTAAGCCTTTTCCTACATGACGTGGTGACTTTTCGCCACTGGTGTCAGATTGGATCCACGGTTAATCTTTCTACATGGACGTTGCGCAGGAAGCGCAAAGGACAGAACAGGGACACGAAGGATTTCCTGCCAGGATGGCGGGGCGATAGGGATGTCATAGGGAAACAGTCTAGAGAACCCCGCTTCGGCGGGGTTTTCTTCGTCTGCGTGTTTTTCAGCCAAGCACATCCAGCGGCGTGGAGCCCAACTGCCGGGCGTCAGTCTCTTCTTCCAGCAGCGTGCGCAGCAGCTCCACCGAGGCCTGCTGGCGCTGGGCATCACGGAACACCAGGCCGACCTTGAGCGGCACACGCGGCTCACTCAGTGGTTTCCACAGCAAACCCTGGTCATCTTCGGCGGCATCCTTGGCCCGCCCTGGCAGGATGGTCGCCAACGAGGTGTGTGCCAGGCTGTCGAGAATCCCCGCCATGTTGTTCATTTCGGCTTGCACCTGCGGCCGGCGGCCCTGTGCGGCCAGTTGCTCCTTCCAGATCTGGCGGATCTGGAATTCCTCACCCAGCATCAGCATGGGTAATTCGGCGGCCTGCTTGATGGAGACTTTCTTGAAGTCCTTCAGGGGGTGGGTAGCCGGGATGACAACCTGCAACTCGTCTTCGTACAGCAGCGAGCCATGCAGCCCTGGCTGGCGTGGTGGCAGGTAGCTGATGCCGATGTCCAGGTTGCCATTGAGCAGGCGCCGTTCGATTTCCAGCCCCGACAGTTCATAGATTTGCACCACGAGATGCGGCTGGGCCTTGCGCACACGCTCCAGCAACTGTGGCACCAGGCTTGGCCGCACGGTCTGCAGCACGCCGATGGCCAGGGTGCGCAATGACTGGCCCTTGAAGTTGCGCATGGCCTCATGGGCCCGCTGCAGGCCATCCAGCAGCGGCAGGGCATGGTTGTACAGGGTGTGTGCAGCCAGGGTCGGCAGCAGGCGCTTGTTGCTGCGCTCGAACAGGCTGAGGTCGAGGCTGTGTTCAAGTTGGCGAATCTGCTGTGACAGTGCCGGTTGCGACAGCGACAGGCGTTCGGCGGCGCGGCCAACATGGCCTTCTTCATACACCGCGACGAAATAACGCAGTTGGCGAAAATCCATAAGTAATACTTATCGAAAAAGCTGGGAAAACGAAATGGCCGCGAACGCTGCCGAAGCCTAGTCTATCGCCGTATTCCAACGGGTTACAGCGATCAATCAGCTCATTGTTACCGCGTTTGAAAAACACTTTTGATAGGCAAGGCAAAATCATCCAGCGCCGGCAGCAAGACCGGACCCCTGGCCGCCCTTTACCGTGATTGGTTGGAGCCCCGATGAACCTGTTCAACCTGCGCCGTTCGGCCCCTGCCGCGGTTGCCGAGCCCAAGCGTGCACCGGTGATCGTGGCGGATGCGCCGCAGTTGTCGCGTGAACGTCTGATGCCGAGCGCCGAGCGTGCGGCGCAAGTGTTTGTGCGTGGCCAAGGCTCCTGGTTGTGGGACAACGAAGGGCATGCCTACCTGGATTTCACCCAGGGCGGCGCGGTCAACAGCCTCGGTCACAGCCCGACGGCGCTGGTCAAGGCGCTGGGCAACCAGACCCAGGCGCTGATCAACCCGGGTGCGGGCTATCACAGCCGTGGCCTGCTGGCGCTGGTCAACCGCCTGTGCCAGAGCACTGGCAGCGACCAGGCCTACCTGCTCAACAGCGGTGCCGAGGCCTGTGAAGGGGCGATCAAGCTGGCGCGCAAGTGGGGCCAGCTGAACCGTAATGGCGCGTACCACATCATCACCGCCAGCCAGGCTTGCCATGGCCGTAGCCTGGGCGCGCTGTCGGCCTCCGACCCGCTGCCGTGCAACCGCTGCGAACCGGGCCTGCCGGGGTTCAGCAAGGTGCCGTTCAACGACCTGGCGGCGCTGCATGCCGAGGTCGATTCGCGCACCGTGGCGATCATGCTCGAGCCAATCCAGGGCCAGGCAGGCGTGATTCCGGCTACGCGCGAGTACCTGCAGGGTGTGGAAAAGCTCTGCCGGGAACTGGGCATCCTGCTGATTCTCGACGAAGTGCAGACGGGTATCGGCCGCTGTGGGGCATTACTGGCAGAACAGACCTACGGTGTGCGCGCCGACATCATCACCCTCGGCAAGGGGCTGGGCGGTGGTGTGCCGCTGGCGGCCCTGCTCGCTCGCGGCACAGCCTGCTGTGCCGAACCTGGCGAACTGGAGGGCAGCCATCACGGCAATGCATTGATGAGCGCCGCCGGACTGGCCGTGCTGGAAACCGTGCTGGAGCCTGGTTTCTTCGAGCAGGTGCAAGACAGCGGTCGCCATCTGCGCGATGGCCTGAGCCGCCTGGCTGGCCGCTATGGCCAGGGTGAAGTGCGTGGCCAGGGCCTGCTGTGGGCCTTGCAATTACAGGAAAGCCTGGCCAAGGAACTGGTCGAGGCTGCCTTGCACGAAGGTTTGCTCTTGAACGCGCCGCAGGCCGATGTCGTGCGCTTCTCGCCGGCGCTGACCGTGAGCAAGGGCAACATCGACGAAATGCTCCTGCGCCTGGCCCGGGCCTTTGCCCGCCTGCATGCGCAACAACAGGCCCGCCGCGAAATGCCGGCCTGATCAAGAATTCAACGAACCGTCTGGCGTTTCTGCGCATCGCCCCGTGCCTGTTTCATTTGGCCCGGGGCGTTTTTTTTTGCCTGTGGAACCTCTGCGATGCGTGGCTAGTCTCTGATGTAACCCCTTCAGGAGAGACCCGCATGGACTTCATTCGCATCATCATCGCCATCATCCTGCCGCCGCTGGGTGTGTTTCTGCAGGTGGGGTTTGGCGGGGCGTTCTGGCTGAACATACTGCTGACCCTGCTGGGTTACATCCCAGGGATCGTGCATGCGGTCTATATCATCGCCAAGCGCTGAGGATGCTGGGGCCGCTTTGCGGCCCCAGGGGCATCAGCCCTCCAACACCCGGCAATAGAACTGCCACTCTTGCTCAAGGGCATGCGCCAGGTGCTCGGCTTTGCGGAATCCGTGCCGTTCGCCGGCATAAAAATGCCCTTCGGCCTCGATGCCATTGGCCTGCAACGCCGCCAGCATCGAACGCGTCTGCTCAGGCACCACCACGGCGTCCAGCTCGCCCTGGAAGAAAATCACCGGCACCTTGATCCGTGAGGCATGCAACACCGGCGTGCGCTGACGGTAGCGCTTGGCATCTCGCTGCGGATCACCGATCAGCCAGTCCAGGTAATCACCTTCGAACTTGTGCGTGGCCCGGCCCAGGGCAATCGGGTCACTGACCCCGTACAGGCTGGCACCGGCGCGGAACACGTTGTGGAAAGCCAGGGCGCACAGGGTGGTGTAGCCACCGGCACTGCCGCCGCGAATGAATGCCTTGCCGGGGTCGATCAGCCCTTGCCCGGCCAGATGCTCGACGGCGGCGCAGGCATCCTGCACATCGCTTTCGCCCCAGCGCAGGTGCAGCGCCTGGCGGTATGCCCGGCCATAGCCGGTGCTGCCCCGGTAGTTCAGGTCAGCCACGGCGAAACCGCGTTGGGTCCAGTACTGGATGCGCGGGTCGAGCACCGGGTAGCAGGCCGAGGTCGGGCCGCCGTGAATAAACACCAGCAAAGGTGCAGGGCCCTTGATGCCGCTTGCTGGATAGAAAAACCCATGGGCAAGCGCACCGCCACTGTCGTAATGAATCGAATGCGGCAGGCTGATCTGCGCTGCAGGCAGCACTTCGGCGCCACCGGCCAGCACGCTGACCTCATGGTTGGCGCGGGCAATGGCGATCACTGCTGGCGGGCTGATCGGTGAAGCCGCGACGGCATAGAGGTGTTCGGCATCCATGACCAGGTTGCGGAACCGGGTGTAGGCGCTGGCGAAGCGCTCCATGCGGCCATTTTCATCTTGCAGGCCCAGTTGCCCGATACCACCTTCGAACCAGGTGGCCAGATAGCGTTGCGCATTTATTGGCAGCCAGGTGCTGGTGCCCAGTTGCCAAGGCGCGGAGGCATGGTCGGCGGGCTCGGCCGGCAACGCCCGCCAGTGGCCGTCGACCTCGCCCCAGGGCTGCCAGAAGCCATTGCGGTCAGATAAACAGTACAAGCGGCCTTCGGCGTCGAAGCGCGGCTGTTGCAGTGATTCGTCTTCGGCGGCGATACAGCGCGCGGCCCCCCAGTCACCGTTGGCGTCGCGTTCGCGGCACATCAGCCGGGTAACGGTCCAAGGCTGCGCCGGGCGGTCCCATTCGACCCATGCCAGGCGTTGGCCATCGGCGCTGACTGTTGGCGAGGCATAGAAGTCGGCACCTTCGGCGAGTACCTCGCGCTGGGTATCCTCCAGCGCCACCAGGCGATGTTCGACGCTTTCGCCATGGCGTTCTTCGACTGCCAGCACCTGGCCGTCGTGCCACTGCACATCGCCATAGCGGCAATCGGCATCGTCGGTCAGGGCGCGTGGGGCACTGCCTTCGAGGCTCTGGGTATAGACCTGCTGATCCTGTTCGTTGACGAACAGCAGCCCGTCACCGCCCAGGCAGAAGCTGCCGCCTCCGTACTCGTAGACCCGGCTGCGCACGCTGAAACCATCGGCTGTGAGGCACCGCGCCTGGTGGTCGCGCCACTGCCAGATACGGCAGGCACCATCGGCCGGGCGAAACTCGTTCCAGAACAGCCCCTCGGCACTGACCTTGAGTTCGGCAAAGTCAGTGCCAGCGGCAACGGCCTGGGCGGCGCTGAAGTCAGCCGCGGACGATGACACGGGAGTTGCGCTCATTGCGGAAGGTCATCTCTTCGATGGCGAGTTGGGCAGTCTCCGCTTCTTCGCGGGCCTTGAGGATGATGCCGTGGTCAGGCGACTTGGCGCACACCGGGTCGGCCTTGCTGGCATCGCCGGTCAGCATGAAGGCCTGGCAACGGCAGCCGCCGAAGTCCTTTTCCTTCTCGTCGCACGAACGGCACGGCTCGGGCATCCAGTCGTAGCCGCGGAAGCGGTTGAAGCCGAACGAGTCGTACCAGATGTGGTGCAGGTCATGGTCGCGCACGTTGGGGAACTGCACCGGCAATTGCCGGGCGCCGTGACAGGGCAGGGCAGTACCGTCCGGCGTGATGGTCAGGAACAGGCTGCCCCAACCGTTCATGCAGGCTTTCGGGCGCTCCTCGTAGTAGTCCGGGGTGACGAAGATCAGCTTGCACGGGCTGCCTTCGGCCTTGAGCTTTTCCCGGTACTCGTTGGTGATGCGTTCGGCACGTTCGAGCTGCGCGCGGGTCGGCAGCAGGCCCAGGCGGTTGAGGTGCGCCCAGCCGTAGAACTGGCAGGTGGCAAGCTCGACGAAGTCGGCTTCAAGGGCGATGCACAGCTCGATGATGCGGTCGATCTTGTCGATGTTGTGCCGGTGGGTGACGAAGTTGAGCACCATCGGATAGCCGTGGGCCTTCACCGCACGGGCCATCTCCAGCTTCTGCGCGAAAGCCTTCTTCGAGCCGGCCAGCAGGTTGTTGACCTGCTCGTCACTGGCCTGGAAGCTGATCTGGATATGGTCCAGCCCGGCCTCCTTGAAGGCGGCGATGCGCGCTTCGGTCAGGCCAATGCCGGAGGTGATCAGGTTGGTGTAGTAGCCCAGTCGGCGGGCCTCGCCGATCAGCTCGGCGAGGTCCTGGCGTACCAGCGGCTCACCACCGGAGAAGCCGATCTGCGCGGCGCCCATCTCGCGGGCTTCGGCCATCACCTTGAACCACTGTGCAGTGCTCAGCTCCTGGCCCTGGGCGGCGAAGTCCAGCGGGTTGGAGCAATACGGGCACTGCAGCGGGCAGCGGTAGGTCAGCTCGGCCAGCAGCCACAGCGGCAGGCCGACCGGTACCTCAGGCGAGGACGATCCAGTGTTCGGCACGGGCCACCTCCATGAATTGCTCGATGTCGTCGGCGACTTCGGGCACACCAGGGAATTGTTGTTCGAGGTCTTTGATGATCGCCGCCACGTCACGCTTGCCGTCGATCAACACGCCGATCAGGCCGGCGCTGTCATTGAGCTTGATCATGCCCTCGGGGTAGAGCAGCACATGGCCCTTCTGCGCCGGCTCGTACTGGAAGCGGTAGCCGGGGCGCCAGTTTGGCACTTGCTTGCGGTCAAAATTCATAGGGCGATCCCCTTGTGCCAAACCCGTTGCCGGGTGACGGTGTGGTAAGGCGGGCGGTTCAGCTCGTAGGCCATGCTCATGGCGTCGAGCATGCTCCAGAGGATATCCAGCTTGAACTGCAGGATTTCCAGCATACGCTCCTGGCCCGCGCGGGTGGTGTAGTGCTGCAAGGTGATCGCCAGGCCGTGCTCGACGTCACGCCGGGCCTGGCCCAGGCGGGTGCGGAAGTACTCGTAGCCGGACGGGTCGATCCACGGGTAGTGTTGCGGCCAACTGTCCAGGCGCGACTGGTGGATCTGCGGGGCGAACAGCTCGGTCAGCGAGCTGCTGGCCGCTTCCTGCCAGCTGGCGCGGCGAGCGAAGTTGACGTAGGCATCGACGGCAAAGCGCACGCCGGGCAGTACCAGCTCCTGGGAGCGCAGCTGGTCGGGGTCGAGGCCGACCGCCTGGCCCAGGCGCAGCCAGGCTTCGATACCGCCGTCCTCGCCAGGCGCGCCGTCATGGTCGAGCAGGCGCTGGATCCACTCGCGGCGCACCTCGCGGTCCGGGCAGTTGGCCAGGATCGCGGCATCCTTCATCGGGATGTTGACCTGGTAGTAGAAGCGGTTGGCCACCCAGCCCTGAATCTGTTCGCGGGTGGCGCGGCCTTGGTACATCGCCACATGGTACGGGTGGTGGATGTGGTAGTAGGCGCCCTTGGCGCGCAGGGCCTGCTCGAACTCGGCAGGTGACATTGGCAGTGCGTCGCTCACGGGGCCTCCTTACAACTCGATGCTCATGCCGTCGAAGGCGACTTCGACGCCGCGGCGCTGGACTTCGGCGCGCTCGGGGGAGTCTTCGTCGAGGATCGGGTTGGTGTTGTTGATGTGGATAAGCACCTTGCGCTGGCGCGGGAAACCGTCGAGCACTTCGAGCATGCCGCCCGGGCCATTCTGCGCCAGGTGGCCCATCTCGCGGCCGGTGCGGGTGCCGACACCGCGGCGCTGCATTTCATCGTCCTCCCACAGCGTGCCGTCGACCAGCAGGCAGTCGGCGTCGTGCATCATCTGCAGCAGCTTGGCATCGACCTGGCCAAGGCCGGGGGCGTAGAACAGCTTGCCGCCGCTGCGCGTGTCCTCGACCAACAGGCCGAGGTTGTCGCCCGGGTGTGGGTCGAAGCGGTGCGGCGAGTAGGGCGGCGCGGCGCTGCGCAGGGGGAAGGGGGTGAACCTGAGGTTGGGGCAGGCGTCGATGACGAAGCTGCCTTCGAGCTCGATGCGGTTCCACTGCAGGCCACCGTTCCAGTGGCTGAGCATGTTGAACAGCGGGAAGCCGGTGGTCAGGTCCTGGTGGACCATGTCGGTGCACCAGACCTGGTGCGGGCAGCCTTCACGCAGGCTGAGCAGGCCGGTGGTGTGGTCGATCTGGCTGTCGAGCAGGACGATGGCGTTGATCCCGGTATCGCGCAGGGCACGCGCCGGTTGCATCGGCGCGAAGGCCTGGAGCTGGGCGCGGATGTCGGGCGAGGCATTGCACAGGATCCAGTGCTCACCGTCGTCGGACAGGGCGATGGACGACTGGGTGCGTGCCGTGGCGCGCAGGCTGCCGTCGCGATAGCCCTTGCAGTTGACGCAGTTGCAGTTCCACTGCGGGAAACCACCACCGGCGGCGGAACCGAGAATCTGGATGTACATGGCCACTCCTTTCTGCGAAAAGCCGTATCCGAAAAACGACGACGCCCCGGCGGGCCGAGGCGTCGAACCGCAAAGCAGGGCTTAGCGGTTGGCGAAGTACATAGTCACTTCGAAGCCGATACGCAGGTCAGTGTATGCAGGTTTGGTCCACATGGGCGTTCTCCTTCCGGATGGGGTTGGGGTGCTTCAGCTACTCATTGGGTGCCACCTGGAGCAGGAGGTTCCGTTGGCTGAGATAGCGTTATCTTACAAGAAAAATTTGTACTGAAAGGTTAATTCTTTGATAAGCGCCCTTGCAGTAAACGTAACAATCCCCGCGAAATCAGTGCCAGGAGGCATCTGGCGTGGCGCAGTTGGCCAGGCAAAGCCAGGCGCAATCGGTACCGAGCAGGTCGCCTAGCAGGCCGTCCAGATCTGCTTGTTGCGTCATCAGGATAGACCGCTGCAACGCATGTAGGTCGCCCGGCTGTGTGGCCAGGTGTGTCTGCCATGCCCATTCGGCGACCTCGGCGTTGGCCATGGCCGGTTCGTCGAACTGATCGGCCAGCGCCTGGCGAGCATGGGCGTCGAGTGTGACGCCCTGGCCTAGAAGTTCGCGCAGGTGAGCGAGGATTTCGGCCTGGCTGGCATGCGGCGACTGCACGCCGAACAGCAGGCCACCGATGCCTTCGACCTGACGGAAGGTACTGAAAACCGCGTAGCCCAATTGCAGTTCGACCCGCAGGCGTTGATACACCGGACCTTGCAGCAGCTGCGCCAGCAGGCGACCACTGGCTTGCCGCGCGGCAGGCAGCGGGCAGAACAGCAGCAGGGCATTTTCACTGCCCGGCACCTCGGCATGGTGCCAGCGATGGCCAGCCCAGAGGGCAGCAGGCGGGGGCACCGCGCCTTGCCCTGGGCAGCCCTGCAGCACTGCGCCCAGTGCCTGCACGGCGCTGCTATCGAAACCCACGGCCAGCCCTTGCCAGTGGCTGTGCTGCCAGGCGCCGTCGAGCAGCGCCTGGTCGAGGGTGCAGGACGGCGTTGCCGCAGCGCGAGTGCCGAGCACGGCGTCGGGTAGCTGATGGAGCAATGCCCGGATCGGTATCAGGGCGAGCGCCTCAGGTGGCGATGGCTGCCAGTTGGAGGGCGCCTGCATCAGCGCCAGGGCCTGGCCTGCGGCGCGCACCACTGCTGCCGGATGGCCAGTGCAGCGTAGCTGCCAGTACTCGCCATACGCGTTGAATTGCAGTTGCACGCCGGCCTGCTCGCAACGTACCTGCAGGGGGTGCAAGGCGTGTTCAAGTACGCCATGAAGACGCTGGCGCAGTGCCGATGGCACGTGCCAGCGCAAATATAGTGCAGCGTATTGCCTGGCAGGTGGAAGCAGGTCGCTGATACCCAGCGCAGGTGGCAGCTCTGCAGTTCGAGCGGTGGGCAGTTCAGCGAACAACAAGGGCTCGGCCGCCGGCAGTTGCCATTGCCCGTATGGGTGACGTGGCAGCTGTTCTAGCAGCGCTTCGAACGCAATCAGCGCTTGTGTATCCAATGTTGCAAACGGCTGCCCGGCGCTGTCGCGGCGGGCCAGCTCCAGTGCGCTGGCGCTGCGTTGACGGCGTTGTTGCAAGCAGCCAAACGTACTGTTGAGTTGGGTTGGGGCTGCCTGGCGGATGAAGTCGAACCAGCCGTGCAACAGCTTCAACGCTTCATCGGTGTCGGCATCTGCAGCGAGCTTCAGGTCGATGTGCCAGAGCAGTTGCCCGGCGAAGGCATACAACGTCTCGACCTTGAACCCTTTGAGCCAGCCACGTCGCTCCAGTGCATCCAGCCAACTGCCGGGGCGATTGTCGCCCAGGTTGGCGATCAGCAGCTCCAACGCCTGTTCTGCACCTGCCGGCAGGCCGTCGTGGGCGAACAGCAGTGGCTTGTTGGTGGCCAGGGCGGGGGGCAAGGCTTGTAGCACAGGGGCGCCGGTCTCGAAGAGGCCGGCGTATTGCCTGCCAAGTTGTTCCAGTTCATCCAAGGGTTGCGGGCCGCAGAGACTCAGGGTGATCTGGCCGCCCTGGTAGAAGCGCTGGTGGAAGCCGCTGAGGGCATGCTGGAAGGCAAGATTGCGCAGGCCGAGGGAATAGCGGTTGCCTGCATGAAAGCCGATCAGCGGATGATTGCCAGCCACCGATTGCAGCAAGGCAAATTGCTGCTGCGCCTGCGGGTTGCGCGACCAGGCGATGAATTCGGCGTGGATGACTTCCCGCTCGCGGCGTTGGCGCTCGATGCCCAGGTCCGGTTCGGCAAGCATCTGGCACAGGCGCTGCAGGCCACCTGCCAGAGCGGCGGGCGGTACTTCGAAGAAGAAGTCGGTGGTGCGCTCGCGGGTGCTGGCGTTGACTTGGCCGCCGAGGGCCTGGACGTAGCGCATAAGGCCGTCTTCCAGCGGGAACCGCGCGGTGCCGAGGAAGAACAGGTGCTCAAGGAAGTGGGCCAGGCCAGGCCATGCAGTTGGGGCGTCATGGCTCCCCGCATGCACCCTCAAGGCGGCCGCCGAGCGCTTCAGGCGCGGGGCGTGGCGCAGGGTCAGCTGCAGGCCATTGGCGAGGGTAAGGGGGCGGGTGGTGTCAGGCATGGGAACTCCGGGGCAGGTGTTCATGCTAACCCATTTGTAAGAATGGGCCGCAAAGCGGCCCCTGTCAGCCCTGACGCCGATGCAGTTCCTGGCGCAGATCGGTCAGGTATGGAAACGCCTCACGCCCCCGCACCACCCGCTCACGCTCCAGCTCAGCCAGCAACTGGCACTCATCGCGCCCGGCCATGGCCAGCAGGCTGCCGTCAGGCCCGATGATGCTGCTCTGCCCGCAGTAGTGGATCTCGCCTTCGGCCCCGCAGTAGTTGGCATACACCAGGTAGCACTGGTTCTCCTGCGCCCGCGAGCGCACGGTCACCTGGCAGACGAAATCGTACGGCGTCATGTTCGCCGTCGGCACCAGGATCAGCTCGGCACCTGCCAGCGCCAGGCGCCGGGCGTTTTCCGGGAACTCGATGTCGTAGCAGATCAGCATGCCGACCTTCCAGCCTTCCAGCTCGACCACCGGGAAATGGTCGGCGCCAGGGCTGAACATTGCCCGGTCCAGCTCGCCGAACAGGTGGGTCTTGCGGTAATTGCACAGGCTGCGGCCATGGGCATCGATCAACTGCACGCTGTTGTAGATCGCCCCGTCATCGGCGCGCTCCGGGTAGCCGTAGACGATGGCGATGCGGTGCGCCTGGGCGATCTCCACCACCTCCATGGCCGACGGGCCATCTTCGGCTTCGGCCAGCCGTTCGACCTGCGCCAGGCCGATGTTGTAGCCGCTCAGGAACATCTCTGGGCACACCAGCAATTGCGCGCCACGCTCGGCCGCCAACTGCGCCTGATGGCGCAGCCGTTGCAGGTTGCCGGGCACGTCCAGCGGGTTGGGTGCGCCCTGGAACAGAGCGATGCGCATGCTGCCTCCTTGGTTTCAGTCAGCCAGAGCGATGGGCCCGATTTCGTCGAATACATCGCCCGGGCCTGGGTTGTCCGGGTGGGTGTGGCCACCGAAGTGGTTCATGATACCCCACACCGCATTCAGCGACGTCTGCACCGCACCTTCGACCCAGGCCGGGGTCCACGAGACGTCGTCACCGGCGATGAACATGCCACGTTGCTCGGCAGGCATGTCCTGCTGCATGAAGTGCGCGTACATGCGCTGGTTGTAGCGGTAGTGGCCGGGCAGCGCGCCCTTGAACGCACCGAGGAAGTGCGGGTCGGCTTCCCAGGAAATGGTGATCGGGTCGCCGATGATGTGCCCGGCAATGTCGGTCTTGGGGTAGATCTTCTTCAGCGCATCCAAAGCCAGTTGCACGCGCTTTTCCACCGGATGCGGCAGCATCTTCAAGGCGTCGCTCATCCAGGCGTAGGACAGGCAGATGACGCCCGGCTTGTCGTCACCGTTGTCGAACAGGTAGGTACCGCGGGTGAGGCGATCGGTGAGGGTCATGCTCATCAGGTCGCGGCCGGTTTGCGGGTCCTTGTCCTTCCAGAACGGTCGGTCGACCATGACGAAGGTCTTCGACGACTGCATGTAGCGGGTGCGGTCCAGGGCCATCCACATCTTCTGCGAGAACAGCGACTCTTCGCAGTCGATCTGGGTGGTCAGCAGCCAGCTTTGGCAGGTGGCGAGCACCGCGCCATAGTGGCGGGTGTCACCCCAGTTGTCGGTGACCGCCAGGCGCCCATCGGCAGCGCGGGCGATGCGCTTGACCCCAGTGCGCGGTGCGCCGCCATGCAGCGAACTGAGGCTGGTGCCTTCTGGCCAATGGGCGCAGCGTTCCGGCACATGGCGCCAGATGCCCTGTGGTACCTGTTCCACCCCGCCGACGATCAGGTGCTGATGGTCGTCGCAGTTGGTCATCACCACGCGGAAGATTTCCAGCATCGAGTTGGGGAAGTCCGAGTCCCAACCGCCGGTGCCGAAACCGACCTGGCCGAATACTTCGCGGTGCTGGAAGCTCAGTTGGGCGAACGAGCGCGAGGTGGCGACGAAGTCGTAGAAGGTGCGGTCGTCCCACAGCGGCACCAGCTTGTTCCAAAGCGCTTTCAACCGGGGTACATCACGGTCACGGATCGCTTGCTGGATATCGGCAAACTGCGCACCGCTTTCCAGCGCATCTGCCCAGGCGTCGGCCACTTCGTGGAACAGTTTCGGCAGGTCACTGGCCTTTTCGGCGTAGTAGGTCTGGCCTTCGAGGTCGATCACCGTGCTGCCCGAGGCAGAAGTCAGCGGGTTGGGGAAGGGCTTGGTTTCCAGGCCCAGCTTGTCGACGTAGTGGTAAAAGGCGGTGGAGGACACCGGGAAGCGCATGCCGCCGAGCTCGGCGATGATGCCGTCGGTGCCGTTGAAGGCCTGCGAACGCAGCCGCCCACCCAGTTTCGACGCCTCGTACACCACAGGCTTGAGGCCCAGCTTCATCAATTCGTAGGCTGCGACCAGGCCGGCGATGCCTGCGCCAACGATGGCGACTTCTTCACCATGACGTTCGGCCGGGATGCTGCCCAGGCCTGCCGGGTGTTCCAGCCAGTCGTCGAAGGCGAAGGGGAAATCCGGGCCGAAGATGGTGATGGGCTGCTTGCCGTCGGCGGGGTGGCGGTTTTTCTTGTTCATGAAGTGACCTTGCCAGAGCGGCTGCGCGGGGGCGGAGCCTGAGTATAGGAGATGGCTGGCGGTCATTTTATGAAGCGGGGTGTTCGTAATTAAGATGCAAAGTAGTGTCGCAATGAGCCTTGGTTCGTCATTTTGACTAACAATGTTTAGATTTTGACGATCACTGGGTGGCGCCTCTCGTCATGGGGGCGGGTTCAGGCCGGCTGCCCGCGATCGACCTTGCTGCTGAGGATGATTGAAGTAGTGGTCTTCTCCACCCCCTCGACACTGCCAATCTGATCCAGCAATTGGTCCAGTTGTTCTGGCGAATCGCTGCGCAGCCAGGCTACATAGTCGAACTCGCCACTCACTGCACACAACTGTTGCACCTGCCCCATGGCACTGAGGCGCCTTACCACCTCCTTGCCGGAGCGGGGCTGCACCTTGATCCCGACATAAGCCTGCAGCCCACCGCCGATCAGGCGCTGGCCCAGGCGCACACCGTAGCCGGTGATGACCTTGTTCTTTTCCAGCCGCTCCAGTCGCGAGTTGACCGTGGTGCGGGCGATGCCCAGCTGGCGGGCGAGGGTGGCGACGCTTTCGCGGGCGTTGATCTGCAGCAGGGCGATCAGCTGGCGGTCGATTTCGTCGAGGGTGATGGGGCGGGAGTCCGACATGGTGAGTCTCTACGGAGGGTCCGCTAGCCTAGCCAGCCGCAGGTGAGCAGGGCAAGCCCCTGAATGGTCACCAATCGGGCACAAAAAAGCCGCGCATCAGCGCGGCTTTCGTTGTATCTGGTGGGCCCACACGGACTCGAACCGTGGACCAAAGGATTATGAGTCCTCTGCTCTAACCAACTGAGCTATAGGCCCTCAGTAAGTGCCCGGATTATAACGAGGGTTTTGAAAGCGTGCCATCCGAAAGATCAGACAGTGCTATACGAAGAAACGTCGCTGCGAACTCATCGGGTGGCAGGGGCAAGCTGACGATGTAGCCCTGGATCTGCTCGCAGCCCTCGGCGGCGAGGAAGCGTTGCTGCGCCTGGTTCTCCACACCTTCGGCAATGATCGTCAACTGCATGCTGCGCCCCAGCGCGATGATGGCGCGGGCGATGGCGGCGTCGTGAGGATCATCCGGCAAGCCACGGATGAATGACTTGTCGATCTTGAGGATATCCAGCGGCAGGCGCTTGAGGTAGCTCAGTGATGAGTATCCGGTGCCGAAATCGTCGATCGCCAGCTGCACGCCCAGTTGCTTGAGCTGGTGCAACACGGCCAGGGCTTCTTCGGCCTGGCTCATGATGAAGTTCTCGGTGATTTCCAGCTGCAGGTCGCCCGCTTTCAGCTGGTAGACCTTCAACAGGTGCTCGATGCGCTTGGCGAGGTTGGGGTGGCGCAGCTGTGCGCCAGCCAGGTTGATCGACAGCGGTCCAAAGGGCTCGAAATCCTTTTTCCAACGGTGCATCTGCTGGCAGGCCTGCTCCAGCACCCAATCGCCGAGCTGGAGAATGCTGCCGTTCTCTTCGGCCAGGTGAATGAAATGCTCGGGCGGTACTTCGCCGAACGTCGGGTGACTCCAGCGAATCAGCGCTTCGGCCCCGATCAGGGTCTGGGTCTTGATGCTCAGCTTCGGCTGGAAGCTCAGGCTCATCTCGTTGCGCTCGATCGCGCGGCGCAGTTCGTGCTCCATGGCGATGCGTTCGCTGGCCTGCACGGTCAGGTCTCGGGTGTAGGCTTCGACGCGGTTGCGGCCTTTGGCCTTGGAGCGGTACATGGCAGCGTCGGCGTTGCGGATCAGCGTGGCAACGTCGGTGCCATCCTGCGGGTAGAGGCTGATGCCGATGCTGGCGCTGGTGAAGAACTCGTGCTCGCCGGCCTGAAACGGGGCGACAAAGCAGGCCAGCAATTTGTTGGCGATGGCATGGGCATCGCTGGGCTTGTGCAGGCCGGGCAGCAGGATGATGAATTCGTCGCCACCCAGGCGGGCCACGGTATCGACGTCGCGCACCTGCTCCTTGAGGCGCTGGGCGATGCCTTTGAGCAACAGGTCGCCGACCGGGTGGCCGAGGCTGTCGTTGATGTGTTTGAAGCGGTCCAGGTCGAGGAACAGCACGGCGCCTTGGCGGTTGGACACCTGCGCACTGGTCAGCACAGCCTGCAGCCGGTTTTCGAAAAGGGCGCGGTTGGGCAAGCCGGTCAGCGGGTCGTGGTGGGCCTGGTAGTCGAGTTTGGCCTGTGCATGCTTGAGGCTGGAAATGTCGGCGAACACGGCGACGAAGTGGGTGATGTTGCGTTCGTTGTTGCGTACGGCGCTGATGGTCAGCCAACCGGGGTACAGTTCGCCATTCTTGCGCTTGTTGTAGATCTCTCCCTGCCAGTGCCCTTCAGCAGTGAGCTGGTGCCACATGGCGGCGTAGAAGGCGCTGTCATGCTGACCGGAGGCAAGCAGGCGCGGAGTCTGGCCGAGTGCTTCGATCTCGCTGTAGCCGGTAATCTCGCTGAAGGCACGGTTGACTGCACTGATGCGCTGGTCGGTGTCGGTGATCAGTACGCCTTCAGCGGTATTTTCGAACACGGTGGCAGCCAGTTGCAGTTTTTCCTGCATCAGGTGGCGTTCGGTGATGTCGCGGGCGATGGTCAGCATGCAGTCGACACCACCGATCGGCAGTGGCCGAGCCGCCAGCTCGCAGAGGCGAATCTGCCCGTCGCTGCGGCGCAGGTGGCAGCTGAAGTCCCGCACGAAGCCATCGCGGCCAAGCTGGTCGATCAGGCGCTTGCGTTCGTTCAGGTCGACCCAGATCCCCAGGTCGAACGAGGTCTGATCGATAGGCTGGTTGAATTCGTAACCGGTCAGGCGGCAGAAGCCCTCGTTGACCTCCAATAGCAGGCCATCGCTCTGGCGTGACAGCAACAGGCCGTCAGGTGAGGCGTGGAAGGCCTTGGCGAACTTTTCCTCGGAGGTCTGCAGCTGTTGCTGGGTTTCCTTGAGCTGGCTGATGTCGCGAACAGCCACGACCAGCGCCAGGGTACCGTCGAGTTCGAAAGTTTCGGCCGAGGTCAGGCCGGTGAACAACTGGCCGTTGCTGCGGCGGAAGGTCATTTCGAGGTTGCGCAGGCCGCCTTGCTGCAGGCGTTCGAGAAGCCTGGGGCCCATGCCTTCGACGCCCCACAGATTGAGCTCGGTGGCGGTGCGGCCGATGACTTCGCCCGGTGTCAGGCCAATCTGTTCTTCGAAGGCGTCATTGACCTCGAGCAGCACGCCATCGCTGTGCCGTGCGATCAGCAGAATGTCCGGGCACTGCTCGAACACCGAGGCGAACTTCTGCTCCGACAGCCGCAGGGCGTCTTCGGTGCGCTTGGTCTCGCTGATGTCGATCATCAGGCCGCGCATTACCGGCCGGTGGCCGTGTTCGATCATGCTGACGATATTGCGTATCCAAAGCGGCTGGCCGTCGGCACGCACCAGGCGGTAATCGAGGCTGTGATCACGACCTGCGGCGGTTTCACTTTCGCAGAAGGCCTGGGCCCAGAGCGCATCGTCGGGGTGCAGGATGCTGCGCCAGAAACCAGGTTTGAGCCAGTCGTGCAGGGGGTAGCCCAGCAGGTCTTCGGCATGCGGCGAGACATAGCTATAGGTGAAGTCGTTGGCGTCGGCCTCCCAGGCGATTGCCGAGAGGCTCTCGATCAGGCCGCGGTAATGGTATTCGCTGCTACGCAGTTCCTGCTCCAGGGCGATGCGTCGGGAGATTTCCGAACTGAGCCGGCGATTGATGCGGATGACCACGGCGAGAATGGCGATCAGCAGCAGGACGGCAGGCAGGCCATAGAACAGCGTGTCACGCCAGAAGCTACGCTGGTCGACCACGTTGCCGACCCAGCGCTGCTGGATATGGCTGAGCTCATCGCTGGACATGTCGGCCATCACCTTGTCGAGGATGCCGACCAGTACCTGCTGGTCACGGGGCGCGGCCATTGCCAACTGATAGCGATAGGGCGTTTCGCCGCTCACATACAGCCCTTCGAGCTTGAGCTGGCGCAGGCTCCAGATGCTCGAGGCGAGGTCGCCGACCACGGCGTCCACCGCGTCGGTGGCGAGTGCCTGCAGGGTCGAGCTGACATTCGGCATCGCCACCAGGTTGAGGTCCGGGTGGTGGGTGCGCAGCAGTTCATGGGGCGCGTAGTTTTCCACTACGGCGATCTTCAGCCCGTACAAGTCTTTGAGCGTACGCGGTTGTGGGCCGCCTTCATGGGCCAGGATGACGATAGGGAAATCGAGATAGGGGCGGGTGAACGCCAGGTAGCCCTGGCGTTCCGGCGTTGACATGATGCCAGGCAGCAGGTCGATACGGCCTTCGCGCGCCTGCTGCAACACTTCGGTCCAGCTGCTGGGCTCGACCGGTTTCAGGGTTACTCCCAGGCGATCCTGGAGTAAGGCGATGTAATCGGCGGCCAATCCCTGGTACCGGCCCTCCTGGTCACGAAACTCGAACGGTGGCCAGGAAGCGTCGACGCCCAGTCTCAACTGCGGATGGGCAGCGAGCCAGGTTTTTTCCTCGTCTGTCAGGGTCAGGGCGCCGGCCGTTGTGTTCCACAGCATCAGGAGCAGCAACAGAATGGCCGGCATCGGCGGCATAGCAGCCTCGCATTCAGTTGGTCTGAAGTCGAGTGTAGACTGGCATTGAGCCAGCCGAGTAGCCGATCACAACTATTTGTCGGATAAGAAAAACCCCGGCCTGGGCCGGGGTTTGTCATCACTCGTCGAGGAAGGAGCGCAGATGCTCGCTGCGAGTCGGGTGGCGCAATTTGCGCAACGCCTTGGCTTCGATCTGACGGATCCGCTCACGGGTCACGTCGAACTGCTTGCCCACCTCTTCGAGGGTGTGGTCGGTGTTCATGTCGATACCGAAGCGCATGCGCAGCACCTTGGCTTCGCGTGCGGTCAGGCCCGAGAGCACGTCACGGGTCGCTTCCTTGAGGCTTTCGACCGTGGCCACGTCGATCGGGGACTGCATGGTCGAGTCCTCGATGAAGTCGCCCAGGTGCGAATCTTCGTCGTCACCGATCGGGGTTTCCATGGAGATCGGTTCTTTGGCGATCTTCAATACCTTGCGGATCTTGTCCTCTGGCATTTCCATGCGCTCACCGAGCTCTTCCGGGGTCGGTTCACGGCCCATTTCCTGCAGCATCTGGCGGGAAATACGGTTGAGCTTGTTGATCGTCTCGATCATGTGCACCGGAATACGGATGGTGCGCGCCTGGTCGGCGATCGAGCGGGTGATCGCCTGGCGAATCCACCAGGTGGCGTAGGTCGAGAACTTGTAGCCGCGACGGTATTCGAACTTGTCCACCGCCTTCATCAGGCCGATGTTGCCTTCCTGGATCAGGTCGAGGAACTGCAGGCCACGGTTGGTGTACTTTTTGGCGATGGAGATCACCAGACGCAGGTTCGCCTCGACCATTTCTTTCTTGGCGCGGCGGGCTTTCGCCTCACCGATGGACATGCGACGGTTGATTTCCTTGATCTCGGCGACGGTCAGGCCAGTCTCGTTCTCAAGGTCGATCAGCTTCTGCTGGCAGGCGACGATGGCGGCGTCCTTTTCACCCAGGGCGGCTGCCCACTTGGTGTTGCGCTTGGCCAGGTCACCGGACCAGGTCTGGTCGGTTTCGTTGCTCGGGAACAGGCGCAGGAAGTCGGCACGCGGCATGCGGGCGTCACGCACACACAGCTGCATGATCGCACGCTCTTGCTGACGCAGGCGGTTCAAGGCATCGCGCACGCGCTCGACGAGCACGTCGAACTGCTTTGGCACCAGCTTGATCGGCATGAACAGGTCAGCCAGGGCCTGCAGGGCCTCGATGCTTTCCTTGACGTCACGGCCGTGCTTCTTCAGGACCTTGGCGGTGACCTGAAGCTGATCGGCAACGGCGCCGAAGCGCTGGGCTGCAACGACCGGATCAGGACCGCTTTCGGTCTCTTCCTCGTCGTCACCGCTTTCACTTTCTTCGTCTTCGTCTTCCGACTCTTCCTTGGCCGCAGGTGCCTTGGCACCAGGTACTGGTACTTCTTCGGTCGGTGCGGCGATGTTGTCGTCAGGGTCGATGTAACCGCTGAGGACGTCGGACAGGCGGCCGCCTTCGGCGGTGACGCGGTCGTATTCGCCGAGAATGTAGTCGACGGTGCCCGGGAAGTGAGCGATGGCGCCCATGACTTCACGGATGCCTTCCTCGATCCGCTTGGCGATTTCGATCTCGCCTTCACGGGTCAGCAGCTCGACGGTACCCATTTCGCGCATATACATGCGCACCGGGTCGGTCGTGCGGCCGATATCGGTTTCAACTGCCGCCAACGCAGCAGCGGCTTCTTCGGCCGCGGCTTCGTCGGTGTCGGCTTCCGCCAACAGAAGGGCATCCGCATCCGGAGCACTCTCGAATACGTTGATCCCCATGTCGTTGATCATGCGGATGATGTCTTCCACCTGTTCCGGATCTGAAATATCCTCAGGCAGGTGGTCGTTGACCTCCGCGTAAGTCAGGTAGCCCTGCTCACGACCGCGGGTGATCAACTCTTTGATACGAGACTGCTGTTGCGCTTTTCCGGACATAACACCCTATCCACTGAAGGTCTTGGCGGGCAAAAAACAAGCCGAGGATTATACCCGAGCATGGGCCTCACGCGCCAGATGAGGTCGGCGTTTGTGCGGGAACATTCCGGCTCAGCAGGGCGAGGAGCTGTGATTTTTCCTCGCTGGTCAATTCGCTTTGACGTGATTTCCTGAGCAGTTGTTCCAGACTGCGCTCGCGTTGGCGGGCGGACAAGCTAGTTATAGTGTCGAAAAACTGTTGTTCAAGGTTGTCGGCAACGATCAACCATTCCTTTTCGGCCAAGGCCCGCAGCAGGCGGCCTTGTTCCGTGCCGTGCCAACGTGCGATCAACTGCATTGAGCTTAGCCCAGGATTCTTCTGCGCAGCTTCGATCAGGGCCACCAGCAGCTGGCTATACAGGTGCTCTTCGTCGGCGAAGTGGCTGGCATCCTCGACCTTGCCGGCCAGCAGCGGGTGGTGCAGCAAGGTGCGCAGGGCAGCCAGGGTCGGTGGTTCGACCGGTGCCGGCACCCGCGGCGGTGCTTCGTCGCGCTGCTGCCATGGCTTGCCGCCCTTGCGGTTCTTGTCCCAGGGCTTGTCACTCCACTGCTTTTTGCCCCCGCCTTTGTTCGGCTTCCACTCCTGCTCCTGATGAGTGGGAGCGTAGTCGTGCTGTGGCATATCGCCGTAGTCGGGGGTGTAGCTGGCCATGGCATCGTAGTCATAGCCAGGGTCGTAGTCTGGCACGCTGCTGGTCGCCGGGGCCTGTTGTGCCAGTTGCTCGACCTGCTGTGGGTCCAGGCCGGTGATTTCCTTCAGGCGGTTGCGCATCAGCTGACGCAGGTTGGCGCCGGGGATCTTTTCGATCAACGGTGCAGCCAGGGTGGCCATGTGTGCCTTGCCTTCCAGCGAGCGCGGGTCGGCCTCGTTGCTCAGTTGCTCGAAGAAATAGTCGGCCAGTGGCTGTGCGTGCTGGTTGATCCGGGCCATGAAGGCATCGGTGCCTTCGGCGCGTACCAGGCTGTCCGGGTCTTCGCCTTCGGGCAGGAACAGAAAGCGCGCACGGCGGCCGTCCTGCAGTGCCGAGAGGGTCGACTCCAGTGCGCGCCAGGCGGCCTTGCGCCCGGCCTGGTCGCCGTCGAAGCAGAACAGCACGCTGGGCACCACGCGGAACAGGCGCTTGAGGTGCTCTTCGCTGGTCGCGGTGCCGAGGGTGGCCACGGCATTGCGCAGGCCCTGCTGGGCCAAGGCAATCACGTCCATGTAGCCCTCGACGACGATGATCTCGTCGAGGTTGCGGTTGTGCTTGCGTGCCTCGTACAGCCCGTAGAGTTCCTGGCCCTTGTGGAACACCGGGGTTTCCGGGGAGTTGAGGTACTTGGGCTTGTCGTCGCCCAGTACCCGGCCGCCAAAGGCGATGATGCGCCCGCGGCTGTCGCGGATCGGGAACATCACCCGGTCGCGGAAGCGGTCATAGCGCTTGCCACTTTCGGCGTTCTCGATCAGCAGGCCAGCGTCGATCATCACCTTCTGCTGCAGGGTGTCGGCGCCAAGGTGCTTGAGCAGGTTGTCCCAGCCCGGCGGCGCGAAGCCCAGGCCGAAGTCGCGGGCGATTTCGCCCGACAAACCGCGGCCCTTGAGGTAGTCAACCGCCGCCCTGCGGGTCGGATGGCTGCGCAGGGCCTGGCGGTAGAACTCCGAGGCGGCATCCAGCAATGGGTACAGCGGTGAGTCGGTCGGCTGGCGCGGCTTGTTGTCGCGCCGGCCTTGTTCCCTGGGTACTTCCATGCCGGCCGCGCGGGCCAACTCCTCGACAGCCTGCGGGAAGTCCAGATTGTCGTGGTCCATGACGAAGCCAAGGGCGTTGCCGCCGGCGCCGCAGCCGAAGCAGTAGTAGAACTGCTTGTCGGGGCTGACCGTGAAGGAAGGGGTCTTTTCCTTGTGGAACGGGCAGCAGGCGGAGTAGTTCTTGCCGGTTTTTTTCAGCTGAACGCGCGAACTCACCACATCGACAATGTCGAGGCGGTTGATCAGGTCGTCGATGAAGCTTTGGGGAATCAGCCCGGCCATGGCAGTCTCGTCATCTGGCAACTGGCAAGTCTAAACGCTAACGGGGCGAGTGATGCTAGGGGAAGTGCGAGAGGGTGTGTGCTCGTCGCCAGCCTCCAGCTTCGCCGGGGGCTCGTCAGTCAGGACGTGCACGACTGGCCGAAACCAGATCTGACGCTTTGAAACCATTTGCCCGCTGCAAGTTGCGACAGGCACCTTGGGCTAGCTGCTCAAGGTCAAGCAAACCGCTGCCATCGGCCCGGCGGTGAGCCGGGCAGGGCAGAAGCTCTAGCGTAGAACGTCTGTATTAGTACAGACGAACGGCGCGGCGCTGTTCGCGCTGAACTTTCTTGGCGTGACGCTTAACAGCAGCAGCTGCTTTGCGCTTGCGCTCGGCGGTCGGCTTCTCGTAAAACTCGCGGCTACGAACTTCAGCCAGTACACCGGCTTTTTCGCAGGAGCGCTTGAAACGACGCAGAGCTACGTCGAAGGGTTCGTTCTCTTTAACTTTGACGGCTGGCATCCAGGGCTACCTTAATTCATTACCGGGGTAGACGTGCTCCTGGCAAAACAAAGGTGTGCTGGAGAACGTCGGTTTTCAAGGGTTGCGGATGTTAACCCTTAGTACGCCGGAATGCAAAGCCTCTGATCGAAAACCGCTGGTCGGCACCCGGCACGGGGACTATCATGCGCGGCTTCGAATTCAGCCCCCACAAGGGACGAGCCCATGCTAGTACTGGGATTGGAAACATCCTGCGACGAAACCGGCGTCGCATTATACGACAGTGAGCGCGGTTTGTTAGCCGACGCGCTGTTCAGTCAGATCGACCTGCACCGCGTGTTCGGTGGTGTGGTGCCCGAGCTTGCCTCGCGTGACCACGTCAAGCGCATGCTGCCACTGATCCGCCAGGTGCTGGAGGAGGCCGGGTGCGTCGCCACCGAGATCGACGCCATCGCCTACACCGCGGGTCCTGGCCTGGTTGGTGCGCTGCTGGTTGGCGCCTCGTGTGCCCAGGCCCTGGCCTTCGCCTGGGATATCCCGGCGATCGGCGTGCACCATATGGAAGGCCACCTGCTGGCGCCGATGCTGGAGGAAAACCCGCCCGAGTTTCCGTTCGTCGCTTTGTTGGTTTCCGGCGGCCATACCCAGTTGGTGCGGGTGGATGGCATCGGCCGATACGAACTGCTTGGCGAGAGCCTCGACGATGCTGCAGGCGAAGCGTTCGACAAGACCGCCAAGCTGATCGGCCTCAACTACCCAGGCGGCCCGGAAATCGCGCGCCTGGCCGAACAGGGTGTGCCTGGGCGCTTCGTGTTCCCGCGGCCGATGACCGATCGGCCGGGCCTCGAGTTCAGCTTCAGCGGCCTCAAGACCTTCGCCCTGAACACCTGGCAGCAATGCAAGCATGCTGGCGACGACAACCAGCAAACCCGTTGCGACGTGTCCCTGGCATTCCAGCAGGCGGTGGTGGAGACTCTGACCATCAAGTGCAAGCGCGCCCTCAAGCAGACTGGCCTCAAGCGCCTGGTCATCGCCGGTGGCGTGAGCGCCAACAAGGCATTGCGCGCCTCGCTGGAAGACATGCTGGCTGGTCTGAAGGGCAACGTGTACTACGCGCGTCCGCAGTTCTGCACCGACAACGGCGCGATGATCGCCTATGCAGGTTGTCAGCGCCTGTTGGCCGGGCAGCAGCAGGACCTGGCGATCAGCGTGCAGGCACGCTGGCCGATGGAGCAGCTGCCGCCCGTGTGAAGGCTTGCGGGTGCGTCAGAAATGCCTTTCGCGCCCGGCAAACAAATCGCGCAGATTGTTGCGGTGGCGCCAGACGATCATCACCGTCAGCACAGCGATCGGCAGCAGCGCCTCCGGCTCGCGCCAGGCCAGCAATGGCAAGGTCAGTGGGGTCGCGACAAGCGCCGCCAGCGAGCTGGTGCGGGTGAGGTAGAAGGTCAGCAGCCAGGCGCCGATGGCCAGCAGTGCGGCCGGGAAATACAGGCCCATGAGCATGCCGGCGGCGGTGGCGACACCTTTGCCGCCGCGAAAGCGGAAGTACAGCGGGAACAGGTGGCCGAGCACGGCGCACACGCCGACCCAGGCCTGCTCTTGCAGGCCAAGGCCGGCAGCGCGGGCGAGCAAAACTGGCAACAGGCCCTTGCACAGGTCGCCGAGCAGGGTCAGGATCGCCAGTTTACGGCCCGCCAGGCGTAGCATGTTGGTGGCGCCGGCATTGCCCGAACCGCTGGAACGCGGGTCCGGGCTGCCCGTAAGGCGGCTGAGGACGATGGCGAAGGACAGCGAGCCGAGCAGGTAGGCGAGCAGCGCCAATAACCAAAACATGCTAACTATTCCGGGCGAGGACGCCCTGATTCTAACGGCGCCAGTCGCCCTTGTCGTGCTGTGGAGAGAAGTGCTTGGACAGAGTGTTCATCGAAGGCCTGGAAGTCGATACCGTCATTGGTGCCTATGACTGGGAACGGGATATTCGCCAGTGCCTGCGCCTGGACCTGAGTTTTGCCTGGGACAACCGCCCGGCAGCGGCGGGTGATGACCTGAGCCTGGCGCTCGACTACGCCAGTGTTTCGGCACGGGTCCAGGCATTTGCCGAGCAAGCGCGCTTCGAACTGGTGGAAACCTTCGCCGAGCGCCTGGTGGCGACGCTGATGGAAGAATTCCACATTCCATGGGTGCGGCTGAAGCTGACCAAGCCCGGCGCCGTTCCCGCGGCCCGTGGCGGTGTTGGCGTGGAGATCGAGCGCGGATGTCTCTAAGCACGGTTTACCTGGGCCTTGGCAGCAATATCGACCGCCACCAGCACTTGTGTGCGGGGCTTGACGCGTTGGCGGCGATCCTCAGCGACATGCAATGCTCCCCGGCGTTCGAGAGCCAGGCGGTGGGGATCAAGAGCGGGCCGTTCATCAACTTCGTGGTCACCGGCAAGACTGATCTGCCGCTGATGGAACTGGATCGCCGGCTCAAGTTCATCGAGGCAGACAATGGTCGCTATGCGCCGGACCGCAAGGGTTTGCCGCTGGATATCGATGTGCTGATGTACAACGATTTGCACGGCACCTTCGATGGGTTGGTACTGCCCAGGGCAGAGATCCTGAAGAATGCCTTCGTACTGTGGCCGTTGTCGCTACTGGCGCCGGAGCTTGTGCATCCCGGGGCAGGGAAGAGCATGGCGCAGTTGTGGCAGGAGGCGCGGATCGACCAGGTGTTGGCGCCGGTTGCTTTCGAGGGGGGGGTTTTGCCGGTGACTCTGGCGTGCGCCTGTCCCGGCCCTTTCGCGGCTTCCGCCGCTAAAGGGCCGGTAGGCTCAGCCCAGCGTGTAAGCCTCGAGCGCTTTGAGCCGCTCACCTTTGAGGGCCTCGCCCAGGCCTTGCCCGGTCAACCCGGCTTCCACCAGCGGTCTCACATCCACCGCCCGGGCTGCGGCGGCGGCTCCACGCAGATAATCGCCCTGTGGATAACCTTCACAGGTGGCCATTTCACACGCGGCAATGAAGTCCTCGAAACGCTGCGGGCGCCGATAAACGTCGAACTTCTGCAGCAGCTCCAGCAAGTTTGCAGGCGTTAGCTGTAAAGCGTCGTCGGCTTGCCCGGCAAACTCACCCACCAGCACGGCCAGTTCCTGGCATTCACGTGGCGCCTTGAAACGCTGATTTAGCGCCTTGATCGCCGCTGGCTCCAGCCCGCGCAGCAAGCACGCCCAGCGCACAACCAGCGGCTGTTGATGCTCTGCCGCCCGGCGTAGTGCTGGCAGCGTATCAGCACTGTGTTCCAGTTCAGGCATCAATTCTTTCAAAGCACCACATGCGCGCAGTACCTGAATGAACACGTGCGGCTGGCTTTCCAGCAGCGCCCGCTCGATCTCCTTCCAGCTACGTTCGGCTGTCAGTGCCTGCAACTCGCCCGATTGGGCGATCTGGCGCATCAATGCCAGGGTTTCCTCGGCGACCTGAAAGCCCAAGGGGGCGTAGCGCGCGGCAAAGCGGGCAACGCGCAGTACACGCAAGGGATCTTCGGCAAACGCGGGGGAAACATGGCGCAGGATGCGTTGTTCAAGGTCTGCCTGGCCGTGGTAGGGGTCGTAGACCACACCCTGTTCATCCTCGGCCATCGCATTGATGGTCAGGTCACGGCGGATCAGGTCTTCTTCCAGCGTAACATCCGGGCTGGCGTGAAAAGTGAACCCGCCATAACCGCGTCCGCTCTTGCGCTCGGTGCGTGCGAGGGCATATTCCTCGCCGGTCTTCGGATGCAGGAAAACCGGGAAATCGGCGCCGACCGGGCGATAGCCCTTGGCGTGCATTTCCTCGACCGTGGCGCCAACCACCAGCCAGTCGATATCGCTGATCGGGCGCCCGAGCAGGCGGTCGCGTACTGCGCCGCCGACTTTGTAGATGTGCATGTGCAGCCTCCATTACTGCCCACAGGATACCCTGTCGGCGGTAATGGCGGTGCATCAGAGGTGGTGGATGACGGCGAGGTCCATGCGCCCGTAGTCGCCGCTCTCGGCATGCTCGCCACGCGGTGGCATGTGATGGGTCTTGACCACCTGATCGCCTTGTACGGTCTCCAGGTGGATATCGAAACCCCACAGGCGGTGCAGATGCTTGAGCACTTCCTCGGTCGAGTCGCCCAGCGGTTTGCGGTTGTGCTGCTGGTGGCGCAAGGTCAGCGAGCGATCGCCACGGCGGTCGATGCTCCAGATTTGCACGTTGGGCTCGCGGTTACCGAGGTTGTACTGGGCGGCCAGTTGTTCGCGAATGATCCGGTAGCCAGCCTCGTCATGGATGGCCGGGACCAGCAGGTCGTCGCGTTGGTCGTCATCGAGGATGCTGAACAGCTTCAGGTCACGCATCACCTTGGGTGACAGGTACTGCAGGATGAAGCTCTCGTCCTTGAAACTGCTCATGGCGAACTTGATGGTAGAAAGCCAGTCGCTGCCGGCAATGTCGGGGAACCAGTGGCGATCCTCCTCGGTAGGGTTTTCGCACATGCGGCGGATGTCGGTGTACATGGCAAAGCCCAGTGCATACGGGTTGATGCCGCTGTAATACGGGCTGTCGAAGCCGGGCTGGAACACCACGCTGGTATGCGACTGCAGGAACTCCATCATGAAGCCTTCGGTGATCAGGCCTTCGTCGTACAGGTCGTTCATCAGGGTGTAGTGCCAGAAGGTGGCCCAACCTTCGTTCATCACCTGGGTCTGGCGCTGCGGGTAGAAGTACTGGGCGATCTTGCGCACGATACGCACCACTTCACGCTGCCAAGGCTCCAGCAGCGGGGCGTTCTTCTCGATGAAGTAGAGGATGTTCTCCTGTGGTTCGGAGGGGAAGCGCGCATCGTCACGCTCACCGCCTTTTTCGGCATTCTTTGGAATCGTGCGCCACAGGTCGTTGATCTGCCGCTGCAGGTGCTCTTCACGGTCTTTCTGGCGCCGGCGTTCTTCTTCGGCAGAGATCGGATAAGGGCGCTTGTAGCGATCTACGCCATAGTTCATCAGTGCGTGGCAGGAGTCGATGAGGTCTTCCACGGCATCGATGCCGTGGCGTTCCTCGCACTGGGCGATGTACTGCTTGGCGAACACCAGGTAGTCGATGATCGACGTGGCGTCGGTCCAGGTGCGGAACAGGTAGTTGCCCTTGAAGAAACTGTTGTGGCCATAGCAGGCGTGGGCGATCACCAGTGCCTGCATGCACATGGTGTTTTCTTCCATCAGGTAGGCGATGCACGGATCGGAGTTGATCACGATCTCGTAGGCCAGGCCCATCTGGCCGCGGCTGTAGGACTTCTCGGTACTGAGGAACTGCTTGCCGTAGGACCAATGGTGATAACCCAGCGGCATGCCGACGGAAGCGTAGGCATCCATCATCTGCTCGGCGGTGATCACCTCGATCTGGTTGGGGTAGGTGTCCAGGGCGTAACGCTCGGCCAGTCGGCTGATTTCCCGATCGTAGGTCTGGATCAGCTCGAACGTCCACTCGGACCCGGTGGAAATGGGTTGGCGTCTCTGTGCTCTGGCGGTCATGTGGCTAACCTGCGCTGGAAGAGTTCACGGAAGACCGGGTAGATATCGCCGGCCGATACCAACTGCTGCTGGGCGAATGTGTCGGGGAAGGCCTCGCCGATTCGCTCGTACTCGTACCACAACGCCTGGTGCTCACGCGGGGTGATCTCAACGTAAGTGTAGTACTGCACATGGGGCATGATCTGTTTGGACAGGATCTCGCGGCAGATCGGCGAGTCGTCGTTCCAGTTGTCGCCGTCGGAGGCCTGGGCGGCGTAGATATTCCAGTCGGCGGCCGGGTAACGTTCGGCCATGATCTCCTGCATCATCTTCAGCGCACTGGAAACGATGGTGCCGCCAGTTTCCCGGGAGTAGAAGAACTCTTCCTCGTCAACTTCGCGGGCGCTGGTGTGGTGGCGGATGAACACCACCTCGATGCGGTCGTAGTTCCGCTTGAGGAACAGGTACAGCAGGATGAAGAAGCGTTTGGCGATGTCCTTGGTCGCCTGGGTCATCGAGCCGGAAACGTCCATCAGGCAGAACATCACTGCCTTGGAGCTGGGGTTGGGCTGCTTGACCAGCAGGTTGTACTTGAGGTCGAACGTGTCGAGGAAGGGCAGGCGGTTGATGCGTGCCTTGAGCCGTTCGATCTCCTGTTCGACTTCCTGGATGTCGGTGAAATTGTCGGGTTCCTCGACCCTCAGTCGGTCCAGTTCCTTCTGTGCCTCGCGCAGCAGCGCACGGCTGCTGCCGGTCAGGGCTATACGCCGGGCGTGGGCCGAACGCAGGGTGCGGACAATGTTGATGCGTGACGGGTTGCCCTCGTTGGCGATGCCGGCGCGCACGGTCTTGAAGGTGTCGGCGCCGGTCAGGTGGCGTTTGACCAGGTTGGGCAGTTCGAGGTCTTCGAACATGAATTCGAGAAACTCTTCCTGGGTGATCTGGAAGACGAAGTCGTCCATGCCCTCGCCAGAGTTGCCGGCCTTGCCGCGGCCGCTGCCACCCCCGCCGCCCTGGGGCCGGGGGATGTGCTCGCCGGCGGTGAATTCCTTGTTGCCTGGGTGCACGATAGTCTGCTTGCCGCCACGACCATGGTGCAGCACCGGTTCATCGATGTCCCGTCCCGGAATGCTGATCTGCTCGCCGTGTTCCATGTCCATGATGGAACGGCGGCTCACGGCCTCTTCGACGGCCTTCTTGATGTGTTCACGGTAACGCCGCAGGAAGCGCTGGCGGTTGACCGTGCTCTTGTTCTTGCCGTTCAGGCGTCGGTCGATAACGTAGCTCATGGTCCCTCCGGTAGCTGGGAACAGCTGCACGCTTCAAGCTACGAGCTGCTGCACGTACAAGGCAGCAAAGCCGCCGCCGCCCGCGGCCAACAGGCCTGCCTTGGGCGTGCGGCGTGTAGCTTGCCGCCTTATTGCGATTTCCTGACCCGCAGGTACCATTCCGACAGCAGGCGCACCTGTTTGTCGGTGTAGCCACGCTCCACCATCCGCGTGACGAAGTCGTTGTGCTTCTGTTGGTCCTCCTTGCTGGCCTTGGCGTTGAAGCTGATGACCGGCAGCAGGTCCTCGGTGTTGGAGAACATTTTCTTCTCGATCACCACCCGCAGCTTCTCGTAGCTGAGCCAGCTCGGGTTCTTGCCGTTGTTGTTGGCACGGGCACGCAGGACGAAGTTGACGATCTCGTTGCGGAAGTCCTTCGGATTGCTGATGCCTGCCGGTTTCTCGATCTTTTCCAGCTCTTCGTTGAGGGCGATGCGGTTGAGGATCTCGCCGGTCTCCGGGTCGCGGTACTCCTGATCCTGGATCCAGAAGTCGGCGTACAGCACATAGCGGTCGAAGATGTTCTGGCCGTATTCGCTGTAGGACTCGAGGTAGGCAGTCTGGATTTCCTTGCCGATGAACTCGATGTAACGCGGTGCCAGGTACTCCTTCAGGTAGCGCAGGTAGCGCTCGCGTACTTCGGCCGGGAACTGTTCCTGCTCGATCTGCTGTTCCAGCACATACAGCAGGTGCACCGGGTTGGCTGCAATTTCATGCGGGTCGAAGTTGAAGACCTTGGACAGGATCTTGAAGGCGAAGCGAGTCGACAGGCCGTTCATGCCTTCGTCGACGCCCGCAGCATCGCGGTACTCCTGGATCGACTTGGCCTTGGGGTCGGTGTCCTTGAGGTTTTCGCCGTCGTAGACCCGCATCTTCGAGTAGATGTTGGAGTTCTCCGGCTCCTTGAGGCGCGAGAGTACGGTGAACTGAGCGAGCATCTTCAAGGTGTCTGGCGCGCAATGGGCCTTGGCCAGCGAGCTGTTGACCAGCAACTTGTCGTAGATCTTGATCTCGTCGCTGACGCGCAGGCAGTACGGCACCTTGACGATGTAGATCCGGTCGATGAACGCCTCGTTGTTCTTGTTGTTGCGGAAGGTGTGCCACTCCGATTCGTTGGAGTGGGCCAGCAGGATACCGGTGTAGGGAATGGCTCCAAGGCCCTCGGTACTGTTGTAGTTGCCTTCCTGGGTGGCGGTAAGCAAAGGGTGCAGGACCTTGATCGGCGCCTTGAACATCTCGACGAATTCCATCAGGCCCTGGTTGGCCCGGCACAGTGCGCCCGAGTAGCTGTAGGCATCGGCGTCGTTCTGCGGGAATTCCTCGAGTTTACGGATATCCACCTTGCCGACCAGGGCAGAGATGTCCTGGTTGTTTTCGTCGCCCGGTTCGGTCTTGGCGATGGCAATCTGGTTAAGGATCGAGGGGTACAGTTTGACGACCTTGAACTTGCTGATATCGCCGCCGAATTCCTGCAGGCGCTTGGTGGCCCACGGCGACATGATGGTGTTCAGGTAGCGCCGCGAGATGCCGTACTCTTCCTCGAGAATGGCCCCGTCTTCGGTGGCATTGAACAAGCCCAGAGGGGACTCGAATACCGGTGAGCCCTTGATTGCGTAGAAGGGCACCTTTTCCATCAGCTGCTTGAGTTTCTCGGCCAGCGAAGATTTACCGCCGCCTACCGGGCCCAGCAGATAGAGGATCTGTTTCTTCTCTTCCAGGCCTTGGGCGGCATGGCGGAAGTACGAAACGATCTGGTCGATGCACTCTTCCATGCCATGGAAGTCGGCAAAGGCCGGATACCGGCGAATAACCTTGTTGGAGAAGATTCGCGACAGCCTGGAGTTGGTAGAGGTGTCGATCAGCTCTGGCTCACCGATGGCCAGCAACAGCCGTTCAGCCGCCGATGCGTAGGCACTGCGATCCTCTTTGCACAGCTCGAGGTACTCCTGCAGCGAAAGTTCTTCCTGGCGCGTGGACTCGAAGCGTTGTTGGAAGTGGCTAAAAATACTCATGACGTCACCTCGCTCGATACGTGGAGACGACGCCGGATCAGTCAGCTGATGCTGGCATGCAACCGGGGTCACCGATTGCTGTATACCCCCCAGAACACCCTGTAACGCTACCGATGACCCGCACGCCGGTGTACCGGCTCTCCCCTTTTTATGGATGGCCTGCGCTTAAGAATAGTTGGTTATCCGCAAGGTCAAGGGCGTGCGGCGGAGAAGTTGCGAACGACCGTTCGTCAGGTGGGCTGCGAGCCCGCGTGGGGCGCGGGCTGCAGTAAAAATGAAAAAATTATTCAGCAGTGCCTTGGGCGGTCTCCGCCGGGTAGGTGGTGCGCCACAGTTCGAAGCCACCATCGACGCTGTACACCTCGGAGAAGCCTTGGCCGACCAGGTAGGCGGCTGCGCTCTGGCTGGAATTGCCGTGGTAGCAGACCACCAGGGTTGGGGCATCCAGGTCGGCATTGCGGATGAACTCGGCGACCGAGTGGTTATCCAGGTGCTTGGCACCGGTGATGTGGGCGGCGGCAAAGGCTTGCGGGTCGCGAATGTCGACGACTACCGCACCTTGCGCGCGCAGTGCCAGGGCCTGCTCGGGAGGGATGCGCTTGAATTCGCTCATGGGTACGGCTTCCTTCAGGGGGGATCGTTGAGTGTAGGTGGTCAGGCCGGGAGGCGTAAGTTGCCGTCGTCGGTGCAGTCGCAGCGGTGGTATTCGCCGCTGTCGACGTTGTACAGGGTCATGGCGCCGCCCCACACGCAGCCGGTGTCGAGGGCAATGATGCCGGGTTCGTCGACCTGACCCTGAAGGGCGGCCCAGTGGCCGAAGATGATCTTCACGTGGCGCGAGCGGCGGTCCTTGTGCGCATACCAGGGCTTGTAGCCTTTGGGCGCGGTGTCCAGGCCTTCCTTGCTCTTGAGGTCGAGCTTGCCAGCGGCAGTGCAGAAGCGCATGCGGGTGAGGTAGTTGGTGATCACTCGCAAGCGCTCTACGCCGGTGAGGCTCTTGCTCCACTTGTTCGGCTCGTTGCCGTACATGCCGTCCAGGTAGGGTTGCAGGCGATTGTCGTCACGCAGTACCTGTTCGACTTCTCCGGCCAGCTGCAGCGCCTGGCCGAGGGTCCATTGCGGGGGGATGCCGGCATGTACCAGGGCTATGCCGCGGGGCTCGTCGTAATGCAGCAGTTTCTGCTGGCGCAGCCAGTCGAATAATTGGTCGGCGTCCGGCGCTTCGATGATCTCGCGCAGGGTGTCGCTTTTCTTCAGGCGCTCGACGTTGTGCCAGACGGCCAGCAGGTGCAAGTCATGGTTGCCCAGCACACACACCAGCGATTGGCGGATCGAATAGAGGTAACGCAGGGTTTCCAGCGACTCGGGGCCGCGGTTGACCAGGTCGCCGACCAGCCACAGGCGGTCGACCGCCGGGTTGAAGTTGACCCGTGCGAGCAGGCACTTGAGCGGCCCAAGGCAGCCTTGCAGGTCTCCGACGGCGTAGGTGGCCATCAGTGCAGCGCCCCGGGGACCGCGAGGCGGAAGGGGGCGATGTCGGCTTCGAAGCGCTTGCCGTCTTCGGCGAACATTTCGTAGCTGCCCTGCATGGTGCCGACGCGCGTGCTGATGACCGCGCCACTGCTGTAGGTATGGCTCTGGCCGGGCTCGATGGTCGGCTGCTGGCCGACCACGCCGGCACCGCGCACTTCCTCGACTTCGCCATCACCGTTGGTGATCAGCCAGTGGCGTGACAGCAGCTTGGCTTTGACTGAGCCGTTGTTTTGCACGGTGATGGTGTAGGCGAAGGCGAAGCGACTGCTTTCGGGGTCGGATTGGTCTTTCAGGTAACGGGTCACGACGCTGACGTCGATCTGATAGCGAGGGTCGGACATGCAAGGGCCTTGGGCGAACTGACGCAATAATGCAGTCTAGGCCATTGGGAGGGGGGAGGGCCAGCGGTGTAGGGCCCTATCGCCGGCTTGCCGGCGACAGGGCGGTGCAGGCTGAGTCAGGCTTGCTGATTGGCCAGCTGGTCGGCCAGGCGTACGAAGGCCGCCAGGTCGAGCTGTTCTGGGCGCAGGCTGCCATCTACGCCGGCGGCCTCGATGGCGGCGCTGTCGAGCAGGCCTTTGAGGGTGTTGCGCAGGGTCTTGCGACGCTGGTTGAATGCTTCACGCACCACCTGCTCCAGCAACCGCGCATCCTTGGCCGGGTGCGGCAGCACTTCGTGCGGCACCAGGCGCACGATCGCCGAGTCGACTTTCGGCGGCGGGTTGAATGCGCCTGGGCCCACGTTGAACAGGTGTTCCACACGGCAGTGGTACTGCACCATGATCGACAGGCGCCCCCAATCACCGCCGCCTGGGCCGGCAGCCATACGCTCCACCACTTCCTTCTGCAGCATGAAGTGCATGTCGCGGATCAGCCCGGCGTGGCTGAGCAGGTGGAAGATCAGCGGGGTGGAGATGTTGTAGGGCAGGTTGCCGACCACTTTCAGGCTACGCGCAGGCACGCCCAGCTGATTGAAGTCGAACTTCAGGGCATCGCCCTGGTGCAGGCGGAAATTATCGCGGCCAGCAAACTTGTGCTGCAGGATCGGCACCAGATCCTTGTCCAGTTCCACCACATCCAGCTGGGCGCCACTGCCCAGCAGGCCTTCGGTCAGGGCGCCCTGGCCCGGGCCGATTTCCAGCAGGTGTTCGCCGGCCTTGGCGTTGATGGCGCGCAGGATGCGGTCGATGATGCCTGCATCGTGCAGGAAGTTCTGGCCGAAACGCTTGCGCGCCCGGTGTTGGTATTGCTCGTTCATGGTCGGTTCTCGGCCATCTGGTAGGCGGTTTCCAGGGCGACGCGCAGGCTGCCGGTGTCGACCTTGCCGCTGCCGGCCAGGTCCAGGGCAGTGCCGTGGTCGACCGATGTGCGGATGATCGGCAGGCCCAAGGTCACGTTGACTGCAGCGCCAAAGCCTTTGTACTTGAGTACGGGCAGACCCTGGTCATGGTACATCGCCAGCACTGCGTCGCAGTGCTCCAGATATTTGGGGGTAAACAGGGTATCGGCCGGCAGCGGACCGCGCAGGTCCATGCCTTCGGTGCGCAGGCGGGTCAGCGTCGGCTCGATGATGTCGATTTCTTCGCGGCCAAGATGGCCGCCTTCCCCGGCATGCGGGTTGAGGCCGCAGACCAGGATGCGCGGGTTGGCAATGCCGAACTTGTCGCGCATGTCGGCGTGCAGGATACGGGTGACCTTCTCCACACGCTCGGCAGTGATGGCGTCGGCAATGTCCCGCAGCGGCAGGTGCGTGGTCACCAGGGCGACACGCAAGCCACGGGTGGCCAGCATCATCACCACCTGGGCGGTGCTGGTCAGGTCGGCAAGGAATTCGGTATGGCCGGAGAAGGCAATACCGCTTTCGTTGATCACGCCCTTGTGCACTGGCGCGGTGATCATCCCGGCGAATTGCCCGTCAAGGCAACCTTGGCCGGCACGGGTCAGCGTTTCCAGCACGAACGCCGCATTGGCCTTGTCCAGCTGGCCCGGCACCACCGGCGCGGCCAAGGGGGTATCCCACACGTACAGGCTGCCAGCAGGTGCCGGGTGGTCGGGCCACTGGCCTGGCGTTACCGGCAGCAGGCTGACGGCCAGCCCCAGCTGCGTGGCCCGCTCGGCGAGCAGGTCACGGCTGGTGATGGCAATCAGGGGATGGGGCTGGGCGTCGGCGGCGAGCAGCAGGCACAGGTCGGGGCCTATGCCGGCTGGTTCGCCGGGGGTGACGGCGAAGCGCAGGGGCTTCACTGTGCGGCCTGGTCAGCGCCAGGCAGCTTGATTTCAACGTAGGCTTCGTCGCGGATCTGGCGCAGCCAGGTCTGCAGCTCTTCGTCGTACTTGCGGTTGCGCAGCACGTTCATGGCCTGTTGCTCACGCGCCTGCTCGGTGCTGTCGGTGGCGCGGCGGCCCAGCACTTCCAGGACATGCCAGCCGTACTGGGTCTTGAACGGCTTGGTCACCACACCTTGCTGGGCGTTGGCCATCTGCTCGCGGAACTCCGGCACCAGGCTGTTCGGGTCGACCCAGTTGAGGTCGCCGCCGTTGAGTGCGGAACCCGGGTCTTCCGAGAAGCTCCTCGCCAGCTCGCCGAAGTCTTCGCCGTTCTGGATGCGCTCGTACAGGCGCTCGGCCAGCTGCTTGGTGGCCGCTTCGCTGCGGATTTCGCTTGGCTTGATCAGGATGTGGCGGACATGTACTTCGTCACGCAGCACGTTCTCGCCACCACCGCGCTTCTCCTCGAGCTTGAGGAGGATGAAGCCGTTGGGGATGCGAATGGGCTGGGTGATGTCGCCGACTGCCATGCTGCTGAGCATCTTGGCGAAGTCCGGTGGCAGCTGGGCAGCTTTACGCCAGCCCATTTCACCACCCTCAAGGGCGTTTTCGCTGGCCGAGTTGGCAATCGCCACCTGGCCGAAGTCAGCACCCTGGCGCAGTTGCTGGTACAGGTCGCCGACCTTGCGCGCAGCTTTCTGGATGTCGTCCGAGTTGGCGGCTTCCGGGGTCGGGATGAGGATGTTGGCCAGGCGGTACTCTTCCGACATCTGCATCTTGCCCATGTCCGAGGCGAGGAAGTTCTTCACTTCCTGCTCGGAAACCTGGATGCGCTCGGCAACGCGGCGCTGACGTACGCGGCTGATGATCATCTCGCGCTTGACCTGCTCACGGGCGTCGTCGAACGACAGGCCGTCATGGGCGAGGGCGGCGCGGAACTGCTCCAGGGACATGCCATTGCGCTGGGCGATGGTGCCGATGGCCTGGTTCAGCTCTTCGTCGGTGATGCGGATGCCCGAACGTTCGCCGATCTGCAACTGCAGGTTCTCGACGATCAGGCGCTCCAGTACCTGCTGCTCCAGCGCGCCAGTCGGCGGCACGCCGCCGCCGCGCTTGGCGATGGTCTGCTGCACCTCGTGGACGCGCTGGTCCAGTTGGCTCTGCATGACCACGTCGTTGTCGACGATGGCCACCACACGGTCCAGAGGTTGTACCGCGGCATGCACCGCGCCACTCAGCAATGCAGCGCCCAGCAACACCGGGCGCAGTCGATCAATAAGCTTGGTCTTCACGTGTACGGTAACCTTGAATGCCTTGGTCGAGGAACGATTCCACCTTGTTGCCTACTACGCCGCCGAGGCCTTTCAGGACGATTTGCAGGAAGATGCCGTGGTCGCCTTTTTCGTTGGCTGGCGTGGCCTGGCTGAAGTCGTCGTAGTCGACCCAGTAACGGTTGATCAGGCGCAGCTTCCAGCAGCAGTTGTCGTATTCGAAACCGCCCATGGCTTCCAGGGTGCGGTTGCGGTTGTAGTCATGCTGCCAACGGGCGATTACGTTCCATTGCGGTACCACCGGCCAGATGACCGAGAAGTCGTGCTGCTGGATCTTGTAGTAATCCTTGATGTAGTTGTCGGTGCCCGGCGTGCCATAGTCGCCGCCACCCACTTTCCAGGTACCGGTGGTGGAGTCGTAGGCGATGGTGTCGTTGCGGTAGCGATAGCCGAAGTTGACGATCTTGTTCGGATTGTCTTCAGGCTGGTAGTGGAACATCGCGCTGCCCGAACGGGTGCTGCGGCTGTCCGGGTCCCAGTTGAAGTCCGAATTGAAGCGCCAGTCGCGGTTGAAGTAGTAGTTGTACAGCAGCGCATACGGCGACACATCGGACTGCGAGTCCTTGCGGGTGCGGTAGTCGATGCCTGGCAGCTGGACCTTGCGGTCCTTGAAGTAGTAGGCCTGGCCGATGCTGAAGTTCTGCCGCTCGAAACCGTTGTCCTCGATCCAGCGGGTGGTCGCACCCAGCGACAGCTTGTTCTCGTCACCGATACGGTCGGTGCCGGAGAAACGGTTGTCACGGAACAGCGAGTCGAAGCTGAACAGCGACTCACCCGTGTCGAACAGCGGAATGTCCACTTGGTCCTTGTAAGGGACGTAGAGGTAGTACATGCGTGGTTCGAGGGTTTGGCGGTAATTGGTACCGAACAGCGAAGTATTGCGGTCGAAGTACAGGCCGCTGTCTACGCTGAGAATCGGGATGTCGCGATTCTGGTTGCTCTTGAAGTCGCCGAACAGGTCGCGGGTGGCATCGCTGCTGCCGGCAACGTCACTTTTGCCCTTGCCATCCAGGTCCAGATCATAGTGGGTGTACATGTACTTCAGCTTCGGCGTGATGTAACCGTAGCTGGCGTTCATCGGCAGGCTGATCGACGGTGCGACGTTCAGGCGGGTACCGTTGGCACGAGCCACGCCGAAGAGGTTTTCATCGAGTCGACGGCCTGGAGCACCTGCGCTGAGGTCCGGATTGCCATCTTTATCGGTAACGAAGTCGTTTTTCAGGTCACGATCAAAGCGTACTGCCTCGGTCTCGTAACCGAAGTTAAAGCCGCCAGGCTGGAACGGTAGCGCACCGTTCAAGGTGATCTGCGGCAGCTTGTTATACGGCGTGATCTGCGACAATGTCGCCATTTCGTAGGCTTGCGCATTCAGGCGAGCGGTGTAGCTGTCGCCACGCCAGGTCAGGGCACCCTGCTGGTTGACCACGTCGTGGCTCTCTACGCCAATCTGGTCAGATTCCAGATCCTGGAAATAGAACGGATCACTGATATCGGTGTAGTCAACTTCAGTCATCAGGCGCTCGTCCAAGCCACCTTTGTGCTGCCAGTTGATCATCCAGCGTTCTTTCTTGTAGTCCGTCTGCAGCTTGCGATCGTCGTCCTCGTCATTGAGGTACGCGCCGCCGAACTGCCCTTCGCTGGATTTGGTCAGGTAGCGGAACTCGCCTTCCATCAGCAGGCCGCGTTTGGCCATGTAGCGCGGGTACAACGTGGCGTCATAGTTGGGCGCCAGGTTGAAGTAGTAAGGCGTGACCAGCATGAAGCCGGTGTCGCTGGAACTGCTGAACGACGGCGGCAGGAAGCCGGACTGGCGACGGTCGTCGATCGGGAAGTAGATGTACGGTGTGTAGAGCACCGGGAAATCTTTGACCCGCAGGGTGACGTTGGTCGCGGTACCGAAACCGGTCGCCGGGTTCAGGGTGATGTTGTTGCCCTTCAGCTGCCAGGCGTTGCTGCCGGGTTCGCAGGTGGTGTACGTACCGTCCTTCAGACGGATGATGGCGTTTTCACCACGCTTGGCGTACAGGGCGTTGCCGCGAATGTGCGACTTGTGCATCACGTATTCGGCGTTGTCGACCTGGGCTTCGCCAGTATCGAGCTGAATCTGGGCCTCGTCACCGACCACCAGCGAGCCGTTGTCGCGGATCTTGACGTTGCCCTTGAGCTCGCCACGGTTCTCGGCCTGGTACAGGTTGGCCTCGTCGGCTTCAGCCTGCATGCTGCCCTGGCGCATGACCACGTCACCCGCGAGGGTAGCGATCTGCTGCTCCTGCTGGTACTTGGATACCTTGGCGTTGATGTAGGTCGGCGACTCGTCCTTCGGTGTAGAGTCGGCCATGCCTGGGCGAGTGGGCTCGATGTACGCGCCACCGCAGTACGGGCCGGTTTCGGCCAGTTGGGCGGCAGTGAGCTTCTCGCGTGGAACCCAGTCGAGGTGGCTGTAGTCTTCGCTGCGCGACTTCAGGCCACGGCCCTTGGCCTCGGTGACCAGCATCGGCTTGTCAGCGGACTCGGTCGGCTCGGCTTCGGTGCCCGAAGTGAGCGCGGCGCCTTCATGCACCGGGCGCGGAGGCAGGTTGTTGGCTGGGGTCTTGGGCTTGCAGTCCCAACCACCGGAGGCGGACACTTGGCAGTCGAACTGCTCGGCTGCCACCGCATAAGGGGTGGCAAGAGGTTGCATGGCCAGCAGACCGCCGGTTACCAGCAACGGAAACTTTCTACGAAACGCGGGGGATTTCAATGCCATCTTATTAGTCCGGGCTTCCTGCGTGCCATCTGCCCGCGTGTGGGGCCGCACGCCTCTCGATGGTCTGAAAAAGATGCTGGATAATAAAGCATGACCCGCTTGACGGCTAGGGCCGTCGGAGACCCTTGTAATGCCTGAACACGATGTACGCCTGCAACAACTGACTGTCTGGCTCCATGAGCAGCTCGATCAACTTTTCCGCGACCACGCCTGGGGCGAGGTGCCCGAGGGCAGCCTGACCGCCGCCAGCAGCGATGCCAGCTTCCGCCGTTACTTCCGCTGGCAGGGGGCAGGCCACAGTTTCGTGATCATGGACGCGCCACCGCCTCAGGAAAACTGCCGACCATTCGTCGCCATTGACCATCTGCTGGCCAGCGCAGGCGTGCATGTGCCGCAGATCCATGCGCAGGACCTGGAACGCGGCTTCCTGTTGCTGGGTGATCTGGGCCACCAGACCTACCTGGACATCATTCAGGCCGACAACGCCGATGGCCTGTTCGCCGATGCGATCGACGCCCTGCTGGCCTTCCAGCGCTTGCCGATGGATGCGCCGTTGCCCAGCTATGACGACGCCTTGCTGCGCCGTGAGGTCGAGCTGTTCCCGGAGTGGTATGTTGGCCGTGAGCTCGGCCTGGCCCTCACTGAGGCGCAGAAGGCCAGCTGGCAGCGTATCAGCCAGCTTCTGATCGACAGCGCCCTGGCCCAGCCCAAGGTGCTGGTGCACCGTGACTACATGCCGCGCAACCTGATGCAGAGCACCCCGAACCCAGGCGTGCTGGACTTCCAGGACGCGGTCTACGGCCCAGTCACCTACGACATCACCTGCCTGTTCAAGGATGCATTCCTCAGCTGGCCGCAGGCGCAGGTCGAAGGCTGGCTGCGCAGCTACTGGGAGCAGGCGCAGGCCGCGGGCATTCCGGTGCAGCCGGTGTTCGACGATTTCCAGCGTGCCAGCGACCTGATGGGCGTGCAACGCCACCTCAAAGTGATCGGTATCTTCGCGCGAATCTGCCATCGTGACGGAAAACCGCGTTATCTGGCCGACGTCCCGCGATTCTTCGCCTATATAGATGAAGTGGTCAGCCGTCGCCCGGAGCTTGCCGAACTGGGGCAGCTGATCGCCGAGTTGCAAGCCGGAGCGCGTGCATGAAGGCGATGATTCTTGCAGCAGGCAAAGGCGAGCGCATGCGCCCGCTGACCCTGCATACCCCAAAACCACTGGTGCCAGTCGCGGGTCAGCCACTGATCGAGTATCACCTGCGTGCGCTGGCTGCGGCCGGGTTTACCGAGGTGGTGATCAACCATGCCTGGCTTGGCCAGCAGATCGAAGACCATCTGGGCGATGGCAGCCGGTTCGGCCTGCGCATCCGCTACTCGGCCGAAGGTGAGCCGCTGGAAACCGGCGGCGGAATCTTCAAGGCCCTGCCATTGCTAGGGGATGAACCGTTCGCCCTGATCAACGGCGATGTCTGGACCGACTATGACTTCAGCCTCCTGCGTGCTCCGTTGCGCGGGCTGGCGCATCTGGTGCTGGTCGACAACCCCGGCCATCACGGGCGTGGCGATTTCCGTTTGAGCGAGGATCGGGTGATCGATGGTGATGACACCCCCGGTACGCTGACCTTCAGCGGCCTCTCGGTGCTGCACCCAGCATTGTTCGAGGATTGCCAGGCGGGCGCCTTCAAGCTGGCACCGTTGCTGCGCCAGGCGATGGCCTCGGGCCAGGTGAGTGGCGAGCACTACCGTGGCCATTGGGTGGATGTCGGTACACTTGAGCGCTTGGCCGAGGCCGAGCGCTTGATCGGCGAGCGCGCCTGACATGTGGTGGCCAGGCACGGTGATTGGGCTGGGCGCGGGCTTTGCGGTCGCCAATATTCCGGGCGCGCTGCTCGGTGCCTTGCTGGGCCAGGCAATGGACCGACGCATCCGTTTGCAGGGCTGGGAAGACATGCGCGAGCGCCTGGGGGGTCGCCCGGCGCTGCAAGACGATGAGTTGCTGTTCGTGCTGCTCGGGCGGCTGGCCAAGAGCGATGGCCGTGTGGCCGAGCAGCACATCCAGCAGGCGCGGCAGGAAATGGTCCGCCTGGACATGGCCGAGGCTGCGCGGTTACGGGCGATAGCCGCGTTCAACCGCGGCAAGGCAGGCAAAGACTCGCTGTCCGGCCACCTGCGCCGTATCCGCCTGCAACCGCATGCCGCCGAAGGCACCTTGCGCGCCTGCTGGCGCATGGCCTGGGCCGACGGCAAGGCTGGGCGGCACGAGCGTGAACTGTTACTGGAGTGGGGGCACAAGCTGGGCCTGAGCCGGCGCCAGGTGCAGGCAATGTCGCTGGAGTACGAGCCGCGCAAGGCGCCGGTGTCAGCCGGTGTGATGAACTACGCGGCGGCGCTGCGCTTGCTGGGCGTTGAGGCCGACACTGAAGGGGACCAGGTCAAACAGGCTTACCGGCGCCTGGTCAGCAAGCATCATCCAGACAAGCTGGCGGGCAGCGGAGCAAGCGAGGCGCAAGTGCGCGAAGCGACCGAGCGCACCCGCGAACTGCACCAGGCCTACGCCATCGTTCGCAAGCGGCGTGGGTTCTAGAAGGGGGCGCACAGCGCCCCTGGCCATCCGAACTACGGTTGCGGGCTCATCCAGCCCCGGACTCTGCGGAACAATTGCTCCTGTTCACCGTCCTTGTTGGCCGGCATGGCAATCAGCGACAGCTGCTTGTACTGGCTGTCCTTCTGCCGCTTGCTGGCCTGCAAGCGCAGCGCCGCAGCATTGCGGTCGCCGCTACGGGTGGCGTAGAAAAGGTCGGCCGTCGGTACCTTGAGGGTTGGTGTCAGGCTTTCCAGGCCGTGCTCGACCCGGGCCGGCGTCTGTGCGGCCACCATCACCAGCTTCTGCACCTGTGGCGGTTGCTTCTCGCTCAGGTAGCGCGCCGCCCAGTAGGCGCCGCTGCCGTGGCCGATCAGCACGATGCTGCGCGAATTGTGCTGCTGGGCATAGGCCACGGCAGCATCCAGGCGGGCGAAGACGCGTTCGGCGTCGGCCACGTCGTTCTGTTCGCTGGCTTGCACGGCGTCGGTGCTTTCTGCGGCATCGGCGTCGGCGGCGGTGGCCTGGGCGACGTTGGCGTTGGCGTCGGCGGGGGTGTCCTTGGCCGGTGCGCTTTCGCCTGCTTTCTTCTCCGGCGCTGGCGCCGGCTTGGCCTCTACCCGTGCCTGCGGAGCGTCGGCTAGCAGGTCGGGCAGGCTCACGCTCAGGCTGTGCCAGCCGATATCCGGGAACTTGCGCCGCAGCGGACCGACAGCGTTGGGCCAGTCGGCATTCTCGCCAGCGCCTGGGACGATGATCACGGCACCTTGCGGATCACTGTCGTTGGCGGGCTTCCACAGGGCCAGAAAGCTGTCTGCTCCGGCCTGCAGGGTCTGTTGCTCGGCTTTCGGGGCCAGGCGCTCCAGGGCTTGCGCGTCTTCCTGGCTGCGCTCCAGCAGGGGCGGGCGTGGCGCCGGCTCGGCGGGCGCCTCGGCTGCTGCCTGTGGCTTGGCGGCATCAGCGGCCAGGGCGCCGAGAGGTAGGAGCGAGGCCAGGCAGCACATTGCCAGCGTCGTGCGATAAAGTGTGGACATGAATCAACCCAAGGCCAGAATGATACCGGCAGCCTAATAGTATTTGCCCGCGGCGGCCATGCTGCATGGCCGCCCTTGCCAAGACGAGCGTGTAGATGAAGCGATTGCGTCGCCTGTTGGTTATCGGCTGGTTGTGCCTGCCCTTGATCGCGCTGGCACGGCCAGAGGTGCCGCCGCCCGTCGCGCTGGAGCCGGCCCAGCAGCAATGGCTCGAAAGCCACCGCAGCTTGCGTGTCGGCCTGGTGCTGCAGGCGCCTTACGCGCAGTTCGACCGCCGTCTCCAGCAACTCTACGGCGCCAACGTCGAGTTGGTGAACTGGCTAGGGCAAGCGCTGGGCCTGGACCTGACCTGGCGTAACTTCACCGACCAGGCCAGCCTTGAACATGCTTTGCAGGCCGGGGAGATCGATTTCGCCCCGGGACTGACGCAAACCCCGGCCAGCTTGCGCCTGTGGCTGTTCAGCGACCCCTACATGCGGGTACCGCAGCTGGTGGTGGGGGCGCGTACGGGGGCGATGGCGGTAGAGCTGGAAAAGCTCGATGCGCAAACCCGCGTCGCGGTGCGCATGCCCAGCGTTCTTGCCGATTATCTACGCGGTAATTACAGCGGCCTCAATCTGCAGGGCGTGCCTGGCGAACGCGAAGCGTTGCAACTGGTGGTCGCTGGCCAGGCCAGTTACGCCGTGCTCGATGAGGCTCAACTGAGCCGGCTGTCACGCGAGAGCGAGTTCGCCGAGCTGGTGGTGGTGGGTGATATTGGCTTGCCGCAGTTGCTGCGGGTGGGGTCGCGACGCGACTGGCCGGTGCTCGCCGATGTGCTCGAGCGCGGGCTGCAGGCCATGCCGGCCAAGGAGCTGGAACAACTTCACCAGCGTTGGTTGCAACCTAAATACCCGCGCTTGAGCGAGTCGCCTGGCTTCTGGCAGAACCTGGCCTTGCTGTCCGGCATGTTGCTGTTGTGCGCCCTGGCCACGCTGGTGTGGCAGCGTCGGCAGCAACGCCAGCTGGAGCGCAGCCTGTTGGCCGCACGGGAAAGCCTGACCGAGCGGCAGGGGCGCGAAGAGGCGCTGCGCCTGAGCCAGTTCGCCATCGATCAGAGCACGGTGGGCATTCTCTGGGTCAACTGGGACAGCCATGTGCGCTACGCCAACCATGCGGTGGAGGACATGCTCGGCTATGCCGAGGCCGAGTTGCTGGAGCGCCCGCTGATCGACTTCGAGCCGAACCTGACCATGGACCGCTGGCTCGAACTGTGGAAAAGGGCCCGGGCCGGCGATGGCGGTGCCCGGCAATTTGAAACCCAGTGCCGGCGCGCCGATGGCAGCTTGCTGCCGGTGGAGCTGTCGCTCAGCTTCCTGCGTTTTCGCGATGCCGAGTACTTGGTGGTGTACCTCGCCGACGTCACCGAGCGCCATCGCGCCCTGGCAGCATTGCGCGAAAGCGAGGCGCGGCTCAAGGGCATCGCCGGCAACGTGCCGGGCTTGGTGTTCCGCCTTGAACCGGCGCCTGCCGAAGGTGAGCCGGAATTTCCTTACATCAGTGAGGGCAGCGAGGCGCTGGTCGGCTACACGCCCGCGCAGATCCAGCACCCGCTGATGGGGTTGCGCAATCTCGTTCATCCAGACGATCGGGCCGACTATCACCAGGTGCAGGATCTGGCCATTGCCAGCGATCAGGACTGGTCGTGGCAAGGGCGCATCCTCACGCGGCAGGGCGAGCAACGCTGGGCCGACATCAAGGCCAGCGCCCGCCGCTTGCCCAATGGCCGGGTAGCTTGGGACGGTATCGTCTGGGACATCACCCAAGGCAAGCGCGCCGAGCTGGCGCTGGCTCAATCGCAGGAGCAGCTGCGCGAACTGTCAGCGCACCTGGAGAGCGTGCGCGAAGAAGAAAAGGCCCGCATCGCCCGTGAAGTGCATGATGAGCTGGGGCAGATGCTGACCGTGCTGAAGCTGGAAGTGTCGATGTGCGAGCTGGCGTTTGCCGAACTGGACCCTGGTCTGCACGAGCGTCTGGGCAGCATGAAACGCCTGATTGCCCAGCTGTTCCAGCTGGTGCGCGACGTCGCCACCGCGCTGCGCCCACCGATCCTCGACGCAGGCATCGCCTCGGCCATCGAATGGCAGGCGCGGCGCTTTGAAGCGCGTACGCAGATACCCTGTCTGGTACAGGTACCGGATAATCTGCCAGCATTGAGCGATGCCAAGGCCACCGGCCTGTTCCGCATTCTGCAGGAGGCCTTGACCAACGTGATGCGCCATGCGCAGGCGCACAGCGTGGAGATCGAGCTGGTGCGTGAGGACGGGCAATTGCGCATGACCGTCAGCGACGATGGCAGCGGATTTTGCCGGGACCAGCCCCGGCCCACGTCGTTCGGCCTGGTCGGTGTGCGTGAGCGGGTGCTGATGCTCGGTGGCACTATGGCGCTGGACAGTGAACCAGGCGAGGGCACCAGCCTGAGCGTGGCCATTCCCTTGGAGTAGGAGAGCGAGCGTGATTCGAGTGCTGGTGGCCGAAGACCACACCATTGTCCGGGAAGGCATCAAACAGTTGATCGGCCTGGCCAAAGACATGCAGGTGGCAGGGGAGGCCGGGAATGGCGAGCAGTTGCTCGAAACCCTGCGCCACACGCCTTGTGAGGTGGTGTTGCTGGATATCTCCATGCCGGGGGTAAATGGCCTGGAAGCGATCCCGCGTATCCGCGCGCTGCACGATGCCCCGGCGATCCTGATGCTGTCGATGCACGATGAGGCGCAGATGGCTGCCCGTGCGCTGAAAGCTGGCGCTGCTGGCTATGCGACCAAGGACAGCGACCCGGCCCTGTTGCTCACGGCGATTCGCCGGGTGGCAGGCGGCGGGCGCTATATCGACCCGGCGCTGGCCGACCGCATGGTCTTCGAGGTAGGCCTGACCGAGACCCGGCCACTGCACACGCTGTTGTCGGAGCGCGAATTCTCGGTGTTCGAGCGCCTGGCCCAGGGTGCCAACGTCAATGACATCGCCCAGCAGCTGGCGCTGTCGAGCAAGACCATCAGCACCCACAAGGCCAGGTTGATGCAGAAGCTCAAGGTCAATTCGCTGGCGGAGCTGGTGAAGTACGCCATGGAGCACAAGCTGGTCTGATTGCGACATCCTTGTAGGGATCGCCCTACAGAAAATCTTCCACCGGGATGATGGCATTCTCTCAGGGCCGCCGATTTCCGGGCGCTTGCGGCTCTTCTACTCTGTTGCCTACGCAGTCATTCCAACAAGAAGGTGCAGGCATGAGCGAGGCGAATTCGAACGCTGCCACCAGTGAGACGCTGGTCAGCTTCCGTGGTGTGCAGAAGAGCTACGACGGCGAGTCGCTGATCGTCAAAAACCTCAACCTGGACATTCGCAAGGGTGAATTCCTCACCCTGCTCGGCCCCTCCGGCTCGGGCAAGACCACCAGCCTGATGATGCTGGCCGGTTTCGAAACCCCCACCGCCGGTGAGATCCAGCTGGCCGGGCGTTCGATCAACAACGTGCCGCCGCACAAGCGCGACATCGGCATGGTGTTCCAGAACTACGCATTGTTCCCGCACATGACCGTGGCCGAGAACCTGGCCTTCCCGCTGAGCGTGCGCGGCCTGAGCAAGACCGACATCAGCGAGCGGGTCAAACGGGTGCTGAACATGGTCCAGCTCGATGCCTTCGCCAAGCGTTACCCCGGCCAGCTTTCCGGTGGCCAGCAGCAGCGTGTGGCGCTGGCCCGGGCACTGGTGTTCGAGCCTCAGCTGGTGTTGATGGACGAACCGCTGGGTGCCCTCGACAAGCAACTGCGTGAACACATGCAGATGGAGATCAAGCACATCCACCAGCGCCTGGGCGTGACCGTGGTCTACGTGACCCACGACCAGGGCGAGGCACTGACCATGTCCGACCGCGTGGCGGTGTTCCACCAGGGCGAGATCCAGCAGATCGCCGACCCGCGCACCCTTTATGAAGAGCCCTGCAACACCTTCGTCGCCAACTTCATCGGCGAGAACAACCGTATCAACGGCACCCTGCTGGCCAGCGATGGCAAGCGTTGCCAGGTGCAGCTGGCCCGTGGCGAGCGCGTCGAGGCGCTGGCGGTGAACGTCGGCCAGGCCGGCGAGCCCGTGACCCTGTCGGTTCGCCCCGAACGCGTGCGCCTCAACGGCCACAGCGAAAGCTGCGTCAACCGCTTCTCCGGCCGCGTGGCCGAGTTCATCTACCTGGGCGACCACGTACGGGTGCGCCTGGAAGTCTGCGGCAAGGCCGACTTCTTCGTGAAGCAGCCGATCGCCGAGCTCGACCCGGCGCTGGCCGTGGGCGATGTGGTACCGCTGGGCTGGGAGGTGGAGCACGCCCGCGCGCTCGATCCGATTGCCGAAGCCCACTGATGGATTGCTTCACCAACCCTGTACTGTGGAGAGAATAATAATGCGCAAGCAGTTGAAACTGACCGCCCTGGCCCTCGGCCTGTGCGCCGCTGGCCAGAGCATGGCGGCGGACCTGACCGTGGTTTCCTTCGGTGGTGCCAACAAGGCAGCCCAGGTCAAGGCGTTCTACGAGCCGTGGGAGCAGGCCGGCAATGGCAAGATCGTCGCGGGCGAGTACAACGGTGAGATGGCCAAGGTCAAAGCCATGGTCGACACCAAAAGCGTGTCGTGGAACCTGGTGGAGGTGGAGTCGCCAGAGTTGGCCCGTGGTTGCGACGAAGGCATGTTCGAGGAGCTCGACCCGGCGCTGTTTGGCAACGAGTCCGATTATGTGAAGGGCGCCATCCAGCCATGCGGCGTGGGCTTCTTCGTATGGTCCACGGTGCTGGCCTACAACGCCGACAAGCTCAAGACCGCACCTACCAGCTGGGCCGACTTCTGGGACACGCAGAAATTCCCGGGCAAGCGTGGCCTGCGCAAAGGCGCCAAGTACACCCTCGAATTCGCTCTGATGGCCGACGGCGTTGCGCCGAAGGATGTGTATCAGGTGCTGGGCACCAAGGAGGGCGTGGACCGCGCCTTCAAGAAGCTCGACGAGCTCAAGCCGAGCATCCAGTGGTGGGAAGCCGGCGCCCAGCCGCCACAGTACCTGGCCTCGGGTGACGTGGTCATGAGCTCGGCCTACAACGGCCGTATCGCCGCCGTGCAGAAAGAGAGCAACCTCAAGGTGGTGTGGAACGGCGGCATCTACGACTTCGACGCCTGGGCGATCCCGAAAGGCGCCAAGGATCTGGACCAGGCGAAGAAGTTCATCGCCTACACCGTGAAGCCCGAGCAGCAGAAGACCTACTCCGAGAACATCGCCTACGGCCCGGCCAACTCCAAGGCCGTACCACTGCTGGCCGATGCGGTGAAGAAGGACATGCCGACCACGCCTGAGAACATCGCCAACCAGGTGCAGATCGACGTGGCCTTCTGGGCCGACAACAGCGAGCAGCTGGAGCAACGCTTCAACGCCTGGGCGGCGAAGAAGTAACAACCCGGGAAGCGGGGCTGCGCAGCAGCCCCAATTTCAGCCTGTATCGCGGAGTTCGCCATGGCCATTGCAGTGCCCCTCAACGAAGGCGCAGGTCCAAGCCTCAAGCAGCGCCTCAAGCATGCCGAGCGGGTCAACCGCTGGAAGGCGCAGGCGTTGATCGCGCCGCTGGCGCTGTTTCTCCTGTTGGTGTTCCTGGTGCCGATCGCGGCGCTGCTGTACAAGAGCGTCGGCAACCCGGAAGTGGTCGGTGGCCTGCCGCGCACGGTCGAGGTGATCAGCCAGTGGGACGGCAAAAGCCTGCCCGGCGAAGACGTCTACAAGGCGCTGAGCCAGGACCTGGCCGAATCGCGCAAGAACCAGACCCTGGGCGACCTCTCCAAGCGCCTGAACATGGAGCTGGCCGGCTACCGCAGCCTGCTGGCCAAAACTGCGCGGGCGCTGCCGTTCAAGGCCGAGCCTGCCTCTTATAAAGATGCCTTGCAGGCACTCGACGAGCGTTGGGGCGACCCGGCCTACTGGCAGGCAATCCGCCGCAATACCAGTTCGGTGACCTCGTTCTACCTGCTGGCTTCGCTCGACCACCGTATCGATGACCTCGGCGAGCTGGCCAAGGCCACCCCCGACCAGGCTATCTACCTGGATATCTTTGCCCGCACCCTGTGGATGGGTGTGGTGATCACCGCCATCTGCCTGGTGTTGGCCTATCCGCTGGCCTACCTGCTGGCCAACCTGCCGACCCGGCAGAGCAACCTGCTGATGATCCTGGTGCTGCTGCCGTTCTGGACCTCGATCCTGGTGCGGGTGGCAGCGTGGATCGTGCTGCTGCAGTCCGGTGGCCTGATCAACAGCGCGCTGATGGCGATGGGCATCATCGACCAGCCGCTGGAGCTGGTGTTCAACCGCACTGGCGTGTACATCTCGATGGTGCACATCCTGCTGCCGTTCATGATCCTGCCGCTGTACAGCGTGATGAAAGGCATTTCGCCGAGCTACATGCGTGCGGCGATTTCGCTGGGCTGCCACCCGTTCGCCAGCTTCTGGCGGGTGTACTTCCCGCAGACATACGCCGGCGTGGGTGCCGGTTGCCTGCTGGTGTTCATCCTGGCCATCGGCTACTACATCACCCCGGCGCTGCTCGGCAGCCCGAACGACCAGATGGTCAGCTACTTCGTCGCCTTCTACACCAACACCAGCATCAACTGGGGCATGGCTACCGCCCTGGGCGGGCTGTTGCTGCTGGCGACCGTGCTGTTGTACCTGATCTATAGCTGGCTGGTCGGCGCCAGCCGCCTGCGCCTGAGCTGAGGAGCCTTGAGATGCTGAGCCCCTACATGTCGCCCGTCGAACGGGTCTGGTTCTATACCCTGCGCATCCTCTGCGGCCTGATCCTGCTGTTCCTGGTGTTGCCGGTGCTGGTGATCGTGCCGTTGTCGTTCAACAGCGGCAGTTTCCTGGTGTACCCGCTGCAGGGTTTTTCGCTGCAGTGGTACCATGACTTCTTCGCCTCGGCCGAGTGGATGCGGGCGCTGAAGAACAGCATCATCGTCGCGCCGGCGGCCACCGTGTTGGCGATGGTCTTTGGCACACTGGCCTCGATTGGCCTGACCCGCGGCGATTTCCCCGGCAAGTCGCTGGTGATGGCTTTGGTGATTTCGCCGATGGTGGTGCCGGTGGTGATCATCGGCGTGGCCAGCTACCTGTTCTTCGCCCCACTGGGCCTGGGCAACAGCTTCATCTCGCTGATCCTGGTGCACGCGGTGCTGGGTGTGCCGTTCGTCATCATCACCGTGTCGGCGACCTTGCAGGGTTTCAACTACAACCTGGTACGCGCGGCGGCCAGCCTGGGTGCCTCGCCATTGCTGACCTTCCGTCGGGTGACCTTGCCGCTGATTGCCCCTGGGGTGATCTCGGGAGCGTTGTTCGCCTTTGCCACGTCGTTCGACGAAGTGGTGGTGACCTTGTTCCTCGCCGGGCCTGAGCAGGCAACCTTGCCGCGGCAGATGTTCAGTGGCATTCGCGAGAACCTCAGCCCGACCATTGCGGCGGCGGCGACCCTGCTGATCGCCTTCTCGGTGGTGCTGCTGTTGACCCTGGAGTGGTTGCGTGGGCGGAGCGAGAAACTGCGCACCCAACAACCTGCCTGATGCAACGGTGTAATCGGGGTTGATACCAATCAGCCCCGATTCCTTTCCCTGAGTTACAATGCGCGCCACCGTGATTCTGCCAACAGGTGCGCCATGCAGCCCTACGCTATTGCCCCCTCCATTCTCTCTGCCGATTTCGCCCGTCTGGGCGAGGACGTCGACAAGGTTCTGGCCGCGGGTGCCGACATCGTCCACTTCGATGTCATGGACAACCACTACGTACCCAACCTGACCATCGGCCCGATGGTCTGCACCGCGCTGCGCAAGTACGGCGTGACCGCACCTATCGACGTGCACCTGATGGTCAGCCCGGTTGACCGCATCATCGGTGACTTCATCGAGGCCGGTGCCACCTACATCACCTTCCACCCGGAAGCCTCGCAGCATGTCGACCGTTCGCTGCAACTGATCAAGGACGGCGGTTGCAAGGCCGGCCTGGTGTTCAACCCGGCCTCCAGCCTGGATGCACTGAAGTATGTGATGGACAAGGTCGACATGGTCCTGCTGATGAGCGTCAACCCAGGCTTCGGCGGGCAGAAGTTCATCCCCGGCACCCTCGACAAGCTGCGTGAAGCCCGCGCCCTGATCGACGCCAGTGGCCGCGACATCCGCCTGGAAATCGACGGCGGCGTCAACGTCAACAACATCCGCGAAATCGCCGCCGCAGGCGCTGACACCTTCGTAGCTGGCTCGGCGATCTTCAACGCCCCGGACTATCAGGAAGTCATCGCCAAGATGCGCGCCGAACTGGCTCAGGCCCGCCCATGAGTGGCTTCGAGCAGCTGTTCCCGGGGACGCTGCCCAGGCTGGTGATGTTCGATCTGGACGGTACCCTGATCGACTCGGTACCCGACCTGGCGGCCGCCGTGGACCGCATGCTGCTCGAACTGGGGCGCCCGCCAGCGGGTCTTGAGGCGGTTCGCCACTGGGTTGGCAACGGCGCCCAGGTACTGGTGCGCCGCGCACTGGCCGGTGCTATCGAGCATGACGCCGTGGACGATGCGCTGGCTGAGAAGGGCCTGGCGCTGTTCATGGACGCCTACGCCGAAAGCCATGAGCTCACCATGCTCTACCCCGGTGTGAAAGACACCCTGCGCTGGCTGCAGAAGCAGGGCGTGGAAATGGCGCTGATCACCAACAAGCCAGAGCGTTTTGTCGCGCCATTGTTGGACCAGATGAAGATCGGCCGCTATTTCCGCTGGATCATCGGCGGCGATACCTTGCCGCAGAAAAAGCCCGACCCGGCGGCGCTGCTGTTCGTCATGCAGATGGCCGGGGTCAGCCCGCAGCAGTCGCTGTTCGTCGGCGACTCGCGCAGCGATGTGCTGGCGGCCAAGGCGGCCGGGGTGCAATGTGTGGGCCTGAGCTATGGCTACAACCATGGCCGGCCGATCACCGAGGAAGCCCCCAGCCTAGTGGTCGACGACCTGCGCGCGCTGCTGCCCGGTTGCACAGACCCGGCCACTGGGATAACGTTGGCGGACCTTCAAGCCTCCCAAGACAGAGAGTCCACCGTGGCGGTCACTGGCAAATTCTGGATGAAAGTCATCAAGGCCCTGGCCCGTTGGCGCTGGCGCGCCTGACTTATGCCCGCCGGCGCCTGCCGGCCCGTCCGCTTGCCTGACCTTACTGCTGCTTGCCACGAGGCTACCCATGACCCGCGAAGAATTCCTGCGCCTGGCCGCTACCGGCTACAACCGCATCCCTTTGGCCTGTGAAACCCTGGCCGACTTCGACACGCCGCTGTCGATCTACCTGAAACTGGCTGACCAAGCCAACTCCTACCTGCTCGAGTCCGTGCAGGGCGGCGAGAAGTGGGGCCGTTACTCGATGATCGGCCTGCCGTCGCGCACCGTGATGCGCGTGCATGGCTACCACGTGAGCATCCTGCAGGATGGCGTGGAAGTGGAAAGCCACGACGTCGAGGACCCGCTGGCCTTCGTCGAAAGCTTCAAGGACCGTTACCAGGTTGCCGACATTCCTGGCCTGCCGCGTTTCAACGGTGGCCTGGTCGGCTACTTTGGCTATGACTGCGTGCGCTATGTCGAGAAACGCCTGGGTGCCAGCCCTAACCCGGACCCGCTGGGTGTGCCGGATATTCTGCTGATGGTTTCCGATGCGGTGGTGGTGTTCGACAACCTGGCGGGCAAGATGCACGCCATCGTGCTGGTCGACCCGGCGCAAGAGCAGGCCTTCGAGCAAGGCCAGGCACGCCTGCAAGGCCTGCTGGAGAAACTGCGCCAGCCGATCACCCCACGCCGCGGCCTGGACCTGAGTGGGCCAATGGCTGCCGAGCCGGAATTCCGCTCCAGCTACACCCGTGACGACTACGAGAACGCGGTGGGCCGTATCAAGGAATACATCCTGGCCGGCGACTGCATGCAGGTTGTGCCGTCGCAGCGCATGTCGATCGACTTCAAGGCTGCCCCCATTGACTTGTACCGCGCGTTGCGTTGCTTCAACCCGACGCCGTACATGTACTTCTTCAACTTCGGCGACTTCCATGTGGTTGGTAGCTCGCCGGAAGTGCTGGTGCGGGTGGAAGACAACCTTGTCACCGTGCGCCCGATCGCCGGTACCCGCCCGCGTGGTGCTACCGAAGAAGCGGACCGTGCGCTGGAAGACGACCTGCTGTCGGACGAGAAAGAGATCGCCGAGCACCTGATGCTGATCGACCTGGGCCGCAACGACGTGGGCCGCGTCTCGTCCACCGGTAGCGTGCGCCTGACCGAGAAGATGGTGATCGAGCGTTACTCGAACGTGATGCACATCGTGTCCAATGTGACCGGCCAACTGCGTGAAGGCTTGACCGCGATGGATGCGCTGCGGGCAATCCTGCCGGCGGGCACCCTGTCGGGTGCACCGAAGATCCGCGCGATGGAGATCATCGACGAGCTTGAGCCGGTCAAGCGTGGCGTCTACGGTGGTGCGGTCGGTTACTTCGCCTGGAATGGCAACATGGATACCGCGATTGCCATCCGTACTGCGGTGATCAAGGATGGCGAGCTGCATGTGCAGGCCGGTGGCGGCATCGTTGCCGACTCGGTGCCGGCACTGGAGTGGGAAGAGACCATCAACAAGCGCCGGGCGATGTTCCGTGCCGTGGCGCTGGCTGAGCAGACTACCGCCAAGTAATTCGATTGGGGCCGCTTTGCGGCCCCGACGATTCAGAAGTCGACGCTGACCCCCAGGCTCACCCCCTGCTGAGTCAACTCATCACTCTTGCGCCAGTTGTAGTTCCCGCGCAGATGCACCCCCGCCACCAGCTCATGGCTCACCCCCAGACTCGCCCGAGTCAAATCACTGTGTGGTGTATAACCGGTCAAGGTGAAGTCATTCTCTGGCAACGTCGTCAGGTGCAGGGTCACATCCTGCTGGTCATCCTCGAACTCGTGCTCCTGCGCCACCTCGGCAAACAGCCGGGTGCTTGGCATCACCTGCACGCTGCCTAGCAGCCCGACGCCCAGGCGCCGCGAAGTCCGCTCCTGATCATCGAAGCCTAGCGCTGTGGAGCGCCCGCTTTTCTCCTCATAGCCATCGACCTTCACCCGCGCATAGTCGGCACTGATAAAGGGTGCCAGTTGCCAGCTGCTGCTGTCGGCCGCAAGGTTGTAGCCCACCCGGGCAGTCACGGCCCAGGCCTCGCCATCGGTGTCGCCCTTTTCACTACGGTCGTTGACGCCCAGCGCAAAGGTGCGCTTGAGGTCGTGGTAATCCAGGTGGCCCGCGCTTAACGCGGCATCGGCCCACCAGCGCTCCTGGCGGAACTGAGCGAAGGCACTGGCCAGGTAGCTGTCGAGCTTGTAGTCCGAGTCCTGTTCACCGGCCTCCAGCTTCTGCCGGTACACCCCACCGGCAAGCCCCAGGCGCCAGGCATCGTTCAGCCGGTAGCTGCCGCCCAGGGTCAGGTTGTAACCGCGCCCGTCGGCGCTGGCAGCACTGCGCTGGTCATCGAAGTCCAGGTCCTGCCCGCCAGTGCTGACGAAGGCCTGCCATTGGCCGACGGTTTGCCAGGGTGTCTGCCACTGATTGCGCAGTTCGTCCTGGTGCGCGCGCAGGCTGGCGTGGGCCATTTCCGGCAACAGGGTCAGCTCCCAGGGGGCGGAAATGATCGAGTAGGCGTAGTCGGCAATCAGTTGCTGGCCGGCAATGGTCGGGTGTACCGAGTCATTGAACAGCAGTTTGCTCGGATCTGGCGTTATGCCATTGATGCCGTATATCGGGTTTTCCACGCATCCTTCGCCGCTGTAACAGGTGCCAACCAGGTTCTGGCCGGTGGCCAGGCCGAACTGGCTGGGGCTGGCCAGTGCCTCGCTCAGCAGCACGGGAATGTTCAGGGGGATGATTTCGGCATCGATCTGCCCCAGTTGGCCGAGCAGCGACTGGTTGAATGCAGCGGACAGCAGCGACAATGGGTTTTGCTGGGGCGTGCCGCTGAAGTTCGGGGTTTGTCCGAGGTCGGGCAGCAGCCAGACCATGATGTAGCGGGCCCCGCCTTGCTGCAGAGCCTGGGCACTGGCGGCCAGGCGGCCGCCGGCGGCTATGGCATCGGCCGGGCTGTTAACCAGGCCTTGCAGGAAGTCGTTGCCGCCACCGGTCAGGTAGTACAACGCATTGGGGTCGGCGCGCAGGCCGTTGGCCAGATAGCCCGGTTTTTCACGCAGAACCACCCCGGCGCCGGGGCGCCCTGGCGGGATGATCGTCTCGGACGTGCTGGTGATCGAATCGAGGATCTGCTGGGTGGTGTAACCGCCTACCGCCCAGTTGTTGCCGTCGGCAATCCCCAGCGCTGGGTTGACGGGGGAGGTGGAGGGGCCCAGTTGTGTCGGATTCACGCCCAGCCGCCCGCCGAGAATCATCGGCGATACCGCGGCATAGTTGCCATTGGCATCGCGGTTGGTAAAGCGCGCGCCGAAAAACTGCCCGGCATCACTGAGGCTGTCACCGAACACGACCACTGTGGAATAGGGCGAAGGGGCGGCGAAAGCCTGGCTGCAGGCCAAGGCCAGTGAAGCAAGGGTGAATCTCATCAAGGGGACTTTTGGCATCGTCGAACATCCTTTTCATTGTTTTTATGAGGGATAGCTGCCCGACCTTAGCAAATCGCTGTGCATCCCTCCCAAGTCCATTCGTTTCCCCGTGTTTACGGGCATATTGCGCCAGCCGCCCCGGTAGGCTACTGTGCCTGCAAGTATGAGCGAGACCTATCCTGTGTTGATCGTCAGCAAACTCTTGATGCGCGTTATCAAGGCCCACGCCCGTTGGCGTTGGCGCGCCTGACTTTATCTCCTGCCGGCCCGTCCGGCCCGTCCCCGTTTGTCTTCCTGTCCGTTTAGCGACTGCCCTTCGTGGCCAAACCGTGCCCGCGGTGGTGTAGGAAGGTTCGTTTTTTGAAGTCAGTAGATTCAAGAGGTTTAGCCCGATGTTACTGATGATCGACAATTACGACTCATTCACTTACAACGTTGTTCAGTACCTTGGCGAGCTGGGTGCCGAGGTCAAGGTCATTCGCAATGACGAAATGACCATCGCCGAGATCGAAGCCCTCAACCCTGAGCGTATCGTCGTCTCTCCTGGCCCGTGCACGCCGAGCGAAGCGGGCGTGTCCATCGAAGCCATCCTGCATTTTGCCGGCAAGCTGCCGATCCTCGGTGTCTGCCTGGGCCACCAGTCCATCGGCCAGGCCTTTGGCGGTGATGTGGTGCGCGCCCGCCAGGTCATGCACGGCAAGACCAGCCCGGTGCACCATCGTGACCTCGGTGTGTTCGCCGAGCTCCACAACCCGCTCACGGTGACCCGCTACCACTCCCTGGTGGTCAAGCGCGAAACCCTGCCGGATTGCCTGGAGGTCACTGCCTGGACTGCCCATGAAGACGGTTCGGTCGACGAGATCATGGGCCTGCGCCACAAGACCTTGAACATCGAAGGGGTGCAGTTCCACCCCGAGTCCATCCTCACCGAGCAGGGCCACGAGCTGTTCGCCAACTTCCTCAAGCAGACCGGCGGCCGCCGCTAAGGATCGATCATGGATATCAAGAGCGCGTTGGGCCGCATCGTCGGCCACCTGGACCTCAGCACCGATGAGATGCGCGATGTCATGCGCCAGATCATGACCGGCCAGTGCAGCGAAGCGCAGATCGGTGCCTTCCTGATGGGCATGCGCATGAAGAGCGAGAGCATCGACGAGATCGTCGGTGCGGTCTCGGTGATGCGCGAGCTGGCCGACAAGGTCGAACTGAAAAGCCTCGATGGCGTGGTCGATATCGTCGGTACCGGTGGTGATGGCGCCAACATCTTCAACGTTTCCACTGCGTCGTCGTTCGTCCTCGCCGCTGCCGGTTGCACCGTGGCCAAGCACGGCAATCGCGCGGTATCGGGCAAGAGCGGCAGCGCCGACCTGCTGGAAGCCGCTGGCATCTACCTGAACCTGACCCCGACCCAGGTCGCTCGCTGCATTGACAGCTTGGGGATCGGCTTCATGTTCGCCCAAAGCCATCACACCGCCATGAAATATGCCGCTGGCCCGCGTCGCGACCTGGGGCTGCGTACCCTGTTCAACATGCTCGGCCCGCTTACGAATCCGGCCGGAGTGAAGCACCAGGTGGTCGGCGTGTTCACCCAGGCGCTGTGCCGTCCGCTGGCCGAGGTGCTGCAGCGTCTGGGCAGCAAGCATGTGCTGGTGGTGCATTCGAAGGATGGCCTGGACGAGTTCAGCCTGGCTGCGCCAACCTTCGTCGCCGAGCTCAAGAATGATGAGATCACCGAGTATTGGGTCGAACCCGAAGACCTCGGCATGAAGAGCCAGAGCCTGCATGGCCTGGCTGTCGAGACGCCGCAGGCCTCGCTGGAGCTGATCCGCGATGCCCTGGGCCGGCGCAAGACCGAAAACGGCCAGAAGGCCGCCGAAATGATCGTGCTCAATGCCGGCGCGGCGTTGTATGCCGCTGACCATGCCATGAGCCTGAAAACTGGCGTGGAACTGGCCCACGATGTACTGCACACCGGGCTGGCCTGGGAGAAGCTGCAGGAACTGGGCGCCTTTACTGCAGTATTCAAGGTGGAGAACGAAGCATGAGTGTGCCGACGGTGCTGGAAAGGATCATCGCCCGCAAGTTCCAGGAAGTGGCCGAGCGCAGCGCGCGCGTGAGCCTTGCCGAGCTTGAACGCCTGGCCAAGGCAGCCGATGCGCCACGTGGCTTTGCCAATGCGCTGATCGAGCAGGCCAAGCGCAAGCAGCCGGCGGTAATCGCCGAAATCAAGAAGGCGTCGCCGAGCAAGGGCGTGATCCGCGAAGACTTCGTGCCGGCGGACATCGCCGTCAGCTACGAGAAGGGTGGGGCGACCTGCCTGTCGGTGCTGACCGATGTGGATTACTTCCAGGGTGCAGACGAGTACCTGCAAGAGGCCCGCGCTGCGGTTTCGCTGCCGGTGATCCGCAAGGACTTCATGGTCGACCCGTACCAGATCGTCGAGGCCCGTGCTCTGGGTGCGGACTGCGTGCTGCTGATCGTGTCGGCGCTGGAGGATGCGAAAATGGTCGAGCTGGCCTCGGTGGCCAAGGACGTCGGCCTCGACGTGCTGGTCGAAGTGCATGACAGCGATGAACTGGAGCGTGCGCTGAAGAACCTCGACACGCCGCTGGTGGGTGTGAACAACCGTAACCTGCACACCTTCGAGGTCAGCCTGGAAGCCACCCTCGACTTGCTGCCGCGCATTCCACGTGACCGCCTGGTGGTGACCGAAAGCGGTATTCTCAACCGCGCCGATGTGGAGCTGATGGAGATCAACGAGGTCTACTCGTTCCTGGTCGGTGAGGCGTTCATGCGCGCCCCGCAGCCGGGGCTGGAACTGCAGCGGTTGTTCTTCCCGGATCAGGTGAAGAAGACTGTTCAGCCTCTGGACTGATCGAATACGAAGCCGGCTTTATGCCGGCTTTTTTGTATGCCTGATCCGGGCTCTTCGCGGGCAAGTCTGCGCAGAGACCGGTGAAACCAACATCAAAGGTGGATCAATGACCGATCAACCCCAGGCCCTCACTGTCGAACAGGGCCTGCAAGCCGAGCAGGATCTGCTGGCCGCCGTCTGCCGTGGCGAACGCGATGCCGGTGTACTGTTCTGGCGCCCCACCGACCACGCCCTGGTCATGCCCCGGCGCATGAGCAGGCTGGACAATTTCGAAGCGGCTTGCTCGGAACTGGCGATTGCCGGCTGGCCGGTCCTGCTGCGTGAAACCGGTGGCGAGCCGGTGCCGCAATCGCACGCGACAGTAAACGTTGCGCTGGTCTACGTGGCCCCGCGCAGCGAAGGCGACCATGGCCGTATCGAAAACGCCTACGAGCGCCTGTGCCTGCCATTGTGTGATGTGTTGCGTGAGTGGGGCGGCGTCGCTTCGGTGGGTGAAATCGACGGTGCCTTCTGCGATGGCCGTTACAACGTCAACCTCAATGGCCGCAAGCTGGTCGGCACGGCCCAGCGCTGGCGCCAGGGCCTGGGTGGCAAACGCCCGGTGGTGCTGGTGCATGGCGCGCTGCTGCTGGATAACGAGCGTGAGTCGATGGTCGCGGCGGTCAACCGCTTCAATGAATGCTGTGACCTGGAGCAGCGCTGCCGCGCCGACAGCCATATCGCCTTGCACGAAGTGGTGCCCGCGGCGCCCTGGTTCGAGCGCCTGTCCCTGGCCTACAACGACGTGCTGGCAGCCCTGCCCAAGGATTAACGCGTGCCGTAGACCACCATGGTCTTGCCCTTGACCTGTACCAGGCTGCGTTCCTCGAGGTCCTTGAGGACGCGGCCGACCATTTCCCGCGAGCAACCGACGATACGGCCGATTTCCTGACGGGTGATCTTGATCTGCATGCCGTCCGGATGGGTCATGGCATCCGGCTGCTTGCACAGGTCGAGCAGGCAACGGGCCACGCGGCCGGTGACGTCGAAAAAGGCCAGGTCGCCGACCTTGCGCGTGGTGTTGCGCAGGCGCTGGGCCATCTGGCTGCCCAGGGCGTAGAGAATTTCCGGGTCCTGGCGGGCCAGTTCGCGGAACTTGTCGTAGCTGATCTCGGCCACTTCGCACTCGGTCTTGGCGCGCACCCAGGCGCTGCGCTGTTGCTCGCCGCCGGCCGGTTCGAACAGCCCCAGCTCGCCGAAGAAGTCGCCACTGTTGAGGTAGGCGATGATCATCTCGTGACCTTCGTCGTCTTCGATCAGGATAGTGACCGAGCCCTTGATGATGAACGACAGCGTTTCTGCACGATCACCGGCGCAGATGATGTTGCTTTTGGCGGTGTGGCGGCGGCGCTGGCAGTGAACCAGCAGTTTGTCGATGTTCTTGATCTTGGCGGGTAGGGCTGAGGCAACCATCACGAAATCCTGTTCGATGCGAGGCATAGGCGCTTTCTAAACCTTGTCTGACGCGACGCGCCAGTCAATTGGCGCCAGCTTATCAGACAGCGCTGGAAGTTTTGACACTAAAGCGACTCGCATTGAGCTTTTCCGACAGGCATACAAGGCTTAAGCTGACACCCTTTTGCGAAATCCAGGAGTACGGACAGATGAAGGCACGCATCCAGTGGGCCGGTGAAGCGATGTTCCTCGGTGAATCGGGGAGCGGCCACGTGGTGGTGATGGACGGCCCGCCCGAGGCGGGTGGCCGCAACCTGGGCGTGCGCCCGATGGAAATGCTCCTGCTCGGCCTCGGTGGCTGCAGCAGCTTCGACGTGGTGAGCATCCTGAAGAAGTCGCGCCAGGCGGTGGAAAGCTGCGAGGCGTTCCTGGAGGCCGAGCGTGCCAGTGAAGACCCTAAGGTGTTCACCAAGATCCACATGAACTTCGTGGTCAAAGGGCGTGGGCTGAAAGAGGCCCAGGTCAAACGTGCGGTGGAGCTGTCGGCTGAGAAGTATTGCTCGGCGTCGATCATGCTCGAGCGTGCCGGTGTTGAAATCACCCACGGCTATGAAATCGTAGAGCTGGGCTGAGTCCGAGATATTGGGGCTGCGCAGCGGCCCCGGCGATCTCCAGTCAGTCGCGCAGGGCCGGAAGGGCGGTCAGCAACCATTCCGGCAAGCTGCTTCTGACAGCCTGGCTCAACCGCTCCCGCCGCTTCTGATACCCCAGCCCCAAACCGATCACCCCCAGCCCGATCAAGGTCAGCACCACCGGGAACAACAGTGACTCGGCAAATACCTCGTAAGACAGATAACCCAGGTAAGCCGCCACCCCTAGCGCCCCGAACACCATGAACACGGGCCGGCGCAACAGCACCGCCATGCCCATCAACCCCAGGTTGCTCAGGCAGTACAGCGCCTTGCCCAGTTCACTGTCGCTTTCCATCATGGTCAGCCCGCCCCAGAATGCCGCCAGACCAGCCAGGTAGCCCCAATGGGCATAGTCCTCGCGGGTACGCCCGTCGACGACCAGAAACACCAGCAGCATGCCGAGCCCGAACCACAGCGACACCGTGCGCCGCTGTTCCCAGGAGAAGGGCGAGCCATACACCCATTCGCTCAGGTCCATCGACATGAACCACAGGGCCACGGCAATCGGCATCACCACGAAGGGGTAGGGAATCAGGCGCAGCATCAGCAGCCCGGCAACCACGGTGGCGGCCTCCATCAGCAGCCAGCCACCCTGCACGTAGGTGTAGTACTGGTGATAATCCGCTTGCGCATCATCCAGTGGCCACCAGCCTGCCAGGCGTTCTATCGCAAACACGACCAACGGCACGATGCTGACCGCGACGGCCGCCAGTACCCCGGCGGCAACCGGTTGCTTGCGCCCCTGCAGGTTGAGGGCGAACGAGGTGAGGAGAACGATATAAAGCGTGGCGATGGCCAGCAAGGCCCCGTCGCCAATTGTCATCCAGGCTTCGGTCAGCAGCCAGCCCATTGCCCCCATGATCAGCAGGGCGCCGAAGTAGAAGGCGACATGGGCAAGCTGGAAGCTGCCCCGGGCTGGTGGTTGCTGGCGCAAAAACGCCAGCAGGGCCTGGTCCTGGCCAGGCTGGAGAATGCCGGCTTGCACGGCGCGCGCCAGGTCCTTGGCGTCGATACGGTCCGTCATGTGTGCGCCCTTGTCAGATGCGGTAGGTGCTCTTGGTCATGACCTTGGCCAGCAGGCTCATGCCGAAACGCACCGGCATCGGGAAGCGATAGCCGCCAGCTTCGAGCGCGGACTCGGCGTGCTGCTCTTCATCCACGCGCATCTGTTCGAGGATGGCGCGGGATTTCTCGTCTTCCTGCGGCAGCTGTTCCAGGTGTTCGTCCAGGTGCTTGCACACCTGATGCTCGGTGGCGGCGACGAAACCAAGGCTGACTTTGTCGCTGACCAGGCCGGCGAGGGCGCCGATGCCGAACGACATGCCGTAGAACAGTGGGTTGAGCACGCTCGGGTGGCTGCCCAGCTGGCGGATGCGTTGTTCGCACCAGGCCAGGTGGTCGATTTCTTCCTCGGCTGCATGCTCCATGGCCTTGCGCACTTGCGGCAGCTTGGCAGTCAGGGCCTGGCCCTGATACAGCGCCTGGGCGCAGACTTCGCCGGTGTGGTTGATGCGCATGAGCCCGGCAATGTGGCGGGTCTGGTTGTCATCCAGGTCCGCGTCAGGCTGGATGATCGCCGGCGATGGGCGGGAGGGTTGGCCGCTGAAGGGCAGCAAGGTGCGCATGGCGGTATCGGCCTGCAGCAACAAGCGGTCGAGCGGCGAGTAGTGACGTTCGGTGGCCATCGGGCACCTCCGCTGAAGTGATGCCCGACAGTTTACCTCAATCGCTTGGGAGGAGCTTGCCTTGGGTCAGCCCGGCGGCCAGTGCATCTGGCGCTGGCCAAGCACGTGCATATGGATGTGGTAGACGGTCTGGCCGCCTTGCGGATTGCAGTTCATCACGACGCGGAAGCCTTCTTCGCAACCTTGCTCGACCGCCAGGCGCTGGGCAGTGAACAGGATATGGCCGGCCAGGGCCTTGTCCTCTTCGGTCAGGTCGTTCAGGGTACGGATGTGCTTCTTCGGGATAACCAGAAAATGTACCGGCGCCGCTGGGGCGATGTCCTTGAAGGCCAGGATCTGGTCATCTTCGTAGATGATATCCGCCGGGATTTCCCGGTTGATGATTTTGAGGAATAGATCGTCCACAGCACGTGCTCCATGGTGAGTGTCGGGCCGAGTGTACTCAGCCGCGCGCCACTCGCCCAGAGGCTATTCCATGCCGACCGGGCAGTAACGGCGGTGGATGAAGCCGGCCAGCTTGCGCGTCAGCCAGCGCGGCAGCAGGCGTGGAGCGAAGGCCAGCCAGCGATTGCGCCGTACCGGCATGATCACTGCGCGATTTTTGGCCAATGCGCGCACTGTGTGCAGTGCCACTTCTTCAGGGCTCAGGCAGCGGCTGTTGCCTTCAAGCCTGGGGATGCGCCGACGTGACGAGTGAACGGGGCCGGGGCAAAGGACCGATACCTTGATGCCAGCCGGCTTGAGCTCTTCGCGCAGTGCTTCGCTGAAATGCATCACATAGGCCTTGCTGGCGGCATAGGTGGCCATGCCCGGTCCCGGCGCGACAGCGGCCAGGCCGGCTACGTTGAGGATCTGCCCACCACCTTGCACTGCCATCAGGTTGCCGATGGCATGGCACAGGCGGCTCAAGGCAAGGACATTGACCTCCAGCAGGTCCTGCTCGTCGGCCCATTCGTGGGCCAGGAACGGGCCGTAGGTGCGCTGGCCGGCGCAGTTGACCAACAGGTCGATGCGTCGCTCGCCCTCTTCCAGTTCCAGCACGAAACCGGACAGCCGCAAGGGCTGGCTGAGATCGCAGGCACGCAGCAGCACTTCGACGCCGAAACGTTGGGCCAGTTCGAGCGCTACCGGCTCCAGCGTTTCTCGATGGCGTGCCACCAGGATCAGATTGCGCCCGCGCCGTGCCAGGGCTTCCGCCAGGGCCAGGCCCAGGCCGCTGGAAGCTCCAGTAATCATGGCGTAACGGGTCATGCAAGGCTCCTGGGGGTTGAAGAGGGCGCCTAGTGTACAGCCTGGCCAGGCGAGTTGTTGCCTTTTGCTACAGAGCCTTGTCGTGCAGTTCCAGTGAACGCTGCAGGGCTGCGTGGTACTCGCCGTGCAGGCGTTCGATCAGTGTGGCGGCAGCGGGCAGATCATGGATATCGCCGACGCCCTGGCCGGCCGACCAGACGGTTTTCCAGGCCTTGGCTTCATCGTCGATCGGCTTGAGCTTGCCTTGCTCGTGCCCGGATTTCAGTGCCGCCATGTCATAGCCGGCCTGTTCCAGGCTGGGGCGCAGGAAGCTGGCCGGGATACCGGACACGGCAGGCGTGTGGATGATGTCTGCGGCTTGAGCCTCGAGCAGCATCTGCTTGTAGGCCGCCTGGGCATGGCTTTCGTGGGTGGCAATGAAACGTGTGCCCATGTAGGCCAGGTCAGCACCGAGCAACTGCGCGGCGAGAATTTCGTGACCATGGTTGATGCAGCCGGCCAGCAGCAGGGTCTTGTCGAAGAATTGGCGGATCTCGGCCGCCAGGGCGAATGGGCTCCAGGTACCGGCATGGCCACCGGCGCCCGCTGCCACGGCAATCAGCCCATCGACGCCGGCTTCGGCGGCTTTCTCCGCGTGACGCCGGGTGGTGACATCGTGAAACACCAGCCCGCCGTAGCCGTGCACCGCATCCACCACTTCCTTCACTGCGCCGAGGCTGGTGATGACAATCGGCACGCGGTGCTCGACGCACAGTGCGAGGTCGGCCTGTAACCGTGGGTTGGTCGGGTGGACGATCAGGTTCACCGCATAGGGCGCTGGCGCCTGCAACTTGGCCAACCCCACCTCAATTTCTTCCAGCCAGGCCTTGAAGCCGGCGCTGTCACGCTGGTTCAGTGCCGGGAAGCTGCCGACCACGCCGCTGCCACAGCAGGCCAGTACCAGCTGGGGGTTGGAAATCAGGAACATCGGCGCTGCCACCACCGGCAAGCGCAGGCGTTGTTCGAGCGAAGCGGGCAGGGACATGAGTACGGCTCCATCGTTTTATGTCAGAACGGTTTGACCACCACGAGAATCACGATGCCCAGCAGGAACAGTACCGGCACCTCGTTGAACCAGCGGTAGTAGACGTGACTGCGGGTATTGTTGCCAGCGGCGAAGCGTTTGCGCTGGGCGCCACAGATGTGATGGTAGCCGGTCAGCAGAATCACCAGGGTGAGCTTGGCATGCAGCCACCCTTGGCTCAGCCAGCCGGGTGTGAGGTAGAGCATCCAGGCGCCAAACACGTAGGTGGCGATCATTGCCGGGTTCATGATGCCGCGGTACAGCTTGCGCTCCATGGTGACGAAGCGATCCTGGCTGATGCTGTCCTGGCTCTGGGCGTGGTAGACGAACAGCCTGGGCAGGTAGAACAGGCCGGCAAACCAGCAGACCACGCTGACGATATGCAGCGCTTTGATCCATAGGTAAAGCATGGAGGGAGTTCCTTCAGGTAATCACGGTCGTCAGATAGTAGAGCCCAAGCGCCCGAAGGGGCACCCCAAGAGTTGTTACAGGCGCCTTGCACCCCTATTATCGTGCGCTTTCCAGACGGCTCGTTGATAAGGGGCAAGCGTTATGATCAAGGTCGGTATCGTCGGCGGCACGGGTTACACCGGCGTCGAACTGTTGCGTCTGCTGGCACAGCATCCACAGGCCGAAGTGGCGGTCATCACTTCGCGCTCCGAAGCGGGCGTGGCGGTCGCCGACATGTATCCGAACCTGCGCGGTCACTATGACGGCCTGGCTTTCAGCGTGCCGGACAGCAAGACCCTGGCCGCCTGCGATGTGGTGTTCTTCGCCACCCCGCACGGTGTCGCCCATGCCCTGGCTGGCGAGTTGCTGGCTGCCGGGACCAAGGTCATCGACCTGTCCGCCGACTTCCGTCTGCAGGACGCCACCGAATGGGGCAAATGGTACGGCCAGCCGCATGGCGCTCCAGAGCTGCTCAAGGACGCCGTCTACGGCCTGCCTGAAGTCAACCGTGAAAAGATCCGCCAAGCGCGCCTGATTGCCGTGCCAGGCTGCTACCCGACCGCCACCCAGCTGGGCTTCCTGCCGCTGCTTGAAGCTGGTCTGGCCGACCCTTCGCGCCTGATCGCCGACTGCAAGTCGGGCGTCAGCGGTGCTGGCCGCGGTGCAGCGGTCGGTTCGCTGTTCTGTGAGGCTGGCGAAAGCATGAAGGCCTACGCGGTAAAGGGCCATCGTCACCTGCCTGAGATCAGCCAGGGCCTGCGACTGGCCGCTGGCAAGGACATCGGCCTGACCTTCGTGCCGCACCTGACCCCGATGATCCGTGGCATCCACGCCACCCTGTACGCGACCGTCGCCGACAAGTCGATCGACCTGCAGGCGCTGTTCGAGAAGCGCTACGCCGATGAGCCGTTCGTCGACGTGATGCCGGCCGGCAGCCACCCGGAAACCCGCAGCGTGCGCGGTGCCAACGTCTGCCGCATCGCTGTTCATCGCCCGCAGGGTGGTGATCTGGTGGTGGTGCTGTCGGTGATCGACAACCTGGTCAAGGGCGCGTCGGGCCAGGCGGTGCAGAACCTCAACATCCTGTTCGGCCTGGACGAGCGCATGGGCCTGTCCCACGCTGGCCTGCTGCCGTAAGCGCTTGCTGATGGAAAAGGCCCGCCAAGTGCGGGCCTTTTTGTTTGTCGCGACTAAAGCCGCACAATTCTTGACCAATTTTCTCGGAGAAGCGGATAATGCGCGTCATCGAGTTTTATGGCGGCTACTGCGCCGGGAGAATCAACATGAGCGTCGAAACCTTCACCCCTACGGCTTTGGAATTCACCCACGGCGCCGCGCAAAAGGTGAAGAACCTGGTTTCCGAGGAAGGCAATGACCGCCTCAAGCTGCGCGTGTTCGTCACCGGTGGCGGCTGCTCGGGCTTCCAGTACGGCTTCACCTTCGATGAAGACGTGGCCGAAGATGACACCATTGTCGAGCGCGAAGGCGTTTCGCTGGTGGTCGACCCGATGAGCTACCAGTATCTGGCTGGTGCCGAAGTGGACTACCAGGAAGGCCTCGAAGGTTCGCGATTCGTGATCAAGAACCCGAATGCCGCGACCACCTGCGGTTGTGGCTCTTCGTTCTCGATCTGACGCCAGGCTGTACGAAAACGCCGCGCTATTGCGCGGCGTTTTGCATTCTGGCGTGGGATCAGCCTGGATAGATCGCGCCAAGGACACGTAGCCCCTTGGCCGCGGTCACGCTTGGGCGGTTGGCGGCAATGCCCTCGAGGCAGCAGTGGGCGAGCCAGGCAAAGGCCATTGCCTCGACCCAGTCCGGATCTACGCCATGCGCAGCGGTGCTGGTGACCCGGGCCTTTGGCAGCAGTTGGGCAAGGCGAGCCATAAGGGCGCCATTGCGAGCGCCGCCGCCGCATACCAGCAATGCCTCGGTGCCTTGCTGGGCGTTCTGCAGCGATTCGATGATGCTGCGCGCGGTCAGCTCCAGCAGGGTGGCCTGGACATCTTCGTCACGGTAGGCCGGCAGACGAACCAGGTGGCCATCCAGCCAGGGCAGGTTGAACACCTCGCGGCCGGTGCTTTTCGGGCCGCTGCCGGCGAAGAACGGGTCACTCAGCAGGCTGCTGAGCAAATCGCCTTGCACCTCGCCACTGGCAGCCCAGGCACCATCGGCATCATAGGCCTGGCCACGCTTGCGCTCGATCCAGGCGTCCAGCAGCACGTTGCCTGGCCCGCAGTCGAAGCCATGCACGGGCTTGTCGCGTTCGATCAGGCTCAGGTTGCTGAAACCACCCACATTGAGAACCGCCAGGCGCTGGCCGAGGTGGCTGAACAGGGTTTCATGGAAGGCCGGCACCAGAGGGGCGCCCTGGCCGCCTGCCGCCACATCGCGACGGCGGAAGTCGGCGACCACGCTGATACCGGTAAGCTCGGCGAGCAGCGCCGGGTTGCCGATCTGCACGGTGAAGCCGCGAGCCGGCTCATGACGGATGGTCTGGCCATGGCTGCCGATGGCCCGAATGGCGTCGGCCTGCAGTCCTTGCTTGTCGAGCAGTTGCCGTACACCTTCACCTGCCAGGCTGGCCCAGCGGTTTTCTGCCAGGGCGGCGCGGGCAATCTCGTCAGGGCCGCTACTGCAGAGGCTGAGCAGTTGCTGGCGCAGGTCGGTGGGCATGGGGACATAGTGAGTGGCGAGCAACTGAAGCTGCTCACCTTGATCGATCAGGGCGATATCCAGGCCATCAAGGCTGGTGCCGGACATCACCCCCAGATAAAGCGCCATGGGTCAGCGCTTGTTTGCCGCGAGCATGGTGGCCTTTTCCTGGTCCATGCGGGCGATCAGTGGTTGGCTCTGCTGCAGGAAGCGCTGGCGTTCGTTCTTGGCGATCGGGTCAGCCATTGGCACCTTCTGGCTCAGCGGGTCGACGTGTACGCCGTTGACCTGGAACTCGTAGTGCAGGTGCGGGCCGGTCGACAGGCCGGTAGTACCGATGTAGCCGATGATCTGGCCCTGCTTCACGTTGCTGCCGGTCTTGATACCCTTGGCAAAGCCCTGCATGTGACCGTAAAGGGTTTTATAGCTGTTGCCGTGGGCGATGATCACGGTGTTGCCGTAACCGCCGCGACGGCCAGCCAGTTCGATGCGGCCATCACCGGCTGCCTTGATCGGCGTGCCGCGCGGGGCGGCATAGTCCACACCCTTGTGCGCGCGGATCTTGTTCAGGATCGGGTGCTTGCGGCCGGCGGAGAAGCGCGAGCTGATGCGGGCGAAGTCGACCGGGGTACGGATGAACGCCTTGCGCAGGCTGTTGCCGTCGGCGGTGTAGTAGCTGGTGTTGCCCTGCTTGTTGGTGTAGCGCACGGCGGTGTAGGTCTTGCCGCGGTTGGTGAAGCGCGCGGACAGGATATTGCCGGTGCCGACCACCTTGCCGTCCATGACCTTCTGTTCGTAGACCACATCGAACTCGTCGCCAGGGCGGATATCCTGGGCAAAGTCGATGTCGTAACCCAGGACCTTGGCCATGTCCATGGTCATGCTGTGGGACAGGCCGGCGCGCTGGGCCGAGGCGGACAGCGAACTCTTGATCACGCCGTGGGCGTAAGCGGTACGGACCACCGGCTTGCTGATCTCGCGATCGAAGGTGTAGCCCTTGGCTGTCTTGGTCAGGCGGATGGTTTCGAGGTTGCTGACCTTGCTGTGCAGGCTGGCCAGTTCGCCATCCTTATCGAGTTCGAACTGCAGCACCTGGCCATGCTTGAGCTGGCTGAACTGCTTGGCTTGTTTGTTGCTGGCCAGCAGGTCGTGCACCGCATTGGCCGGTAGGCCGACCTTGGCGAACAGGGTAGAGAGGGTGTCACCACGGGCTACGGTCACTTCGCGGTGACCTGGCTCCTTGGCTTCAGGCTTTTTCTCGGTGGCAGGCGCTTCTTGTGCGGCCTGCTCGGTGTTGGTGTCGGCGCCGTCGATCTGCGCGAAGGGAGAGCCCTGATCGCCTTGAGTCTGTACCAGCGGGGCGGCGTTGGACTCGTCCTTCAACTGCTCGGCCGGGCTCTCCAGCTCCAGGCTGAGGGTGGTCTTCTTGGCTTCGACTTCGCTGGAGGGGAATACCAGCAGTGCCAGGCTGAGCAGGGCGGCGATGCCGCTGGCGGCCAACAGATGGCTTTTCGGATAAAGCGGGGGCGCTTTAGGCGTTTCGTTGGTCATAGGTAAGGTGACTTTGAAGAAAAATGAATATGGAAAAGATGAATGACATGATGAAGATGAAATAACTGTATAAAATATAACCAAATCTAGTTTCACGCAAGGGCGCGTAGACGCCGTGACGCGTCGGTCGGGTCACATTTCATTTCGAAACTTGTAATTGATGGCCGATCTTGTATGGTTGGCTCCCTTTGAATCTGAGCCTTGCGGGTCTGTCTATGAAGTCGGTTGAAGAGCAGCTGGCGCTTATCAAGCGCGGTGCGGAAGAGGTGTTGGTCGAGTCGGAACTGGTCGAGAAGCTCAAGCGCGGCCAGCCTCTGCGTATCAAGGCAGGCTTCGACCCGACTGCGCCTGACCTGCACCTGGGGCACACGGTGCTGATCAACAAGCTGCGCCAGTTCCAGGAGCTGGGGCACCAGGTCATCTTCCTGATCGGTGACTTTACCGGCATGATCGGTGACCCGAGTGGCAAGAGCGCCACGCGTCCGCCGCTGACCCGCGAGCAGGTGCTGGAGAACGCCGAAACCTACAAGCAGCAGGTCTTCAAGATCCTCGACCCGGCCAAGACCGAAGTCGCGTTCAACTCCACCTGGATGGACAAGCTGACTCCGGCCGATTTCATTCGCCTGGCATCGCAGTACACCGTAGCGCGCATGCTTGAGCGTGACGACTTCGACAAGCGCTACACCACCAATCAGCCGATCGCCATCCACGAGTTCCTCTACCCGCTGGTGCAGGGCTATGATTCCGTGGCGTTGAAGGCTGATGTGGAGCTGGGTGGTACTGACCAGAAGTTCAATCTGCTGATGGGGCGTGAACTGCAGCGCGCCTATGGGCAGGAAGCGCAGAACATTGTGACCATGCCATTGCTCGAAGGGCTCGATGGCGTGAAGAAGATGTCCAAGTCGCTGGGTAACTATGTTGGTATCCAGGAAGCGCCGGGCGTGATGTACAGCAAGCTGGTGTCGATCCCGGACACCCTGATGTGGCGTTACTTCGAGCTGCTGAGCTTCCGTTCGATGGAAGAGATCGAGCAGTTCCGCGCTGACGTTGCCAATGGCGCGAACCCGCGTGACATCAAGATCAAGCTGGCTGAAGAGATTGTTGCGCGCTTCCATGGTGAAGAGGCGGCGGCCAATGCTCACCGTGCTGCGGGTAACCGTATGAAGGAAGGCGAGCTGCCGGAAGATCTGCCGGAGATCGAAGTGGCTGCAGCTGAGGACCTGCCGATCGCTGCTGTGCTGAACCGTGCTGGCCTGGTGAAGAACTCGGCGCAGGCGCGAGACCTGCTCAGTGGTGGTGCGGTGAAGGTCGATGGTGCTGTGGTCGACAAGGACTTCATGTTTGTTCTCGGTGCGACCCATGTGTGCCAGGCAGGTAAGAAGTCGTTTGGCCGGGTTACCCTGAAGGCTGAGTGATCGTCTGCTGGTGTAGCTATATAGAAGCGGGGGGGGCGGGGGGGCAACCCCCAAGGTTTTTTTTGTGTGTGTGGGGGGACACAAGTGTGCCAGA
>NZ_JBDJMM010000031.1:0-78480 GCF_039673865.1 Pseudomonas sp. TWI628 | reverse complement strand
CCCACAGGTACTGCACCCAATTCGAAGTTGGTGCAGTACCTGTGGGAGCGGGTTTACCCGCGAAAGGGCCGATGCAGGCGCCGACAAATTCAAAGATCCGGCATTGATCGCCAGAAGACCTTAGCCGAGTTTTTCCATGATCTCGTCGGAGATCTGTGCATTGGAGTAGACGTTCTGCACGTCATCCAGGTCTTCGAGCATGTCGATCAGCTTGAGCACCTTCTCGGCGCCCTCCTGGTCCAGTTCGGCGCTGGTGGTCGGCTGCATGACGATTTCCGCGTCGGCGGCCTTGAAGCCCGCCTCTTCCAGCGCGTTACGCACGGCATAGAAGCTGTTGAACGAGGTAAAGACCTCGAACGAACCATCATCGTTGGCCACCACGTCGTCGGCATCGGCCTCCATCGCGGCTTCCATCAGGGCATCTTCGTCGATGCCTGGGGCGAAGCTGATCTGGCCCTTGCGCTCGAACAGGTAGGCGACTGAGCCGTCGGTGCCGAGGTTGCCGCCACACTTGCTGAAGGCATGGCGCACGGCGGCGGCGGTCCGGTTGCGGTTGTCGGTCATGGCCTCGACCATGATCGCCACGCCACCCGGGCCGTAACCTTCGTAGCTGAGCTCTTCGACGTTGTCGCTTTCGTTGGTGCCGGCACCACGGGCCACGGCGCGATCAATGATGTCGCGGCTCATGTTGGCGCCCAGGGCTTTGTCCAACGCCAGACGCAGGCGCGGGTTGGAGGCCGGGTCGGCACCACCTTGCTTGGCAGCGACGGTCAGCTCACGGATCCACTTGGTGAAGATCTTGCCTCTCTTGGCATCCTGGCGCTCTTTGCGGTGCTTGATGTTCGCCCACTTGGAATGACCAGCCATAACGACTCCGAATCCTTGAAACAGAAACAGGTTCCGCCCCGAAGGGCGGAACGTGGGAATACTGCGCCGAAGCGCCGGGGCGCACCCGCCGGGATGCGCCCGGGGCCGATTACTCGACCTTGGTCTGCTCGCGCAGACGGATGTGCAGCTCGCGCAGGGCCTTGGCGTCGACCATGCCAGGGGCCTGGGTCATGACGCACGCGGCGCTCTGGGTTTTCGGGAAGGCGATCACTTCACGGATCGACTGGGCACCGGTCATCAGCATGACCAGGCGGTCCAGGCCGAAGGCCAGGCCACCATGAGGCGGTGCACCGAACTTCAGGGCGTCGAGCAGGAAGCCGAATTTCTCTTCCTGTTCCGCTGCCTCGATACCCAGCAGGCGGAATACCGCTTGCTGCATTTCCTTGCGGTGAATACGGATCGAACCGCCACCCAGCTCCGTACCGTTCAGCACCATGTCGTAGGCACGGGACAGCGCGGTGGCCGGGTTGGCCTCGAGCTCTTCCGGGCTGCACTTCGGTGCGGTGAACGGGTGGTGCAGCGCGGTGAAGCTGCCGTCTTCGTTCTCTTCGAACATCGGGAAGTCGACGACCCACATCGGCGCCCACTCGCAGGTCAGCAGCTCGAAGTCGTGACCCAGACGGATACGCAGGGCGCCCAGGGCCTCGCTGACGACCTTGAACTTGTCGGCACCGAAGAACACGATGTCACCGTCGACAGCGCCTACGCGGTCGAGGATGTTGTTGAGGTTGGCCTCAGGGATGTTCTTGACGATCGGCGACTGCAGGCCTTCGACGCCTTTGGCGCGCTCGTTGACCTTGATGTAGGCCAGGCCCTTGGCACCGTAGATGCCGACGAACTTGGTGTACTCGTCGATCTTGCTGCGCGGCATGCTGGCGCCGCCTGGCAGGCGCAGGGCGGTGACGCGGCACTTCGGATCGTTGGCCGGGCCGGCGAAGACCTTGAAGTCGACATCCTTCAGCTGGTCGGCAACGTCAACCAGTTCCAGCGGGATACGCAGGTCAGGCTTGTCGGAACCGTAGCGGCGCATGGCCTCTTCGAAGGTCATGTGCGGGAATTCGCCGAATTCCAGGTCCAGCACTTCCTTGAACAGCTTGCGGATCATGCTCTCGGTGAGGCCCATGATCTCGGCTTCGTCGAGGAAGCTGGTCTCGATGTCGATCTGGGTGAATTCCGGCTGGCGGTCTGCACGCAGGTCTTCGTCGCGGAAGCACTTGGCGATCTGGTAGTAGCGGTCGAAACCGGCAACCATCAGCAGCTGCTTGAACAGCTGAGGCGACTGCGGCAGGGCGAAGAAGCTGCCCGCGTGGGTACGGCTCGGCACCAGGTAGTCACGCGCGCCTTCCGGAGTGGCACGGGTGAGGATCGGGGTTTCGACGTCAAGGAAGCCGTTTTCATCGAGGAAACGACGGATGCTGCTGGTGATGCGCGAACGCAGGCGCAGCTTGTCGGCCATTTCCGGACGACGCAGGTCGATGAAGCGGTAGCGCAGGCGAGTCTCCTCGCCGACGTCGGAGTATTCGTTCAGCGGGAACGGCGGGGTTTCCGCTTCGTTGAGCACGTTCAGCTGGTAGCCGAGGATCTCGATGGCACCGGACGCCATGTTGGCGTTCACCGCGCCGTCCGGGCGCTTGCGCACCTTGCCGGTGATCTGCACGACGTACTCGCTGCGCACGCGGTCGGCGGCGGCGAAGGTTTCGGCGCGATCCGGGTCGAACACGACCTGGGCCATGCCTTCGCGGTCACGGATGTCGAGGAAGATCACCCCGCCGTGGTCGCGGCGACGATGGACCCAGCCGCAAAGGGTGACTTCCTGGCCGTCCAGGCTCTCGTTCAGTTGGCCGCAATAATGGCTGCGCATCATGATGGTGGTTTCGCTTCTCGTGATTCGTGTATTCGTTGGAGGCCTTGGCCGCCCGGAGGGCTAATACTGCAAGACCCGACTACTGCAATTCAACTCAGTCGGCCTTGTCGCCGCCTGCCAGGTTCTTTTTCGCCCCGGTCTTGAAATCGGTTTCGTACCAGCCGTTGCCACTCAGGCGAAAACCGGGGACCGACAGCAGTTTCTTCAATGCCGGCGCCTGACAGGCCGGGCAGTCGGTCAGCGGCGCGGCGCTGATCTTCTGCAGCGCCTCCATCCGGTGATCGCAGGAAGCACATTGATAGTCATAAAGGGGCATGAACGTCTCTCGTCAACCACAACGCTGGCTGCCGGGGCAGCAAAAAGCGGGATTATATATGGTTAACCGACACTGCGCAGCCCGCCGGGCGATCAGCGTGCACTCGGAGGATCACGCAACCAGGCGACGCAGATCACCCGGATCAGCCCACTGAAGTTGCGTACCCCGCCCTGACGCAGGTGCACTTCGCGATCGACATAAGACAGCACGGCGCTGACCGAGCACTGGTTCGCTGCGGCGATCTGCTCGAGGATACCCCAATACACCGCCTCCAGGCGCAGACAAGTGGAAAAACCGTTCAGCCGCACCGAACGCGATACCGGCTGAGTCTGCAACATGTCGAAATCGGTCTTGAACGGGTCGATGCACTGCTTGCCAGGCCAGTGCCCCACCCTCACCGCACGCTTGATTGCTTGCATCGCGCCACTTCCTCAGTTCAATCAACTGGGGCTCAATGAAGCGCTCAGCGAGGCGCCCAAAGCAGCGGCAAAACCTTCCCGCACAAACGAAAGAGCCCGACTGGCATGGGGTCAGCCGGGCCTTTGGAAAAGCCCTACACGATTAGCCGGTCATTTACCGTCGAGCAGTACCCGCAGCATCCAGGCTGTCTTTTCGTGCACCTGCATGCGCTGGGTCAGCAGATCAGCGGTCGGCTCATCGCTGACCTTGTCCACCACCGGGAAGATACTGCGGGCAGTGCGCACCACGGCCTCTTGCCCCTGCACCAGCTGACGGATCATTTCATCGGCATGCGGCACACCCTCTTCCTCCTTGATCGAGGAGTGTCGTGCATAGAAGGCGTACGAACCTGGCGCCGGGAAGCCCAGCGCGCGGATCCGCTCGGCGATCGAGTCGACCGCCAGCGCCAGTTCGTTGTACTGCTCCTCGAACATCAGGTGCAGGGTGCGGAACGACGGACCGGTGACGTTCCAGTGGAAGTTATGGGTTTTCAGATACAGCACGTAGGTATCCGACAACAGGCGAGAAAGCCCTTCGACGATGGACTTGCGATCTTCTTCATTGATACCGATATCGATTGCCATGAAGTTCCCCTTTCCATAAGGCTTGATGATCAAGCGGGCCCTTCACACTGTATCAATACCTGGCGCAACGCGCCCATGACACAGCGCAAGCCATCGGCACCTGCCGCCTGCGGTTTGAGAAGCCCCCGCCTTTGCTGTTAAATAGGCACGGTGCCACCCGTGCGGACTTTCATTGCCGGGTGCATAGGCTGGCCGCCACGTGTTCGCGCTTTACACCTCATGCGCACCGTGCCGCCAGCTCTTCCTGTGATCGGCCTTATCAACTGTGAGCCAACCCATGTTCAAGATCGTCCATCTGGTGACGGGCGTTGCGGCTTTGCTGCTATCGCTCATGCCCAGCCTGAAACCCGACGCAACACCCTTCCTGCAGCAACCCGACGCGGTCTATCTGGCCCTGCTGGGCCTGCTCAACCTGCTGTTGGCCCCGGTCGTGCCGCTGTATTACCGCGGTGCGCGGCAACAACTGCAGTACCTGGCTTGCGCCCTGCTGGTGGTGGCCGTGGTCCTGCAGACCCTGACCCTGCTGGCACGCCCGGAAATGGGCAACCTGGCGGCGCTGGTCTGCGCCGCGCTGGCTGTCACCCTGCACCTGGTGGCCGGCTTCGCCCGCAGCAGCAAGAAAGCGCGCGCCAGCCAGGGAGCTGCACTGGAAGCCGGCAAGCGTGATACCGGCACCGTGAAGTGGTTCAACACTTCCAAGGGCTTTGGTTTCATTTCCCGCGATTCGGGCGATGACATCTTCGTCCACTTCCGCGCCATCCGCGGCGAGGGCCACCGCATCCTGGTCGAAGGCCAGCGCGTGGAGTTCTCGGTGATGCACCGCGACAAAGGCCTGCAGGCCGAAGACGTGGTCGCGGTCAACCGCCGTTGACCCTGCGCCGCCCTGGGGCAAGCCCAGGGCGGCCACCCATCAATAGTGAGGTGGCGGCGCCTCCTCCCCTTCGCTGCCGTACTGCCCGACCATCTCTTCATAACGCTTGATCAGCTCGGCCATCTGCAGCTGCAGGCGCTCGATGACCCGCCCCTGCTCGACCACCACATCATTCAGCGCCTGGATCGTGTCGTCCTGGAACGCCTGACGGGTTTCCAGCTCGATGATGCGCATTTCCGGCGACATGTCAGAGCTCCTGGTAATCGTGGGTCAACAGCGCACGCAGACGCTGACGAATGGCCTCCACCTGCTCTGGTGCGTACCCGACAGCCGGCACCTTGCCCCAGACGGGCGCTGGCCAGGCTGGATCACCATGACGGCGAACGATCACATGCATGTGCATCTGACTGACCACGTTGCCCAAGGTGGCAACGTTCATCTTGTCTGCCGCAAACTCGCGCTTGAGCGCTTCGGCCAGGTAGGTGGTTTCTTTCCACAACTGCGCCTGGTCTTCCTGGCTCAGGTCGAACAACTCGCTTACGCCTGCACGCTTGGGCACCAGGATGAACCACGGGTAATTGGCATCCTTGCTGAGCAGCAGGCGGCACAGCGGAAAGTCACCCAGCACCAGGGAATCCTGCTGCAAACGCGAATCCATATCAAACACGATCAACCTCCACCGATAATCCTATGTGCCAAGGATACCCTGCTTCGACCGCTCCAGCATGCTGCCGGACGCGTGACTGCACGCTTTAAGCCCATGAATCTTCACGACTTGCACAACGGCGGTAACACAGCGCTACTTTTCGCACCAAAATGAGGCCGCCAAAGTGTGCGGCACTACGCTTCTACCCACATCAATGACTCTGGATCAACAGTTGCCGGTAACACACTGACTTTTATGGCAGCTTTTTCTTTTGCCTTACCCATTCAAGCTGGCACACCATCAGACAACTCCCGCCCCGTATTTTCGGCACTTTCCGACCTTCGGCAGCCTGCTTTGTGAAAATTTCATGAACCGTTGTTAATTTTGAGCACGCTTGTTGCATTCTCTCCACGCCAAGTCGGCACGACACCTGCATTGACCAGGTGACGCGACAAATAACAACAGCGAGTTTGGTACACCAGGGAGTTTCCCCAGCCAGAATCTGTAGTTACAGAATTCTTACGGCGATGGAACAGCGCTGGCGTTGTACGACCCGGTTAATTGGGGGCGTGATTTGCGACATGGAAATACCTAAAAGCGACATGAGCATAAAGTTCCCGCAAGGATGAATTTTGCCATATCGCCAAGAACAGTCAGCGTGCTATACATTTCCGCCGACATAACAAGAAAGAGCTGCTCCATATAACTAAAAGACTTGGACGCAGCGGTACTCTTCCTAAAAACCAAAGGAGCAAATCACGATGCGCGTGATGAAGTGGAGCATGATCGCCCTGGCCGTTGCGGCAGGGACCTCGCAAATGGCAGTGGCCTCGTCCCAGGACGATTCCAAGGGCTTCCTCGAAGACAGCAAGCTGAACGTCAAGACTCGCATGCTGTACTTCAGCCGCGACTTCCGTAACAACGACAGCGGCCAAAGCCGCGTTGAAGAAACCGGCCTCGGTTTCCTCGGCACTTACGAGTCCGGCTTCACCCAAGGCGTGATCGGCGTGGGCGTCGATGCCATCGGCATGCTCGGCGTGAAACTGGACAGCGGCAAAGGCCGCCACAGCACCGGCCAGTTCCCGACTGACGCCGACGGCCGTGCACAGGACGAATTCTCCGAAGGCGGCGGCGCGGTCAAACTGCGCGTCTCCGATACCGTGCTGAAAGTCGGCGACCAGTTCACTGCCCTGCCAGTGCTCGCGACCGATGACAGCCGCCTGCTGCCAGAAGTGGCCCAAGGCGCGCTGATCACCAGCAACGAAATCAAAGGCCTGACCCTCAACGCCGGTCACTTCACCGCGCTGAATGCCCAGTCCCAGACCTTCCACGACAGCCTGCACCTGAAGCAGGCCGACGTTATCGGTGGCACCTACGCCTTCACCGACAACCTGTCCACCAGCCTGTACTACTCCAAGGTCGAAGACTACTGGCGCAAGTACTACGCCAACCTGAACTGGGCGCTGCCGCTCTCGGACAAACAAGGTCTGGTGTTCGACTTCAACATCTATGACACCAAGAGCGATGGCCAAGGCCTGCAGCGCGCCGAGAAAGATGGCGTGACCAAGCTCGACAACCAGGCCTACAGCCTGTCGGGCGCTTACAACATCGGCGCTCACACCTTCACCCTGGCCTACCAGAAGGTCCATGGTGATGGCGACTACGGCTACGGCGTGGACGGTGGCGGTACCATCTTCCTGGCCAACTCCGTGGCCCGTTCCGACTTCAACGCCGAAGACGAGAAATCCTGGCAGGCTCGCTACGACCTGAACTTCGCCGAGTTCGGCGTGCCAGGCCTGACCTTCATGACCCGTTACGTGCGTGGTAGCGATGCCAACACCGGTTCCACCAGCAATGGCAAGGAATGGGAACGCGACGTAGACGTCAAGTACGTCCTGCAGGAAGGCCCGGCCAAAGACCTGAGCTTCCGCGTTCGTCAGGCCACCTACCGCTCCAGCGACGGCGTCTACTACGGTTCGAGCTCGATCGACGAACTGCGCCTGATCGTCGAGTACCCGCTGAGCATCCTGTAAGCCTGGCTTATAGTGCCCCGCACCTGAAAAAGCCCGGCACACTTGCCGGGCTTTTTCTTGGCTGACAACTGCCACGGCCTGGGGCATTCTGTACGCCTTCGTTTCGCCCCCGTACAATGCGGGGCTATTTCAACGTCTTAGGCAATCGACACGGCTAACCATGCGCACCAGTCAATATTTGCTCGCCACCCAGAAAGAAACCCCTGCCGACGCAGTGGTCATCAGCCATCAGCTCATGCTGCGTGCCGGCATGATCCGCAAACTGGCCTCCGGCCTGTACACCTGGCTGCCGATGGGCCTGCGGGTGATGCGCAAGGTCGAAAACGTTGTGCGCGAGGAAATGAACGCCGCCGGCGCCCTGGAAGTGCTGATGCCCAGCATCCAGCCTGCCGAGCTGTGGCAGGAATCCGGCCGCTGGGAACAGTACGGTCCTGAGCTGCTGCGCCTGAAAGACCGCCACCAGCGCGACTTCTGCGTAGGCCCCACCCACGAAGAAGTGATCACCGACCTGGCCCGCAACGAGCTGTCCAGCTATAAACAGCTGCCGCTCAACATGTACCAGATCCAGACCAAATTCCGTGACGAGATTCGCCCACGCTTCGGCCTGATGCGCGGCCGCGAATTCATCATGAAGGACGCCTACTCCTTCCATGCCGACCAGGCTTCCCTGCAGGAAACCTACGACCGCATGCACCAGGCGTATACCAACATCTTTACCCGCCTGGGCCTGGACTTCCGCCCAGTGCAGGCCGACACCGGCTCCATCGGTGGCAGCTACTCCCACGAGTTCCACGTCCTGGCCGAATCGGGCGAAGACGACGTGATCTTCAGCGACAGCTCGGATTACGCCGCCAACATCGAGAAGGCCGAAGCCATCCCGCGTGAAACCGTGCGCCCTGCTCCTACCGAAGAGCTGCGCCTGGTCGACACCCCGGAAGCCAAGACCATCGCCCAACTGGTGGAAAACCACGGCCTGGCGATCGAAAAGACCGTCAAGACCCTGATCGTGCGCGGTGCCGAAGAGGGCAAGCTGGTTGCCCTGATCGTCCGTGGCGATCACGAACTCAACGAAATCAAGGCCGCCAAGCTGGAACAGGTTGCCGACCCGCTGGTCATGGCCACCGACGCCGAACTGCGCGCGGCCATTGGTGCCGGTGCCGGTTCGCTCGGCCCGCTGAACCTGCCACTGGAAATCGTGATCGACCGCTCGGTCGCCCTGATGAGCGACTTCGGCATCGGCGCCAATATCGACGACAAACACTACTTCGGCGTGAACTGGGAGCGTGACCTGCCGGTTCCACAAGTCGCCGACCTGCGCAATGTCGTCGAAGGCGACCCAAGCCCGGACGGCCAGGGTACCCTGGTAATCAAGCGCGGCATCGAAGTTGGCCATATCTTCCAGCTCGGCACCAAATACAGCGAGGCACTCAAGTGCCAGGTCCTGGGGGAGAACGGCAAGCCGGTTACCCTGTCCATGGGCTGTTACGGCATTGGTGTGTCCCGCGTGGTCGCCGCCGCCATCGAGCAGAGCTACGACGACAAAGGCATCATCTGGAACGACGCCCTGGCACCGTTCCAGATCGCCCTGGTACCCCTGCGTTACGAAACCGAGGTCGTCCGCGAGGCAACCGACAAGCTGTACGCCGAACTGACCGCGGCCGGCTACGAGGTGCTGCTGGACGACCGCGACAAGAAGACCAGCCCCGGCATCAAGTTCGCCGACATGGAGCTGATCGGCATTCCACACCGCATCGTCGTCAGCGACCGCGGCCTGGCCGACGGCAACCTGGAGTACAAGCACCGCACCGAGTCGGAAGCTCACCCGCTGCCGCTCAATGAAGTGCTGACCTTCCTGCAGGCCCGCGTTCGCCGCTGATAATCAATGCACGAGTAATCATGTCCAAGCGAAGTACCTTTACCCTGGGGGGCGCCGCACTGTGCGGCGCCCTGCTTACCAGCGGTTGCGCCAACCAGATGTCCCAGCGCAGCGATCATGAGGAGCGCGTCGAGCGCAAGCTGCTCGAACACACCCTGCAGATCGATGTCGGCGAGCCGAAGGTGATGGAGCTTCCGCAACGGCGTGTGCGCGTCCATGAGCAGAAGCGTTTCGAGGTGACCGAGTACGAGGTCACCCGCCGCTACGACCGCTACACCCCCTACCAACCGTGGCGGGAGATCTACGAGATCCCGCTGGGCGCGGTAGCCGTGGTGGCCGGCATAGGGGCCAACGTGGTCAACGTGTTCGCCCTCGGCAACCTGCCGCAAAGCATGACCCACGACTGGCTCAGCTATGGCGTGGATGGCCTTAATCCGTTCATGAACACGCCGTCCAATGGCCGCGCCCAGCAGAACCTGGCGGGCATCAGCGAAGTGCAGAAGGACAAGCGCGAAGAGTTCACCAGCGTGCCCTGGAGCGAGCGGCTGGTCGAAGTCAAGGCGGGCAAGATGACCCACGAGCTGACCACCGACAGGAACGGCGTGCTGCGTCTGAACCTGCTGGACAGCCCGTTCTCGGAGCAGCACCTGAACCACGTCGGCACCTTGCACCTGCAGGTGGTCGATGAGGACAACGCGGTGCGTGGCGATGCCAGCCTGCTGGTCAGCGCCACCCTGCGCAACAAGCTGCGCGAGGCCCATGAGCTGATCTTCGATGACCTCGAGGATGACGATGTCGGCCAATGGGTACACCGGGTCAAGCGCTTGTCCGAGCTGGGCCTGGAAGAGGAAGCCAGCGAGATGGAGCAGAGCCTGGTCGAGCTCACACGCAACGATCCGGAGCTGCAACAGGAATTTCTGTCGGCACTGACCAAGGCCACCGGCCGGTTGGTCGCTGATCCCGGCGCGCAGTAACTATAAAGAAGGGGCCGTTTTTACGGCCCCTTTTCAATTGCCCGGGAACAGCTCCAGTTGTTCATGCGCCCCGCGCAGATCCCGCAGCCTCACCCCGACCCCCAGCAAGCGCACCGGCTTGCCACCCCGGGCGAACGCCTGGCGTAGCAACTGACGGTAGCTTTCCAGGTCCCTGCCCGCCCCTGCCTGCTCCATGGTGGTCAGGCTGAAGTCATGGAACTTGACCTTGACGAACGGCTTGTCCGGGCGGTAACTGCTGTCCATCCGGGCAATCCGCTCATTAAGGCTTTCGAGCAGTTCAGGCAAACGTTCGAGGCAACTGGCCAGATCGGGCAAGTCGTTGTCATAGGTGTTTTCCACGCTGACCGACTGCCTGCGGCTGTCGTTGTGAACCGCACGCTCGTCAATCCCTCGCGCCAACCCCCAGAGCCGTTCACCAAAGCTGCCGAACTCCCGCGCCAGCGCCAGCCGCGACCACTCACGCAAGTCAAGGCAGGTATCGATCCCCAGGCGGTTCAACTTGTCTGCGGTCACCTTGCCCACACCATGCAGCTTGGCCACTGGCAAGGCGGCAACAAAGGCCTCGACCTGCTCCGGGGTAATCACGAAGATGCCGTTGGGCTTACGCCAGTCGCTGGCGATCTTGGCCAGGAACTTGTTTGGCGCCACCCCCGCAGATACCGTGATATGCAGCGTGCGGGCGACCCGCCGGCGAATGTCCTCGGCGATTCGTGTAGCACTGCCGGCATACCACTGGCTTTCACTGACATCCAGATACGCCTCATCCAGTGACAACGGCTCGATCAGCTCGGTGTAGTCACGAAAAATGGCGTGAATCTCGCGCGAAGCTTCCCGGTAAGCCTCGAAACGCGGCTTGACGATCTCCAGGTCCGGGCAAAGCTTGAGGGCATGCCGGGACGACATGGCTGAACGCACGCCATAGGCGCGTGCTTCATAATTGCAGGTGGCGATCACCCCGCGCCGGTCCGGGGAACCACCCACCGCCATGGGGCGACCTGCCAGGCGCGGGTCGTCACGCATCTCGATGGCGGCGTAAAAACAATCGCAGTCGATGTGGATGATCTTGCGCAAAGACATTGATGACGGCCACCACTGTAAATTCATACAGATAGTAGCGCATGCCGCCTATGCGGATACAGAGGGCTCCATAATCGGCTTGTAAACCCCGCCGCGCCTGAGCCGCCGCCAGGTGTAGGCGCTAAGGGATTGAACGAAAAAGGGTTTTCTATAATATCGCTTGACATGAGCTGGGAAATCCGTAGAATTCGATCTCACAGGCGCGGGATGGAGCAGCCTGGTAGCTCGTCGGGCTCATAACCCGAAGGTCGTCGGTTCAAATCCGGCTCCCGCAACCAGATTCGAGAAAAGGCCACTGCTAACCCAGTGGCCTTTTTCTTTTGTCTGGAAATCAGCGCCTGAAGCAATTGAGCAACATTTTGGCGTTAACGCTTGACTTAAATATCCAAGTCTATAGAATGCGCCCCTCTGACGCGGGATGGAGCAGCCTGGTAGCTCGTCGGGCTCATAACCCGAAGGTCGTCGGTTCAAATCCGGCTCCCGCAACCATATTCGTCAGAACAAACCCCGCCTGTGTAAAGCAGCGCGGGGTTTGTTGCATTTCGTCGCCTGATAAATCCTTGTACTCCACCCAAACCCGCTCGGTTGAGGTGTCGTCATGAGCATGAACTATCTTTAACACTGCCGGACGACTGAAAGTAACGTTGCCCGGAGTAATATCTGGATACGTTTACCAAAGGGACTTTCACTTGGCCGCAGCTCTTCCCCTCCTCGCGCAACTCGCTCGAGGCATTTTATGACATCGCACACCCCCGAACCCCAGGTGCCTCTTGCCTCGGCACTGCCAACTGCTGCCCAGCGCCTGCCTTGGCTTGAGCGAATGAGCCGTTACCGTCAGCCGATTGGTCTGGCCGTGACCTTGCTGCTGTTTGCCATGGCGCTGATCGCCTGTCGGCATCTGTTGAGCGAACTGGACATCTACGCCCTGCACGACGCCATGCTCGATGTACCGGCAAAGTCGTTGGTCGGCGCCCTGCTGGCGACGGTGGCAGGGTTCGTGATCCTGCTGGGCTATGAGTGGTCGGCCAGCCGTTACGCAGCCGTCAAGCTGCCTGCGCGATCCTTGGTGATGGGCGGTTTCAGCGCCTTTGCCATTGGCAACGCAATCGGCCTGTCGATGCTCTCCGGTGGCTCTGTGCGCTACCGCTTGTATGCACGTCAGGGCCTGGGCGCCGCCGAAGTTGCACGCATGACCGTGTTTGCCAGCCTGTCCCTGGGGTGCGCACTGCCCCCCCTGGCGGCGCTGGCCACCTTGAGCAACCTGCCGGCAGCGGCAACCGCCCTGCGCCTGCCTTCGACATTGCTGGCCGGCATCGCCATCGCCGTACTGGCCCTCACCGCCGTCCTGGTGATCGGGCTCTATCGCCGCCGCCTGCCAGAGCAACCTCTGGCCGACAACCTGCTGGTCCAGCTGGGCCGTCGCACCCTGCGCCTGCCCGGTGGCCGCCTGGCGGCCCTGCAGTTGCTGATCACCGCACTGGATGTGGCCGCTGCGGCCACCGTGCTTTACCTGCTGCTTCCGCAAGCGCCACCCTTCGGTGCCTTCGTGCTGGTTTACCTGCTGGCCCTGGCTGCTGGTGTGCTCAGCCATGTACCCGGCGGCGTAGGGGTGTTCGAAGCGATCCTGCTGGCCGCCTTCGCTGACCAGCTAGGCGCCGCGCCTCTGGCTGCCGCCCTGCTCCTGTACCGGCTGATCTACGTAGTGCTGCCACTGCTGCTGGCCTGCGTGCTGCTGCTGGCCAACGAAGCACGCCGCCTGTTGTTCGCCCAGCAAGCGATCAAGGCCGCCTCGGGCCTCGGCGCACCGATCCTGGCGATTCTGGTGTTCCTGTCGGGCGTGGTGCTGCTGTTCTCCGGCGCCACCCCGGAAATCGACACACGCCTGGAGCACATGGGCTTCCTCGTGCCACACCGGCTGATCGACGCCTCGCACTTCGGCGCCAGCCTGATTGGCGTGCTTTGCCTGCTGCTGGCCCAGGGCCTGCGCCGACGCCTGTCGGCCGCCTGGCTGCTGACCACGGTGTTGCTGCTGGTCGGCGCACTGCTGTCGATCCTCAAAGGCTTCGACTGGGAAGAAGCCAGCCTGCTCACCCTGACCGCCGCACTCCTGGCCGTTTTCCGCCGTTCGTTCTACCGGCCGAGCCGGCTGCTCGAACTGCCGTTCTCACCGGTGTACCTGGTGGCCAGCGCCTGCGTGGTCGGCGCGTCGGTGTGGCTGCTGCTGTTTGCCTACCAGGACGTGCCCTATACCCACAAACTGTGGTGGCAGTTCACCCTCGACGCCGACGCCCCGCGCGGCCTGCGTGCTGCCCTGGGCAGCGCGGTGCTGCTGGTGATTGTCGCTCTGACCTGGCTGCTGCGCACCGCCCGTCCGGTCATTCACCTGCCTGACGAGGTTGAGCTGCAACGCGCCAACCGCATCCTGCTGGCCTCCGACCAGCCCGACGGTGGCCTGGCATTGACCGGCGACAAGGCTTTGCTGTTCCACCCCAGCGACAATGCCTTCCTCATGTATGCCCGTCGTGGCCGCAGCCTGGTGGCGCTTTACGACCCGATCGGCCCGGCCCAGGAACGCGCCGAGATGATCTGGCAGTTCCGTGACCTGTGCGATTTGCACCACGCCCGCCCGGTGTTCTACCAGGTGCGCGCGGAGAACCTGCCGTTCTACATGGACATCGGCCTGACTGCCCTGAAGCTGGGCGAGGAAGCGCGGGTCGACTTGCGCCGCTTCGACCTCGAAGCCAAGGGCAAGGAAATGAAAGACCTGCGCTACACCTGGAACCGTGGCGGTCGGGATGGCTTGAGCCTGGAGATCCACGAACCTGGCCAGGCTCCGCTGGCCGAGCTCAAGGAAATCTCCGACGCCTGGCTCGGCGGCAAGAACGTGCGCGAGAAAGGCTTCTCGCTGGGGCGTTTCAGCCCCGAGTACCTGCAGCACTTCCGTATCGCCCTGATTCGTTTCCAGGGCCGGCCGGTGGCCTTCGCCAACCTGCTGGAAACCCACAGCAACGAATTGGCCAGCCTCGACCTGATGCGCGCTCACCCCGAAGCGCCGAAGCTGACCATGGAATTCATGATGATCGGCTTGATCCTGCATTACAAAAGCCATGACTACGGCCGCTTCAGCCTGGGCATGGTGCCGCTTTCCGGCCTGCAGCCACGCCGCGGCGCCCCCTTGACCCAGCGCCTGGGCTCGATGGTGTTCCGGCGTGGTGAACAGCTCTACAACTTCCAGGGCCTGCGGCGCTTCAAGGACAAGTTCCAGCCGGACTGGGAACCTCGTTACATGGCCGTACCAGCCGGGCTCGACCCGCTGGTAGCACTGGCCGATACTGCCGCCCTGATTGCCGGCGGCCTGACTGGATTGGTGAAACGCTGATGATCCGACGCTATTGGCTGTACGTACTGATTCCCCTGCTGCTGGCCGCCCTGGCCGGCGCTGCGGGCTTTTGGCTGTGGGCCCGCCCTGCCCCCGAGGCGCGGCTGGAGCAACTGACCCTGAATGACACCAGCATCGTCCGTGTCACCCCGGGCGTGCATGCCAAGGCCCGGGTCGCCATCGGCGTGCCCCAGGACCAGGCCTTGACCGACAAGCAGCTGCTGGATCTGAGCCAGGCTGGCGAAGCGCAGCTGGTCCAGGTGATCCTGCCGCCGAACGACTGCACCAAGCAGCAACAGGCCATGGACCAGGCACTGACCCAGCTTTCCGACAAACCGACCCTGGTCGCCGGCATCGGCCCAGGTGCAGCCCAGGCATGGCGTTGGCTGGCCACCCAGAGTGACGACAAGGCCCGGGCCATCTCGGTCGACTTCACCCTGGAGCAACCAGGCTGCAAGGTCGAGCTGCCGAAGTCGGCCGCCCACGGCCACTGGAACGTCGCCTGGAACGACAACCCGGACGATGCCAGTGCCGCCTTCGTGCGCGACCAGGCCAACGCCGAGACCAGCATCAGCGACTATGACATCCACCTGCCACAGGTGCTCAAGGCCCAGCTGACCCAGGCCCTGGTCGGCCGCGACGGCAACGCCCTGGCCATCCCGGTGGTGGAAGTCCCGGCCGGGCAAACCACCGACACCGTCACCCTGTTCCTGTCCGGTGACGGCGGCTGGCGCGACCTGGACCGGGACGTAGCCGGTGAGATGGCCAAGCTGGGCTACCCGGTGGTCGGTATCGACACCCTGCGCTACTACTGGCAGCACAAGACCCCGGAACAAAGTGCCGCCGACCTGTCGGAACTGATGCAGCACTACCGTCAGAAGTGGGGCACCAAACGTTTCGTGCTGACCGGTTACTCGTTTGGCGCCGACGTGCTGCCAGCGATCTACAACCGCCTGCCGGCCGAAGACCAGCAGCGTATCGACGCGGTGGTGCTGCTTGCGTTCGCCCGTAGCGGCAGTTTCGAGATCGAAGTCGAGGGCTGGTTGGGCAAGGAAGGCCAGGAAGCGCCTACCGGGCCGGAAATGGCCAGGCTGCCGGCGTCCAAAGTGGTCTGCGTGTACGGTGTGGAAGAGACCGACGAGAGCGGTTGCACCGACAAGACTGCAGTGGGTGAGCGCATGAAGCTGCCAGGCGGCCACCACTTCGACGAGAACTACCCGGCGCTGGCCAAGCGCCTGATCGACGAGATCGAGACCCGTCAGGGCAAGTCCAGCGTGGCTTCACAAAACTGACAATGACTGGGGCCGCTTTGCGGCCCCAGTTGCTCAGATCTCGACCTGGGTGCCCAGCTCGATCACCCGGTTCAACGGCAGGTTGAAGAAGCGCAAGTTACCGTTGGCATTCTTCAGCAGGAACGCGAACAGGTTCCCCCTCCAGCGCGACATCCCTTCCAGACGCGACGCAATCACCGTTTCCCGGCTGAGGAAGTAGGTGGTGCGCATCGGGCTGAAGTCCAGCTCATCCAGGTGGCACAGCCTCAACGCCGCCGGCACGTCCGGCTCGTCCATGAAGCCAAAGTGCAGCAATACCCGGAAGAAGCCATCACCATAGGCCTCAACCTCGAAACGCTCTTGTTCCGGCACCCGTGGGCGGTCTTCGCTGACCACCGTCAGCAGCACCACCTGGCTGTGCAGCACCTGGTTATGCAGCATGTTGTGCAGCAGCGCATGGGGCACCGCATCAGCCCGTGCCGTCAGGAACACCGCCGTACCTTCGACCCGATGCGGTGGCTGTACGCGGATGCTGCTGATGAACACCGGCAGCGGCAGCCCGCCCTCGTCAATGCGCTCGACCAGGATCTGCTTGCCGCGTTTCCAGGTACTCATCAGCAGGTACAGCACCAGGCCTGCGAGTACCGGGAAGGCGCCGCCCTGAACGATCTTCGGTACGTTGGCGGCGAAGTACAAGCCATCGACCAGCAGGAAACAGACCACCAGCGGCACCGCCAGCATCGGCGGCCACTTCCACAGCAGCAGCATCACCGCTGCCACCAGGATGGTGGTCATCAGCATGGTCCCCGTCACTGCCACGCCGTAGGCCGCTGCCAGCGCGCCGGACGACTCGAAGCCGATCACCAGCAGCACCACACCGACCATCAACGTCCAGTTAACCGCGCCGATGTAGATCTGCCCCTGCTCGTCGCTGGACGTGTGCTGGATCTGCATGCGCGGGATATAGCCGAGCTGGATGGCCTGACGGGTCAGCGAGAAGGCCCCCGAGATCACCGCCTGCGAGGCAATCACTGTGGCCATCGTCGCCAGCCCGACCATCGGCAGCAAGGCCCAGCCCGGCGCCAGCAGGTAAAACGGGTTGCGCGCCGCGTCCGGGTTTTGCAGCAGCAGCGCGCCCTGGCCAAAATAGTTGATTACCAGCGCCGGCAGCACCAGGGCAAACCAGGCACGGGCTATCGGTTTGCGGCCAAAGTGGCCCATGTCGGCGTACAGGGCCTCGGCGCCGGTCAGTGCCAGCACCACCGCACCGAGTATGGCCACCCCCATGCCGGGGTGAACGACGAAGAAATTGACCGCCCAGGCCGGGTTGAATGCTTTGAGCACTTCCGGGCTCTGGCTGATGCCATGCACGCCCAGGACGGCCAGCGCCAGAAACCAGGTGACCATGATCGGGCCGAACAACTTGCCGATCTTCTCGGTGCCATGCTTCTGCACCACGAACAGCGCCACCAGCACCACCAGCGAGATGGGCACCACCCAGTGGTCGATACCCTCGAACGCCAGGCCCATACCCTCCACCGCCGACAGCACCGACACGGCCGGGGTGATCATGCTGTCGCCGTAGAACAGCGAGGCGCCGATCAGCCCACAGATGAGCATCAACGAACGCAACCGCGGGTACGCAGCCGTTGCCCTCAGGGCCAGGGCGGTGAGCGCCATGGTACCGCCCTCGCCCTGGTTGTCGGCGCGCAGGATGAACATCACGTATTTGAACGACACCACCCACAGCAGTGACCAGAGGATCAGCGAAAGAATCCCCAGTACGCCATCATGGTTGACCGGCACTCCGTAACCGCCGGTAAAGACTTCTTTCAGGGTATACAAAGGGCTGGTACCGATATCGCCATACACCACCCCGACCGCTGCCACGAGCAGCCCCAACGACCGTGTCGCACCCTGCTTACCCGCGTGCCCGCCTTCGGCGTGACTGCTTGCCTGAACCATCGAACACTCCCGCAGTTGGCCTTGAAGGCCGGTAGAATTCACGCCTGCGTCAGGGGCATGCATTAACCCCGACGCAATGGCGCGAAGCATAGCGCAGCGTTCGTCGCTTTTCTGCTGGTCACGCTCACGGTTCAGGCAAACATAGCTCGTATGCGTTAGAGATCCAGGGACTGCACCGCAATGCCCAGCGCTGCCGCAATCTTCTCCCGAGTGGCCTTGCGCGGCCGCTCGGCAGCTTCCTGCTGAGCATAGGCCGACTGAGAGATACCCAGGCGCTGGGCGACTTCAGCCTGGGTCAGGTCCAGGTGCCTGCGCCAGGCAGCTATGGCGGTCATGCCTTCCTTAACCATGTAGCCAACGACTTCGTTGGGCACCAGGTCGTGCTGGGAGCGGTTGGCAATGTAGTCGGCATACGGCAACACCACGAAGGCGGGGCGACCATCTGCGCCGTGGATGATCTGTACGTTAGTAGGTGTGCTCATCGCGTTTCCTGACCTCCTCGATGTTGACGATTCTCACGCTGCCATCCCAGTCAAAAAGGATGCGGTAATTGCCGACCCTCAGACGGTAGCCATAATGGTGATTGGCCAGTGCCTTGACACTCTGAACGTCTGGCATATGGGCCAGTGCCTGTGCGGCATCGTAGATCTTCGGCTGATCGAGCTTGTTGATTTTCCTGAGTTGCTTCACAGCTTTGCGTGACCAGTTGATCGTATTCATTTCCACGCCGTTCTTATAAGAAAACTATAAGCCTTGAATAAGTTCAAGAGAAGGTTTTTCAGGCGAGGAAAAGAGTGACGAGTGGTCACACCGCATACAAGGGGAACCATTGCCGGGCCGTGTTTCCAGGTTTTGCCATGCACAGGCAGCTGCCGCTATCGGCATAGCGCAGCGTTCGTCGCTTTTCTGCTGGTCAAGCGACCGTGCGCTCGCTAGAATTGCGCACTTTTTGATCAGAGGCGCCAAAAGCGCCCGTCAAGATCGCCCCCGGCTGCGGCAGGGCGAACTGCATTCAATACCGAGGTTAGTCATGTCCACCACTCCCGCCACCCCCAAGGTTGGTTTCGTCAGCCTGGGTTGCCCCAAGGCCCTGGTCGATTCCGAGCGCATCCTGACCCAGCTGCGCATGGAAGGCTATGAAGTCGTGCCCACCTACGAGGATGCCGACGTAGTGGTGGTGAACACCTGCGGCTTCATCGACAGCGCCAAGGCCGAGTCGCTTGAAGTGATCGGTGAAGCGATCAAGGAAAACGGCAAGGTCATCGTCACCGGCTGCATGGGGGTCGACGAAGGCAATATCCGTGACGTGCACCCGAGCGTGCTGTCGGTGACCGGCCCGCAGCAGTACGAGCAGGTGGTCAACGCCGTGCACGAAGTGGTGCCGCCACGCCAGGACCATAACCCGCTGATCGACCTGGTGCCGCCGCAGGGTGTCAAGCTGACCCCGCGCCACTACGCCTACCTGAAGATTTCCGAAGGCTGCAACCACAGCTGCAGCTTCTGCATCATCCCGTCGATGCGCGGCAAGCTGGTCAGCCGCCCGGTCGGTGAAGTGCTGAGCGAGGCCGAGCGCCTGGTCAAGGCCGGCGTCAAGGAAATCCTGGTGATTTCCCAGGACACCAGCGCCTACGGCGTCGATGTCAAGTACAAGACCGACTTCTGGAACGGTCGCCCGGTCAAGACCCGCATGCTCGAACTGTGCGAAGCGCTGAGCAGCCTGGGTGCCTGGGTGCGCCTGCACTACGTCTACCCGTACCCGAACGTCGACGACGTGATCCCGTTGATGGCCGCCGGCAAGATCCTGCCGTACCTGGACATCCCGTTCCAGCACGCCAGCCCGAAAGTACTCAAGTCGATGAAGCGCCCAGCCTTCGAAGACCGTACCCTGGCACGGATCAAGAACTGGCGCGAGCAATGCCCTGAGCTGGTGATCCGCTCGACCTTCATCGTCGGCTTCCCCGGCGAGACCGAGGAAGACTTCCAGTACCTGCTGGACTGGCTCACCGAAGCCCAGCTCGACCGCGTCGGCTGCTTCCAGTACTCGCCAGTCGAAGGTGCCCCGGCCAATGACCTGGGCCTGGAAGAAGTGCCGGATGACGTCAAGCAGGACCGCTGGGACCGCTTCATGGCGCACCAGCAGGCCATCAGCGCCGCTCGCCTGCAACTGCGCATCGGCAAGGAAATCGAAGTGCTGATCGACGAAGTCGAGGAGCAGGGTTCGGTTGGCCGCAGCTTCTTCGATGCTCCGGAAATCGACGGCAGTGTGTTCATCGACGGTAACCATGGCTTCAAGCCGGGCGACAAAGTGCGGTGCCGCGTGGTGGATGCCGACGAATACGACATGTGGGCCGAGCCCGTTTAAAGCAGCCTGCACATGAAAAAGCCCCTGCCCGGATATTCCCAACGAGGAAATACCCGGGCAGGGGCTTTTTTTGTCAGAAGGTGTGAAACACCATCAACCCACCTTCTGCATCAGGGCTGGCATCGGAGAAGCCCTTGACCGCATACAGTTGAATTTTCCATTCCCGGTTGAGCTTGTGGGTCAGAAACAGGGTCAGCTCCTGGATCTCTGACCCGGTAGAGACGACTTTTTGCCGCCAGTCGTATGAGGCGCCCGCCGAGGTGCCTTTGGCCACAGGAAAGGCAAAACCCAGGCTGGTAAAGATCGGGTCACGGAAATCGCTGTCGGGCGGGTCGCCATACTTCTTCCAACCCAGGGTTGCGAAACCGGTCACCGGGCCGAATGCCTGGGCGATATCGACCTGGCCGGTATAGTCATACTCGCCCGTGCCCAGGCACTGCTTTTCATCGGCAGTGGGAAATTTGACCTTGCCGATGAGGTCCAGCATCAGGCCACCGTCACTGCCATCGAGCAGTGCGTACGCGGCGCTGGCAACCGTGTCGCCCAGCCCGCTCTCCACCGCATGGCATCCACCGGGTAAAGGGTCGCCATTCGGGCCTACTTCAGGGTTGGTGATGCGCAGCCAGGGCACAGTGACTTTGTAAGTCATGGGGCCGGTTTCATACTTGCCAACCACGGGAACGTACCAGATCTCCGAGGTGGTACCCGTGCCATAGTCGCCACTCGAATAGTCCATGCCGATGGAGCCGCTGAAGGTATCGGCGAGGACAGACGCACTGGTACAGGACAACAAACAGGCGAAAAGAGGGAGCGTGGGTCTCATCTGCACCTCAGTATTGCGTCGGGAAGTGTGATCGGACTAACCCAGCCTAGTTGCCTAATGCCCGGACCGCTCCGGATGCTCCACTTTTTCGACCTTCTCTACAGTTTCAGGCCTTTCGACCTTTTCGACCTTTTCGACTCTTTCTACCGCTTCAGGCTTTTCGACGCGTTCGACCTTTTCTACCTTTTCCACTTTCTCGACTTTTTCAGGCTTCTCGACCTTCTCGACTTTTTCCACCTTTTCGACTTTTTCAGGCCTTTCGACCTTCTCGACTTTCTCCACCTTCTCGACTTTCTCGACTTTCTCGGGCTTTTCGACTTTTTCTACTTTCTCGACCTTTTCCACCTTCTCAACTTTCTCGACTTTTTCTACCTCGACCTTTTCCACCCGATCAGAGCTACCACTATTGCTGCTCTCGCGCTGCTCCGCGGTATCGACATGTCCCGACTTACCAGACCTGTCCTCACTTGCCACGCTGTCATGGTCACTGGAACCGCCAGCCGAACTCCGTCCACTGTGATCATCACTGCTTTCGCTGCGGGTGCTGGCGGTACCGCGCTCACCCTGGCCGCTGTTGCTCGAGCTGCCCGAGCTACTTGTACCGTGCTCGCTGTTACGCCCGGAATGCCCTCTGTCCGAACGCTCTGCGCGATCGTCATTGAACTCGACGCGGGATGCCCGTAGCTCGTGCGTAGCACTGAATACCCCGCTTACCCGCACCCGTTGGTCGAGTGCGATGGCTGCAGGCTGCTTGCCGACGACCACGGTATCCTGCCCCAGCGTCACGTTGATGCCGCCGACCACCAACTGGCGCGCCTGCGTCCGTTGCACCAGCCCTTCGATCACCACTGTCTGCACCCGCCCAGCAAACGGCAGGCTCGGGTCAGGGCGGGTTTGCGCCACTTCCAGCTGGCTGCCGGTCCATTGCCCGCGCACCAGCATTTCCCGCGCCGGTGCCACACGAGTGCCCAGCTTCAGCCCTTGCAGGCTGCCAGGGCGATCAACAGCACCAATGGCACTCGCCTCCCTGAGGCCTGGCGCCCGCTCGATACGGCTAGCCACGACTTCACCTGCAGCATCACGCATGCCGCTTACCCTGACCGGTTCGCCCGGCCGCAGCCCTTCAGCCACACGCGCCCCGGCGGCAAGGCGTACGGGCTGCCCCATGACCCGCAGTGGCCCCGAAGCATTCGGCAGTGCCGTCAGCGGCCCCTCGTAAACGTTGAGGATCGCGATACGTCCGGCTTGCAGGCCGCGCTGTGTACCATAGGCTTCCACCGCGACAACCTGGCCGATCGCCAGATGTGCGCTGCTGGAGGCTGCACCGTTTTCACTTACAGGGACATCCTTGCCGTAGTGCACTTCCTGGCCGTTGACGCAGATCGAAGCGAACCCGGTGATGGTGCCGACGATCCCGGTGCCACCAGTCCCGCCCGGCCGTTGGATCGGGGCGCCGCTACCGCCCACGCCACCATGGCCGCGATCGATAAAAGTACCGTCTACACCCTCCGCCACCGCGCCAGTACCACCAGTGCCACCGGGGCGCTGCTGGATTGGCGCTCCCGTGCCGCCAACGCCGCCTGTTCTGACGCCGGTACCCCCGACGCCCCCAGGGAACTGCATGCCCGCTGCCCCGGCCATGCCCACTTCATCACGGCTGACACAAACCGGCGCTGCGAACACCTCGACAGGCGCCACCAGGTTCAGCCCGAAACCCAGGGCGAGTGCGACGAGACTGAGGCAGCGCGCGAGGGGGCTCATGAGTCGGCTGTCTTCGACGAATCGGGGTCGGTGGCTTCAGTGTAGAAATAAAGCCCGACGGTGATGCGCTGGCGTTGCTCGTGGCTTGGCACGTCGGTGTTTTCCAGCTCAGCGGCCAGCCGGCTGAAGGCCAGCAGGGTTTGCATGCCATCCTTGGTCACCGCTTCGCGCAGCGTGTCGACGCTGGCCGTGGTCAGGGCATCGTAGTGCACGCTGCGCTCGAAAAACGGCAGGCCGTCACCGCTGAGGTTGTGCACCGCTGCGCAGGCGTGATCATGCAGGTTATGGCCAAAATACGCGGCTTTCTCTTCGAAACCCTTCTGCGGTATGAATGCCTGGGCCTCGAGGTGGACGCAATCCTGATCATCGAGGCGGACGATGCCCAGCCGCAGCCACTCATCCAGCACCACCCGCCCGCGGATGTCCGTGCTGACATTCGCCACCAGAGCATCGAACGAGCAATCGCCGCCAACACTGGCTAGCCGTGGCAGCGCCAACGCCTGGCCGGCCCCGGAGCAGAATGGCGGGCGACTGGTCCATACATTCACCAGTTGCGCACCTAAAGTGATGTTTTCCGGCAGCGCCGCAGTCGATGCCTCACTTTCACTTCGCAGCCGCCGCACATCCTTGCGATGCACACCCGTGAGCAGGCTGATGCGGCTGTCCGTCGGCACCTTGCCGTCCAGGCGAAACTCGCGATGGGCCACATCGACGAACACTTCCTTGAGCACGTCGGTGAACATCGTGTAGGTCACCCCTTTGCGTAGCATCAGGCGCACCAGAGGGCGCATGACCCTGCGCAGTGCACTCAACATGGACGGGGCGATAGAGGGCGATTGCATGGAGCGCATTCCTTGACAGTTGAACCCAGTATACGACGCGGGAAAACATCCCACACGAACTGTAACCACTTCCCACCGAGAATGAGAAAAAGCTGTCAGCGCTCACTGCAAACGCGTGATAGGGCTGGGTTGCCCGAGGCCCGCTCATACAAAACCCGTCCCCTGGGTCTTGTATGGGCTGTTCACTGCCGATCAGCTCCTGCTGCTGTCATCCCCGACTTCGCCGGCGGCATGAGCACCGCGGTCATCACCCTGTTCGCGACCCACATGGTTGCCATTATCGTCACCAGGTTCACCACCAACGTGATTGCCATGATCGTCGCCAGGTTCACCGCCAACATGATTGCCATGATCATCACCGGGCTCACCGCCAACATGATTGCCATGATCGTCACCGGGTTCGCCGCCAACGTGATTACCATGATCGTCACCGGGCTCACCGCCAACGTGATTGCCATGGTCATCACCCCTTTCAGCATGGCTGCTGCTGCGTCCGGAGCTTGAGTTGCCGTCGTGACCCTGGCCTGCTTCACCATGGCCGCTGCCACTGTTGCCGGCGTGACCGCCACCGTTGCCACTACCACCGTGGCCGCCACCGCTGCCGCTGCCACCGCCACTGCCACCGCCGTGACCACCTCCACCGCCGCCGCCACCACTCCCGCCGCCGCCGTGCCCACCACCACCGCCGCTTCCGCCACCGCCACCGCCTCCGCCGCCGTGGCCACCGCCACCGCCGCCACCTCCACTCCCGCCGCCGCCACCGTGACCACCTCCGCCGCCACCACCGCCATGACCACCCCCGCCACCGCCACCATCCTTGGCGTAGGCGCTGGAGCCATGAGAAATCGAGTCAGGAACCAATACGATGGCCGTCGACAGCACGCCTGCAACGGCAACCGCCAGTAGAGCCCTTTTGAACAGCATGTGGATTTGCATTTTCCGTCTCCAGGTCTTCGCCATGAGAACGCCAAATCAAGCCGGGAATCTGTTGTCAGTTTTACTTTTTCTTTACGTGGGAATTTTTCCCACGCTTAATTAATAGACCTCTACAAACCGGGCTTCAAGCGGCGCACACAAAAGCCGACCAGTGGTGGGCCTGCTATGTTTTCCCTATCGTCTTGGAGGAACACCGGCATGCATTCGGTTCTGACCTTGCAAACCCCGCGCTACAGCGACTACGGCGAGCTGGTGCAGCTTTGGGAAGACTCGGTGCGCGCAACCCATGACTTCCTGCCCGATGCCTACATCCTGTTGTTGCGCGAGCAAGTGCTGCGCCGCTACCTCGACGCCGTGATGCTGGTCTGCTGCAGGGATCGTCAACGCATCTGCGGCTTTACCGGTGTCGCCAACGGCTACGTGCACATGCTGTTCGTCGCACCGGAGTACCGTGGCAAGGGGGTTGGCAAGCGCCTGCTGCATTATGCGATCGACGAATTGAATGCCGAACGCCTGGACGTCAATGAACAGAACCCGCAAGCCCTGGGCTTCTACTTGCACGAAGGCTTCGAAGTGGTCGGCCGCTCAGAAACGGATGGCTTGGGGCAGCCCTATCCCCTGCTGCACATGAGGCTGATTCCTACAGCGTCCTAGGGCGGCGTCCGAATATGCCGTGGTCTGCGTCCAAAATGGCGCATCTGAAACAGATTCCCATCATCAACCGCGTACAGGCAGGTACAATGTAGGTCTTTCCCTGCCTTGCGAATTGCCCCATGTCCGAACCCGTCCGCCTGTCCAAACGCCTCATCGAGCAGCTTGGTTGCTCCCGCCGCGACGCCGAGCAGTACATCGAAGGAGGCTGGGTCACGGTCGATGGCGTGGTGGTCGAGCAGCCCCAGTTCAAGGTGGACAGCCAGCGCGTCGAACTGCTGCCGGGGGCACGCGCCGAGGCATTGGAGCCGGTCACCCTGCTGATGCATCAAGCGGCCGGCGTCGACAGTGAAACCGCCCGTGCCAGCATCAACATGGGCAACCTCAGCGAGGCCCACCGCGAAGGCGTACGGCCGTTGCACGGGCATTTTTCCCGGCTGTCCTGCCTGGCACCGCTGGAACGTGGCGCCAGCGGCCTGCAAGTGTTCACCCAGGACTGGCGGGTCACCCGCAAGATCGACGCCGACCTGCGCCGCATGGAGCAGGAATACATCATCGAAGTGCGCGGCGAAACCACACCCCAGGCCCTTGAGCGCCTGGCGCGCGGTGCCACGCGCAATGACCGGGAACTGCCCAAGGCCAAGGCCAGCTGGCAGAACGAGACCCACCTGCGCCTGGTCGTGAAAAACCCGCAACCCGGGCAGATCAGCGAGCTATGCGCCTACCTGCGCCTGGAGGTGCTGGGCATGCGCCGCATTCGCCTGGGGGGTGTATCGATGGGCAAGCTGCCCATTGGGCAATGGCGTTACCTGGCAGCCACCGAACGTTTCTAAGCAATGCGCCACGCCCCGGCGTGGCTACTGAACAGGATTTTGCAGCAATGAACCACAACGATGTCCTGCGCAGCCTGCGCTACCTGCTCAAGGTGAACGACGCCAAGATGGCCGAAATCATCGCGCTGTCCGGCCTCGAAGTTAATCCGATCGTGCTCGCCACCTACTTGAAGAAGGAAGACGAAGCCGGCTTCGTGCGTTGCCCCGAGCGGGTCATGGCGCATTTCCTTGACGGCCTGGTGATCCACCGCCGGGGCAAGGACGACAGCCGCCCACCGCAGCCCGTCGAACTGCCGGTGACCAACAACACCATCCTGAAAAAGCTGCGGGTATCCTTCGAACTCAAGGAGGAAGACCTGCACGCCATTCTCAAGGCCGTCAATTTCCCGGTGTCCAAACCTGAGCTCAGCGCGCTGTTCCGCAAGGTCGGGCATGACAACTATCGCCCGTGCGGCGACCAGCTGCTGCGCAACTTCCTCAAGGGCCTGACCCTGCGCGTGCGCGGCTGAGTGGCCATGCAGCATACGGTTGCACCGGTCGGCATCGTCCACTCCTGTTTCAAGGAGAAGTTCGCCATCCCGCGCCAGCCGCAACTGGCGCCAGCCGCCCGTGGGGTGCTCGAGCTGCTACCGCCGTTCGATCAGGGCGATGCGGTGGCTGGGCTGGAGCAGGTCAGCCATGTCTGGTTACTGTTCTTGTTTCACCAGGCACTGGAAGACAAGCCGCGCCTGAAAGTGCGCCCGCCACGCCTGGGCGGCAACAAGAGCATGGGCGTATTCGCCACCCGCGCCACCCACCGCCCCAACGGCATCGGCCAGTCGGTGGTGCGCCTGGAGGGCGTGGAGCCAGGGCGCCTGCTGCTGTCCGGGATCGACCTGCTGGACGGCACGCCGGTACTGGATATCAAACCGTATGTCCCCTACGCCGACAGCGTTGCCGGGGCAAGCAACCTGATGGCCAGTGATGCGCCGGCCGCGATTGCCGTTGGCTGGAACGACAGTGCCCTGCCCCAGGCCCAGGCGCATGGGTTGCGCCTTGGCGAGCCATTGGTGGAACTGATCGAGCAATGCCTGGCACAGGACCCGCGCCCGGCCTATCAGGTACCCCCACCAGAGCGGGTGTACGGGGTGAAGTTCTGGGACGTGCAGGTGCGCTGGCATTACCCGCAACCGGATCAGATCCAGGTGCTGGAAGTCGTGCGGGAAGGCTGAAAAATCCCCGCCTTGCAGGCATAAAAAACGCAGACCCGAGTCTGCGTTTTTTTGTTGCTGCGTTCGTCTTATTTCTCGACGAAGGCGCGCTCGATCAGGTAGTCACCTGGCTCACGCATGCGTGGGGAGACTTTCAGGCCGAAGCTGTCGAGCACTTCGCTGGTCTCGTCGAGCATGCTCGGGCTGCCGCAGATCATCGCGCGGTCGTCCTCTGGGTTGATCGGTGGCAGGCCGATGTCGCTGAACAGCTTGCCGCTGCGCATCAGGTCGGTCAGACGACCCTGGTTTTCGAACGGCTCGCGGGTCACGGTCGGGTAGTAGATCAGCTTGTCACGGACCGACTCACCGAAGAACTCGTTCTGCGGCAGGTGCTCGGTGATGAATTCTTTGTAGGCCACTTCGTTGACGTAACGCACACCGTGAACCAGGATCACTTTTTCAAAGCGCTCGTAGGTTTCCGGGTCCTGGATGACGCTCATGAACGGCGCCAGGCCAGTGCCGGTGCTCAGCAGGTACAGGTGCTTGCCCGGTTTCAGGTCATCGAGGACCAGGGTACCGGTTGGCTTCTTGCTGATGATGATCTCGTCGCCTTCCTTCAGGTGCTGCAGCTGCGAGGTCAGCGGGCCGTCGGGGACCTTGATGCTGAAGAACTCCAGGTGCTCTTCCCAGTTCGGCGAAGCGATGGAATAGGCGCGCATGAGCGGACGGCCGTTGTCCTGTTGCAGGCCGATCATCACGAACTGACCGTTCTCGAAGCGCAGGCCCGGGTCGCGGGTGCACTTGAAGCTGAACAGGGTGTCGTTCCAGTGGTGCACACTGAGGACACGTTCGTGGTTCATGTTGCTCATCGATGGGGCTCCTGAAGAAAAACGCAGCGCGTAAGACGCGCAGTTGCGCGATAGTTTAGGGGCAGCCACAATATCTGTTAACTGAATTATCAAGATATGTGTTATCGGTTATATAGATATGCGATTTACACTTCGTCAGCTTCAGGTATTCGTCGCCGTGGCCCAGCACCAGAGTGTGTCGCGGGCGGCCAGCGTGCTCGCACTTTCGCAGTCGGCGGCGAGCACTTCCATCACCGAACTTGAGCGGCAATCGAGCTGCCAGCTGTTCGACCGTGCCGGCAAGCGCCTGGCGCTCAATGCCCTGGGCCATCAGTTGCTGCCCCAGGCCGTCGCCCTGCTCGACCAGGCCAAGGAAATCGAAGACTTGCTCAATGGCAAGTCCGGCTTCGGCTCGCTGGCGGTCGGCGCCACACTGACCATTGGCAACTACCTGGCCACCCTGCTGATCGGCAGCTTCATGCAGATACACCCGGAGAGCCAGGTGAAACTGCATGTGCAGAACACTGCACATATCGTGCACCAGGTCGCGCAATACGAAATTGATCTGGGTCTGATCGAAGGCGACTGCAACCACCCGGACCTGGAGGTGCAGCCGTGGGTCGAGGACGAGCTGGTGGTGTTCTGCGCACCGCAACATCCACTGGCCAAGGCCGGTCGCGCCGATGTCGAAGCCCTGTCGCAGGAGGCCTGGATCCTGCGCGAGCAGGGTTCCGGCACACGCCTGACGTTCGACCAGGCCATGCGCCATCAGCGCACCAGCCTGAACATCCGCCTGGAGCTGGAACACACCGAGGCGATCAAGCGTGCCGTGGAATCGGGCCTGGGTATCGGCTGCATTTCCCGCCTGGCCCTGCGCGATGCCTTCCGCCGCGGCAGCCTGGTACCGGTGGAGACGCCAGAGCTGGACCTGATGCGCCAGTTCTACTTCATCTGGCACAAGCAGAAATACCAGACCTCGGCGATGCGTGAATTCCTGGAGTTGTGCCGCAGCTTCACTGCGGGCTTTACCCGCAGTGACGAGATCGTCTTGCCGCCGATCGCTTAGAGCAGAATCACACCCCACACCAGCGCGACCATGGTCAGTGCCACCAGTTGTGCGGCGCTCCCCATGTCCTTGGCGTTCTTCGACAACGGGTGGCGCTCCAGCGAGATGCGGTCGATGGCTGCTTCCACTGCCGAGTTGAACAGCTCGACGATCAGGCCGAGCAGGCACACGGCAATCATGATTGCCCGCTCGGCACGACTGACCGGTAGCCAGAAGGCGATCGGGATCAGCAGCACGTTGAGCAGTACCAACTGGCGGAAGGCGGCCTCGCCCTTGAAGGCGGCGCGCAGGCCGTCCAGCGAGTAGCCGGCGGCGTTGAAGATGCGTTTCAGGCCGGTCTGGCCTTTGAATGGCGATGTCATGTGAGTCACTTCACAACAGAAAGGCCAGCAGACTAGTGTGGCACGGGTCAAAAAAGCGTGAATCCAGGCGCCTTCAGCTGCTGGCAACCGATTCAAGTTGTTGCAGCAACAGCGCAGCCTGAGTGCGGGTGCGCACGCCCAGCTTGCGGAAGATAGCGGTTACATGGGCCTTGATGGTCGCTTCCGACACACTCAGCTCATAGGCGATCTGCTTGTTCAGCAAGCCTTCGCAGACCATGGTCAGTACGCGGAACTGCTGTGGGGTGAGGCTGGCCAGGCCCTCGCTGGCGGCCTTGGCTTCGGCCGAGACATCGACCTTTTCGAAGGCTTGCGGTGGCCACCAGACCTCGCCATCGAGCACCTTTCTCACGGCATCCTGAATGACTTCAAGGCCGCTGGACTTCGGAATGAAGCCACTGGCACCGAACTCGCGGGACTTGACCACCACGGCGGCCTCTTCCTGCGCCGAGACCATCACCACCGGAATCTGCGGGTACTGGCCGCGCAGCAGGACCAGCCCGGAGAAGCCATAGGCACCGGGCATGTTCAGGTCCAGCAGGACCAGGTCCCAGTCGGCCTTTTCGCTCAGGCGGGTTTCCAGTTCGGCGATGCTCGCCACTTCAACCAGGCGCACATCGGCGCCCAGGCCGAGGGTAACGGCCTGGCGCAGCGCGCTACGAAACAGCGGGTGGTCATCGGCTATCAGGATTTCGTATGTGGCCATCGATCTATGGATCCTGTTCTGTGCCAGGCGCATGCGAGGTAGTGAAGCGCCTGGCGGGGAATCGGCGCCAAGGATGCCGAGCACGGCCGGAGGTGGTCAAGCCAACTACCCTGCCGTCTCGCCCACCCTGGCTGCCAGCCCCGTCATTATGAACCAAAGTGAGACATATGCCCCTTGGACTATAGGAAGGTATGCAAACGCTGGTGGGTGTCGTCCTGATCATCCAGTGGCAGGCGACGCTTGCCGCTAAGATAATGCAGGCTGAATACGTCCAGGTAGGCATCCAGCGCCTGGGATGCCTGGCTGTCACCCGCCAAGTCCAGGCACATGGCCGCCACTTCGGCGGTACAGAAATGGTCGTCGCGCCTGGACCGACGCAGGCGATAGCGCGACATCTGCTCGGCTTGCAGGCTCAGCACCGGGAAGCGATCAAGATACGGGCTCTTGCGGAACATCTTGCGGGCTTCGGTCCAGGTGGCATCGAGCAGAATGAACAACGGGCGCTTGCCCGGTTCGCGCGCAACCTCGCTGACCACCCGCTCCTGGGCGACGAATTCGCCGGGAAAAACAATGTAGGGCTGCCACTGCGGGTCGTCGAGTAACGCCAGCAGGCCTTCGTCCACCGAGGTACGCAGCCAGCCGAAGGCGCTTGTGTCTTCGATCAGGTCGGCGATCAGCCAGCCCGTGTTGGTCGGTTTCAATGGCTCGGTGTCATGCATGATCAGGCACACGCCGGAGTCGGCCTGCACCGTGGGCTTCCACGCACACAGGCAGTGGGTGGCGATCACCCGGCAATCGGGGCAACGCTCGGCGCGTGAACCACGGGCAATGAAAGGTTTGTTGCTGCGTGCCAGGCGCTCGGCACGCAGGCGTGCTACCGCGTGGCTCATGCTGGCAAGCCTGTGGACGGGTTGTGACTGGACACTGCAGGGACTCGGAAGATGCAAAACGCCAGTCTACCAGAGCAGGCGCCATTTGGCCGTGCAGCGGAGCCAGCCGGTCCCTTATAATCGGCGCTATTGGCCACCGTGAATTTGCCTGCGATGCAGCGGGTTTCATGGAACGCCCGCCGCCGGCGCATGTCAAAGCGCCAGTCATCGAACCAGGAGAGATTCATGCTGCGTCTTATCGTCCCGACCCTGAGCCTGTTGCTCACCCTGCCACTGGCAGCCCAGGCTGCCTCCAAGCAAGAGTTCGAGCTCAACAAGCTGCTGCAGAAGGTCGCCACGGAAAGCAGTGTCGGCACCCCACGCGCCATCAACGAAGACATTCTCGATCAGGGCTATACCGTTGAAGGCAAGGCGCTGGTCAACCACCTCAGCGTGCGTGCCGAGCATGCCGCACGCATGCAGCAGAACCCAGAGCAAGTCCGCAGCCAGCTAGGTGACAGCGTGTGCCGCAACAGTGGTTTCCGTAACCTGATGTCCAAAGGTGCGGTGATGGTCTATCGCTTCAGCGTGTACAAGACCAACCAACCGGTCATGGACCAGGCCTTCGATGCTGCCAGCTGCACCGCTGGCAACAAGAAGAAGTGACTAGATAACCCGCTCTCCCTCGGCGCGCTGCGGTTCTTCGTCGGCGCGCATCTCTGCCAGCAGCGCCTGCACATAGCGCGACTGGCACTCGAGTGCTGCCAGCCTGCGACGGCACTCCGCTTCCAGACTCACATGGTGATCCTGGGCTGCATTTTCCAGCTGCTGATAGAGCTGCCGGTCTACCTCGATGATCAAGCGATGCATACTGCCACCTCCTGCATCGACACGTTTCGCTTCTCCAGTTAACCAAACCCTCGCCGAGGCTGGCCACAGGCCGACGAGTGGCCATCGTGTTCGCACCTGCACGATCAGGTGCAACGGTCTAGATTGATAGCGAAGGCCCGAAAAACGACAAGCTGGACAGACACCCCTGTACCACGGCCTTGAAGGCCTACTGCAATGCTCGGGATGCACACTCGAGTCACGGCAGCCAGCGACACACGTAGTGTCGCGGCCGAGCCACACCATCGGCCCGGTCAGAGGTTTTGCTGCAGAAGGAGACGTTGAATGCCTTACCAATCGAATGAACACCTGTTCAATCACTTCAGTGACCACGGCATCGACCTGAGCAACATCGACCAGCAGTTGCAGCTGGTCGCGCCAGGCAGCCCCAACCTGCCGCTGTACCGCGACATGATGCTCACCGTCTTGCGCATGGCCCATGACGACAGCGACCGCTGGAGCGCCAAGATCACCCTGCAGGCCTTGCGCGAACTGGACCACTCGTTCCGCATGCTCCAGCGCTACCGGGGGCGACGCAAAGTCACCGTGTTCGGCTCGGCACGCACCCCCGTGGAACACCCGATATACGCCCTGGCCCGTGAACTGGGGGCAACCCTCGCCCGCTCCGAGCTGATGGTCATTACCGGAGCTGGCGGCGGCATCATGGCGGCGGCCCACGAAGGCGCCGGCAGTGACCATAGCCTGGGCTTCAACATCACCCTGCCTTTCGAGCAGCACGCCAATGCCACGGTGGATGGCACCGACAAGCTGCTGCCCTTCCACTTCTTCTTCATTCGCAAGCTGTTCTTCGTCAAGGAAGCCGATGCACTGGTGCTTTGCCCCGGTGGCTTCGGCACCCTGGATGAAGCACTTGAAGTGCTGACACTGATCCAGACCGGCAAGAGCCCACTGGTGCCAGTGGTACTGCTGGACTCACCAGGCGGCACCTTCTGGCGCGATTGCCTGGCGTTCATCAGCCGCCAGCTCGAAGAAAACCGCTACATCCTGCCCAGCGACCTGAAGCTGCTGCGTTTGGTGCACAGCGCCGACGAGGCCGTGGAGGAAATCAACCAGTTCTACAGCAACTACCACTCCAGCCGCTGGCTGAAAAACCAGTTCGTGATCCGCATGCACCATCGGCTCAGCGAGGCTGCACTGCATGAAATACAGGAGGGGTTTGCCGACTTGCGCCTGAGTGGCCGGTACCACCAGCAAGCGGACAGCGGTGCCGAACACGAGGTGGGCAACTTCAGCCATCTGACGCGGCTGACGTTTGCCTTCAATGGCCGTGATCAGGGACGACTGCGGGAACTGGTCGACTTCATCAACTTGCCGGAAAACTGGGCCAAACCAGAACCGATGCATACCACCCAGCGGGCTCGGGAGGCGTTGAAGGTCAGCTGAAGGGCCATTTTCGTGATAAAGCAAATGGCCTCATCGCTGGTGTGCCGGCGATGAGGCCATTTGACTAGTAATCATCCAGATCCCGGCCACTGAGCAGCCTGCCGATCATGTCCATGGGGAAACCGCGGTAGGCAAGGAACCGGGTCTGCTGGGCGCGACTTCGTGGCTCCTGGGGGCGTTGCCCAGCGAATTTGCGCTGCCAGGTATCCCGCAACAGCGCCGCCCAATCCACTTCACTTTCACGCAGGGCCTGCTCGATATCACTTCGGTTCAGCCCGCGCTGGCCAAGTTCCTCGCGAATACGCGCAGGACCATAGCCGGCACTGGAACGGTATCGGATGAAACTTTCGAGATAACGGGCTTCGCTAAGCAACCCTTCTTCGGCGAGCCGATCGAGCGCGGGCTCGATCAGTTCATCCGGGGCACCGCGCTGACGCAACTTGCGCGTCAGCTCGACACGACCATGCTCGCGGCGCGCGAGCAGGTCCATGGCTGTCCGCCTGACGGCGACGGGGGTGTCGAGTACGGCGGACATACCAGCTGCTATCAATAACCGGCGTCGGCGTCTGCCATGTCGTCGGCATCGGCTTCAGCGGCTGCAGCCTTGCCAGCTTCGGCAACAGCGCCAGCCTTGAGCAGCTTCTCGCGAATCTGCTTCTCGATCTCGGCACCAATAGCCGGGTTCTCTGCCAGGTACTTGGCCGCGTTGGCCTTGCCCTGACCGATCTTGTTGCCCTGATAGGCGTACCAGGCACCGGACTTCTCCACCAAGCCTTGAGACACACCCAAGTCGATGATTTCGCCGTTGCGGTAGATGCCCTTGCCGTAAAGGATCTGGAACTCGGCCTGACGGAACGGTGGCGATACCTTGTTCTTGACGATCTTGACGCGGGTTTCGCTGCCGACCACTTCGTCGCCTTCCTTGACCGCGCCGGTGCGGCGGATGTCCAGGCGCACCGAGGCGTAGAACTTCAGGGCGTTACCACCGGTGGTGGTTTCCGGGCTACCGAACATTACGCCGATCTTCATGCGGATCTGGTTGATGAAGATGACCAGGCAGTTGGCGTTCTTGATGTTACCGGTGATCTTGCGCAGCGCCTGGGACATCAGACGGGCCTGCAGGCCGACGTGCATGTCGCCCATTTCGCCTTCGATCTCGGCCTTCGGCACCAGTGCAGCCACGGAGTCGACGATGATCACGTCAACAGCGTTGGAGCGCACCAGCATGTCGGTGATTTCCAGGGCCTGTTCGCCGGTGTCCGGCTGCGAGACCAGCAGGTCGTCGACGTTGACGCCCAGCTTGCCGGCGTATTCAGGGTCGAGGGCGTGTTCGGCGTCGACGAAGGCGCAGGTTGCGCCGTTCTTCTGGGCTTCGGCGATGACCGACAGGGTCAGCGTGGTTTTACCCGAGGATTCCGGGCCGTAGATTTCAACGATACGGCCTTTTGGCAGACCGCCGATGCCGAGTGCGATGTCCAGGCCCAGGGAGCCGGTGGAAATGGCCGGGATGCCTTGGCGCTCGTGGTCGCCCATGCGCATGACCGCGCCTTTGCCGAATTGGCGTTCGATTTGACCCAGGGCCGCAGCCAAGGCGCGCTTCTTGTTGTCGTCCATTGAAATCCTCACGTGTTCGACTTGGCCCTGACGGCCGGAATACCTGTATAAGTAGCCAGTATTATTCCACAGGCAAGCGCGCGAGCAAACCCCTGTCGTCGATTTACTCGGCACCAAGCTGTAACAAGCCGTCTAACGCGGCGATCACCGTCTGTCGGCGCACCGCTTCGCGGTCACCGTCGAAGTGCCGGCGCTCACTGCAGACGTGGCTGCCATCGGCCCAGGCGAGCCACACGGTCCCCACCGGTTTGGCCGGCGAACCGCCGTCCGGCCCGGCCACGCCACTGACGGCCACGGCAAAGCGTGCACCGCTGGCGGCCTGGGCCCCACGGGCCATGGCCTCGACCACCTCCTGGCTGACCGCGCCAACCTCGGCGAAGAGCGCCTCGGGGACGTTCAGCTGGCGGGTTTTCTGGGCATTGGAATAGGTCACGTAACCGGCTTCGAACCAGGCCGAGCTGCCGGGCACACGGGTGATGGCCTCGGCGATGCCACCGCCGGTGCAGGATTCGGCGGTGGTTACCTGGGCGTTGAAGCGGCGCAGGTGTTCGCCGAGGCGGGTGGAGAGGGCGGTGATCGGGTCCATGGGTGGGTTCCTTGAGCGGGTGGGGACACCGTAGCATCTGGTGAAAGGGAGTGGGATGGGCAGAATTCTACGGCGCCATGTTTTAGTCTGGCGTGCACCCTGGATGCATGCCCCGCACCTCCCGTACATAATCCTGACAAGCCCGCAACGCAATCAACCCCCGGTCACCTTCATCGGTAATGGCGATAATTCGTCGAGCATGCGCTGGCTCAAGCCCGGCGCGTACGGTTGCATGATCCACGCTGCCGGCGCTGGCGGCGGCAGGCACTGCGTTACAGACGGTTTCGCGCTCGACCAGGACCGACAGGCGCAGATCGGCAGTAGCAAGACGATCACGCAGGCGAGCCTGAGACTGTTGCGCATCGGAAAGCTCCTTGTAATGACGGGTTTCACTTTGTTCCAGACGTTGCTCAAGTGCCCGGCGCTGCCCGCGTTCGGCGAACAGCCGGGCAGCCTCGGCAGCAGCCTGTGCTTGCGCCAGCTGCGCCAGTTGCCGCCCGTAGCGCCAGCCCTGCACTTGCCAGGCCAGCGCTGCGGACAACATCAACAGCAATACACCAAGACCAAGCTGCATTCGGCTCAACACAACACCTCGCGCGCACGTGCCCAAAGCTTGAGACGATCCTCCAGCCCATTGAGCCCACCATTGATATGACGCGTGATGCGGTTGAACTCACCGCGGTCAGCCAAGGCATTAAGCCCACGCGAATGCCAGAACCACGCCGCCGACTCGCAGGCCCAGCGCGGTTGTTCGAGCAATTGCGGTTGCGCCAGCAGGCGCTCGTCGCCAAACAGTGCGCGGCTGCAGGCCTGGTAGTTGTTGCGCCCGGTCACCTGGATCAGGCCGCGCCCGCAGTACAGCTGGCCATCGCCATCGGCCTGCGGCGTATTGCCCAGGCGCAAGGCCAGGTTGCCGGTGTCGTAGCGTGCCAGGTAGCGGTCACTGCCCAGCTCCTTCACGTAACGGAACTGGCCGGACTCATGGCCGACCTGGGCGATGAACGCCGCCACCCGCTTGGGGTTGTCGATTTCCCAGCGCGGCAGGGTGACGTTCAGTGCCGAAAGAAAAACGCCCGCAACGGGGCGGGCGTTCGGCAAAATCTGTAGCAATTGCATTTCAGTGAGCATGTCTGCACTCCTTCCCTGTATCGTCCTTCAAGCCTTGATCGCGGCCTGTCGACGGGGCGCTGCCCCCTTGGCCTGTACCTTGCCCGCCTTGCCGCCATTGCCCTGCACCGTGGTGCGCCAGCCCGAGGCGGTGAACACCTGCTCCACCGAATCGATCTGGTATTGCCCGTCGAGGCCATCGACAAAGCCCTGCAGGTCGATGCTGCGTTCGGCGAACAGGTCGGTACGCCCCGGCAGGTCCAGGCGCACCTGGGCAGTATCGCGGTTGAAACTGGCCAGGCGCGCCTTGGCCGCCTGCTCGGCGGCAGCGCGGTTGGGGTAGAGGTGACGGTCGGTATGCGCCGGCCGCTGGCCGTCAACAGCCTCAGCGTTGACCAACTCGACGGTCTTCGACTCACCACCGGCAACGTCTTGATAACGGGTGCGCACGGCTTTGCGCGCCGCTTTGTCATCCAGCCGGAAATGCCACTGGCTGACCTCGTTGCGGGCGATGCCGACCATGCCCAGGGGTTTGCCGCTGGCGCTCTGCCCGGCCTGGCGCGGCAGCACCAGCAATTGCCCATCGGCGAGCTTGGCGGTGCAGTCGTACTGGCGGGCCAGGCGCGTGATGAAATTGAAATCCGATTCGTTGTACTGATCGACCCGCGGCACCTGCACAAGCACCGGGCAGACCATCTGCCAGCCATTACGCGCGCCGATTTCGGCGACGATGCGCTGCAGCGGCACGGCCTCCCAGCTGCCACTGCGAATGGTCCTGCCACTGCCGCGCAGGTCACTGGCCTTGCCGCGAATTACCAAGGTATCGGGCGGGCCGGACAGTTCGACCTCATCGACGGTATAACGCCCCAGCCGGGTCAGCGGCTGGCCGGCGTATCCCAGATGCACCTCGATCAGCGCACCGCGCGCCGGCAACGCCACAACGCCGTCACGGGCGTCAATGCGCAGCTCGAAATCATCCGACTCCATGCCTGGTTTGTCGGTGGTGCGCAGCAGCAACAGGCGGTCATTGATCAGCGCAGTAATGTCCTTGCCATCGGCCTGGATGCGAAATACGGGTTGCATGGCATCAGTCCCACAACTGCACGGCGTTGGCCGAGACCAGCGCCAGCGTCGGCAAGCGGAGCGTCACACCACTGCGAAACGGCTGGGCCTCGTCGGCCAGCCCCTGGTTGGCTTGCAACACTGCCTCGACGCTGCCGTCGAGGTGCCCGTAATAGTGGTGACAGAGGGTATCGAGCACATCGCCCTCAGACGTTTTGCAGGTCTTGTCCATAGCTGACGAACTCCAGTGAGAAACCTTGTTTGCGGGGAATGCCGCCGGCCAGCAAGGCGCCCTGTTCTTCCTCGATGCTGGTCAGGCACCAGGTGCCGAGCACTTCGCCGTAACCTGTGGTCAGCGACAGCGGCAGCAGCTGGCGACCGATGCCGCGCAGCGCCTGCAACTGGCCCAATCCGCCCTTGAAGCCAGGGAAGATCGCACCACGAATGCTGATGCTTTCTTCGCCCAGGCTCACGGCCTGTTGGGCGTTCTCGCGGCTCAAGCGCTCTTGCCCGGCCCAGCGAAACCGCGTTTGCCGGCGCAGCTGGTCGAAGGCGGCGGTATCGAGGTTGAAGTAGTACGGCGCAGCGTTGGCCTTGAGCGGCTGCAGTACCAGCAGGTGCGGGAACGGCTTGATCGCTTCTGCCGCCGGGGTAACCTGCGGCGCAAAGCCAAACGTCGAGAGCACACCGTTGGCGACCGAGCGCACATCGCCGATCACCCGCCGAATGGCCGCTCCGGCCTTGCCCAGGTGTTCGGCGAAGGCATCGACGCGGTCGCGCACCTTGCGCACCACGTCGAGGGTCTGGTCATACTTGGCAATCACCTTGTCGACGCGCTGCTTGGCCGAATCAATGGCGCGCATCGTGCGTTGCAGGCGCCTGCCGATTTCCGGGCCGATCCATGGCAGGGCTTCGAGTTCGCTGGCCGCCTCCTTGGCATGGCCAACCGCCTGGTTCATCGGGTCGAGCATGGCGTCGGCACGCCGACGCCCCTCCTCGCCCGCCTTGACCAGTGCATGCAGGCCGCCTTGCAACTGTTCCAGGTAGGTCATGGGTCCTCCTCATGGCTGTGGTTGATCGGCCATCTGCACCGAACGCGCCTGACGCATCAGGTCGTCAAGCACGCGGCGGGCGATGGCTTCCAGTTGTTGCAGGGTGGTCGGGTCGTCGAAGCTGTTGTTGAAGGTCACCGGCATGTTGGCGGTGAAGGTGAATTGCTGGTTGATCGGGGCTGGCAATGCTGCGCTGGAGGGCGCAGACGACGGCGACTGCTCTGCGACGGATCGCACTGGTTCAGGCTCCGAGTGCTTGCCAGCAGGGCTGTTCTCAATGCCAAGTCCTGTACCCAGAGCCTTGCCAAACCACCCGCCAAGGCTCTCGCCACCCATACTCCCCAACGCCCCGCCGAGCAGGCCGCCTATTGCCGTACCGATCACGGGCACCACCGAGCCGATCGCGGCACCGACAGCCGCGCCAGCCAAGGTGCCGCCCAGCCCGCCGACCGCACTGCCGTAGCCTTGCATCTTCTGCACAGGGGTGGCATCACTGCGGTAGGTCTGCACCAGTTGCATGGAAGTATCCAGCAGCGCACCGACAGGCACGCGCTTGAACAGGCTCTTGGCTGCACCTGGAGGGCTGCTGCGCACCTGCGTAAGGGGGGGGAAAGCAGAGCCAAATCCGAAGCCCTGCCCTGGAGAACCAGCAGCAGCGATACTTGCCAGCATGCTGAATGCGCCGGAGAAAGCAGGACCGGGGGAGCTCGGTACTCGCGTAGCGAGCATCTCCTGTACATGCTCGACGGTCTTGCCTTCCGCGCGATGCGCGGCATATTCAACAGCGGGGTCTGCGTCGACGACTGTCGCTGCCGATGTGCCTTGCGCCGGCCGATCGGGATTGTCCTGATACATCACCAGATCAAACAGGTGCCCACCGATCAGTTCACCTGCCCATTCACCTAGGTGGCCACCGACAATGCCGGCGAGCTCCTGAACTTCCGTGTTCTTGCTGAATACCGCCCCTATCGAAGCGCCCAGGAGAGTACCGCCCAACTCCCCGGTGGCCGCACCAATACCCTTGGCCTTGTCCTCGGGCGTCTTGCCGTCAAACCAGGCCTTGGTCGCCGAAATGCCAGCGTTGAACGTGCCTGATTTCAATCGACTACTGATTGCAGCCTGTGCGCGCTGCTGCTTTTCGGCTGGCAAACGACGGCCAACCTCATAGGCCATGCGTGTCCCCACAATCGCGCCAACGCCCAGCACCGACGCGGCGACCTTGATACTCTCAGCGGTCGACCTGCGATTCCGCGAGGGTTTCTCGGACGAAGCATCAGACGCCGTGGGGGCCGGATCGCTTGCGCTTTTCGGCGCTACACCTTGCTGCTGCCCTTGCAGGGTCAAAGGTTTGAGCCGAGCCAGCCCAGCAATTACTCGATCCAGTAAAAGATAATGCTGACGCAGGCGCTCTACTTCGTCCGCTTCGATGCCCAGCCGGGCGATCTGGTCTTCGTGTTGCTGCTCCTGGTCCAACGCCAGCTGGCGTTCGACCTGGCGTACCTTGCCGAGCTCCAACCCCAGGCGGATCACCTCGCCGATAAGCCGGCCCAGCCGGGTGCCGTCGGCCTGCCTGCGCAGGCGTTCGACATCCCGGCGCAGCTGCTCGATGGCAAGGCCCAAGGGGTTGATGACGGTGACGCCGAGCCCGGGGGTGAACACCTGTGTGTTCGCCATAGGTTCCTCCTTGTCACGGTGCGAGCCACCAGACCATGTCGCCGTACGACATGGTCATGATTTCGCTCGCGGAAAAGTTCAGCTCCTTGGCCAGCCGCTTGGCTGCGGCCTTCTGCCGGGCCGGGTCAAAGTTCGTCGTCCTGCACCAGGCGAAAATAGCCGCTTTGCAGGCGGCCATAATCCTTCAGGGCAAGGCCTTCGAGGTCCTTGATACCAACCTCGACCAGCGACGCGAACAGGTTCAGCTCACGCTGCTCGTCATCAGCGGCACCACCGGCCTGGGCATTGCGGATATCGCGCACAGTCGGTGCCCGCAGCGTCAGGCTGTCGACCTGCACGCCGTTGGCTTCGCAGGGGCGCGACAAGCGCACGGTGACGCGGTCGGCACTGAGGGTCAGCCATTGCGGCTGCTTTTTCGCTTGAGCCATGGTCGCCTCCTTACAGGCCGAGCGCAGCGCGCTGGGCGGCCAGCTGATCGACGCCATCGATCACGCGCTTCATGCCCAGTGCATCGATCTCGTAGATCAGGCGGCCATCGACTTCGAGCTTGTAGTAGGTCAGGCCAACGCTGTGCTTGATCTCGGCCTTGTCGCCGGACTTCCAGTCGCCCATGTCGATTTCCTTCAGGGTGCCACGCAGGGTGACCACCACCGGGTTGATCTTGCCCTTCAGGCCCTTGAAGGCGCCGCGGAAGGTACCGTTGAAGCCGCTGCCATCGGCCAGGCCGAAGAATTTCAGTGCTTCACGGCGCACGCCAGTGGTGGTGAACGCGGCCTCCTGTTTCTCCATGCCCAGGTCCATCTCGACCGGCATGTCCATGCCGCCGGGGCGGTGTTCTTCCATCTTCAGGGTGAGTTTGGGCAGGGTCAGGCTGGGTACATCGCCCTGGAAGCTGACGCCATCGACGAACAGGTTCAGGTTGGCCAGGGTTTCGGGAATCATTGCCATGTGGATGCGCTCCTTAAGCGGCGGAATCGAGGACTTCGGTCAGCCACTGGTTAGTGACTTCAACGCGGAAATTGGGGTTTTCGGCAGGCGGCACGTCGGTGAAGCGGATGTTCCAGTACACCTTGCCCTGCTCGAGCTGGCTGGCCGTGTTCAGCTCCGGGTCGGCGAAGACCTCGAAGTTGATGATTGCGCCCTGGTTCTTCAGGTCGCGCATGAAGGCCTGCAGGCCTTCGGTGACGTCTTTGACGTAGGTGGCAGTGATGGCGCGGTCGACGGCCCACTTGTGGCCGTAGAGGATCGCGTCCATGACGATGTCCATGGTCCGCACACGGGTGACGAAAGCCCATTTCGGGTCGCTGGACAGGGTGCGGTTACCCCACAGGCGGAAGCCGTCGTCGCGGATGATGGTGGCGATGTTGGCGTTGTTCAGCAGGTTGGCGCGGCAGCTGTCGTCGCCATCGAGGAACTCCACCGGGCGGACGGTGCCGGTGATGCCGACGAACTCCTTGTTCGACGGCGAGGCCCAGAAGCCGTATTCGCTGTCGGTCCAGGCGAACAGGCCGGCAACCCAGGCCGAGCCCGGTGCGTCGACGGTGGCGTCCTCGCCGTTGTCCCAGTACCGCACACCCGGGTCGACCAGGAAGGCGCGCTTGGCGCCGAAGTTCTTGGCGTAGTCGATGGCCGCCTCGTCGGTGGTGTTGGGGCCGTCGATGATGGCGATGCCGCGCAGCTTGTCGGCCAGGGCTACCAATGCGGTGCCGACCGCCTGGGTGGCGCTGTGGCGTGGCGCGACCAGCAGACGCGGCTGGGCGTTGAAACGGCTCTTACCGTCGAGCAGCGCCTGCAAGCCGGTGCGTTTGCCATCGGCCTGAACGCTGCCGATGATCGCGGCGGTTTGCTCGGCGGCATCTTCGAGCTTGGCTACACCGCAGGCGACGATGACCGCCTTGGCGCGGGTGTAGATGGCGCGGCAGGCCTTGGTGATGGCGGCGTTTTCGCCGAAGGCGGCGACGGCTTCGCGCTCGCTGGTGATCAGAACAAGGTCGTTGGCCTTGGCCGTGACACCAGCACCTTCGGTGAAGGTGTCGACCAGGCCGATGATCGAGGAAGACGGCAGCGCGATGCTGCGGGCGCCGGTGTCTACGTTGGTCACGGTGACGCCGTGAAAAAATCCGCTCATAAATTCTCCAGATGTGAAAAGGCCCTGCGGTGCAGGGCCTGGGTAGGTTTAGCCAGATGTAAAAACGCCCCGGCAGTGCGAGGCGTCATTCGGTATAGAGATTGATCCAGCTGGGCGGTTGTGGCCGCTGCTGAGAGTCGGGGAAAGCTTCGGACTGGGGCCAGTCGCGCAGCACTTGTAGATAAGTCAGCAGCTCGGTAAAGCAATCATCGCTCATTGTGGTTGCTCGCCTAAGTTCCTGCTCGTCTCGGTGTCGGTCGCGCAGCCACTGCCACGTCGACAACTCACCATCGCGCCATTGACGCTCCATGATCGCGAGCTCTACATCGGTTGGTGCCGGCCGATCTATCAATAAGGGAACACCATCATCGCCCCACTCAATCATCTTGTTGTTTTCAGGGCCAGCGATGATTTCCGCGTGAAGCCTTGGGGTAATCACCACTGCATCGTCGGGAATAACTGAATTAATGGCGTCGTCGTAAAACCCGCGTGTCGACTTAGAGCTAAAAATGGCCATAGGTAATCCTTCTGATTAATAGCCGATAGCGAATAGCGTTATTGCGTCGCCACCAGAAGCCAGGGCGCTAGCAAGGTTCGCCGTAGTCTGGTTTACCGGGTGGGCACCTACCGCATACATCGTCGAACCAGAGCCAACCCCATCTTGGGTGGCAAACACCCTTAATGCTACGTTGGGAAATGCGATGGGAAAAGTCCAGGTGCCGGTGCCATTGTTCGTAACGCCAGTACCCCATTGAACGATCAGACCACTAGGCAGCTTCTGATAGCCATTTGCAGACAGCAGGGCGCCAAACAAAGAAGAGTCATGGGTCAGAGAGGCGTTACCAGCTATGAACCATAGACTGCCCGCGGAGATAAAGATTATATTGCTGTTGGCACCAACTTCTACTGAGCTCTCCGCGACCTTTGCGGTATTAACATAGATTACGTCAGCCCCTTGACTTCTAATGGTGGAGGTATTGCTAGACCGGATGTAGACAACCGAACCAGTTGGCACGCTTGAAAGTAGAGGAAGTGTGATATTAGTTGCACCGGTATTCAAGTTGATCAGCGAGTTGACGCGGGAGGCAACGATTGTCTGGCCTGCGGTCGTATAGGCATAACCATTTTGATATCCGCCAATCGCCCGCTGTACGAATGCCGTAGTGGCAAGCTTGGTCGTCGCGTCGAACTGATCTGGCGTAGGGGCTGCCGTAACACCAGTAAAGGCCGGGCTCGCTAAAGGTGCGGCTCCGATGGCAGACAGCGCCGCAGCCGACGTAGAAGTGGCCAAAAGGTTTTTGATTACTGGCGCTACGTTGACGCTCGTGTAAGGCGTTACCCAAGCCCCCCAAACACCCTGATATCTGCTTCGGGTTTTGATGCCGCTGTTCAAGCTATCGGCACTATAAGGGAATGCAACCTGTGTAAGGCTTCCGCTGCTGTAAACCAGTACAAGGCAATACCAGTAAGAAACCTCGGTACCTGGGCTGTTCGGTGCATTGCGTGACAAGATCTTTGCATTCCAACCTGCAGCTACAATGCTATTCCAGTCAGTGAAATCATCTGTGTTAGTAAACACCGGCCCAGATGCAGATATTGCCGCTGCTACAAAGGCCGTCGTTGCGAGCTGGTTGGTATTGGTCCCAGCAACTGGGGTTGGCGCTGTCGGCAGGCCGGTCAGCGCCGGGCTTGCCAATGGCGCCTTGAGTTCTAAGACAGTGTCGATCTGAGTGCTGGTATACACGTCAGTCAACCCGTAACCAGCTACCGTGGTCGGGTTGGTGGCCGCGGTTACCCGCCCGCAGGCATCAATCGTCACGCTACGGAAAGTGCCGGGGGTCACTCCGGTGCGTCCAAAAGCCATTTCAAACGCTAGGGCGGTGATACCCAGGTTAATCGGTGCATCGGTCACCAGCTGCCATGCGCTGTCAGCGTTGACAGTACCGCGCTCAACCAACACCAGCATGCCCGGCGTCACCTTGGCACTGGTATCCGCATCAGCGCAGCGGGTCCATGCACCGTTCGCCACCACCAGATACAGACCATTGTCCTTGGCTGCGGTCTGGTTCTTTACCAACACCCGCGCCCCTGCAGTAAGCGCCACGCCATCGATCGTCTGCAACCCGGCCAAGGCAATATTCGCCGTAGTCGCCGCCAGCACAGAATGCTTGAAGTCTTGCTTCGCCAACTCTTCGGTAACCCACTCCCGAGTAGCCAGCACCACCGCCGGATCAATCTTCAGCTGCACATTACTGGCGCTGCTCACCACCAGGTTCATCCGCACCACCTGGGTACGCCCCGAGCCCTGGCTCAACAACGGTTTATAGGTCGGCGCACAGTTGGCCACGGCGACCATGTCGCCATCGGCATCATAAAGCGCAATCTCGCGGATCCACTTGCCGCCGACATCCGCCGGAATGACCTGCTCGGCAATGATGATCGCGCTGTTCTTGTCATCCACCTTCAGCTGGTTCAACGGCGCGCGGCGCCATTCGTTGATCAGGCTGGTCTGGCTGGCGTTGGGGGTGGGGTCGCTGCCGTTGGCGTCGCCGACACCCATCTGGGTGATTTTCCAGGCAATGCCCAAGGCATCGGCATTGGCCTGTTTCGCCGCGCCCACATTGGTGAGGATGGCGTAGAACTGAGAAGTCTGGTCAACCATGTGCAATGTCCAAGGTATCGATTGTATGTTCACGGCCGCCCCGGCCTACAACGCCCATGACTTCGATGTCACGTGGCGTCAGCGGGTAGATGTCCAGTTCGTCGCCGTCCTGGATCGCGCAGCCGACATGAATGGCGCCTCGGCTTTCGAGGCTTATCACCAGCCCGGTCAGGTGGCGGCTGACTGGCCGGGCGTCATCGATCAGCGATGACAGTTCCTGGTAGGTGCTTTCGCTGATGCCCGCATCGGAAACGCCGATCTTCAGGGCGAAGGTGCCCGCCTGTGCGGGCGGTGTGGCTTGCCACCACTCCTCCACCTCGATCAGGTAGCCGAACGGCTCCACCACACGCCTGAGCGCACCGAGGGTGCCTTTATGGGCGTGGACGAAGAACGCCGAGCGGATCACCGAACGCTTGATCTCGTCGCTCCAGCTGTCTTCCCAGCGGTCCACCGACCACGCCCAGGCCAGGTGATAAAGCAGGTGCGCGGGGCAGCTGTCCGGGCTGTAGAGCCGGCGCAGGCTGACTTTCAGGTCCTCATCGGCCGCCACCTCGATGGCCCGCTCCAGTGCGCTGCGGTTGAGCGGCAACAAGCTGTGCATGTCAGCCACCCCGCTTGAGGGTGTAGCCCGTGCACCAGGCTGCCTGAGCCTTGCTCGGGCGGATGTCGGCCCAGCCGCTCAACTCGACCCGGCTGACACCGTCGATATGCAGCTGGGCATCGATGCCCGAGCGGGCCACTTCCACGCCCAGGCGACGCCGTGGGTTGATCCAGGCCTCGAGACGGCGCTGGCACTCGGTGAGAATCGCCTCGTATTCAGGACCGCTGTCGGCCAGGTACAACACAGCATCGATGCGATAAGGCAGAATTTCAGCGCTGCGCACATTGACCCGATCAGCGACCGGACGAACATCGTCATCATTAAGGTACGTCGCTACCTGCGCCAGCAGCTCGGCACTGGCCTGGCCATTGCCTTCCAGGCCCAGCACGGTGACATCCACCACGGCCGGCGACGGGCTTTCAGCGGTGGCGTCAGCCACCTGCCCTGAAGCGTTGCGGGCATGCAGGATGTAACTGTTGCGTGGGCCGGCAGTGGTCAGGCCTTCGTAGACCAGTTGTACCCGCTCACGCAGGGCATCGTCCGACTCCAGCAAGGCCTCGACGGTCGGGACGCTGGCCAGGTCCTCGGCCTGGATCACCAGGCGCTGCAGGCTGACATTGGCCGCCAACTGGTCCAGGTCACTGCCCTGGGCGTAGGCCAGCAGCAACGCCTTGGCGGCATCGTTGATGCGGGCCCGGTTGAGCAGCTTGCGGTAGGCGCCGACTTCCAGCAGCTTGGTGACCGGGTCGCTCTCCAGATTGGCGGTCCAGGCGTCGCCCAGGTAAGCGCGGAAGGTGTCCAGATCGGCCTGATAGAGGGCTTCGTAGTCGAGGTCCTCCAGCAGCTGAGGTGCTGGCAGTTGTGACAGGTCGACCTGGCTCATACGCTCACCTCCACCATGGCTTCGTCGCCCAGATAGCGGCCACTCAAGGCCAGGCTGACCTGGCCGTCGAGCACGGCGACGACCTTGACCCGCTCCAGTTGCAACCGTGGCTCCCAACGGCCCAGTGCGCGCGCCACTTCGGCCTGCACGGCACTCTTCCAGCCTTCGTTGACCGGCAAGTCGACGAAGCGTCGCAACTGGCTGCCGTATTCCGGGCGCATGCGGCGGCTGCCCAGCGGGGTGCTGAGGATGTCTTCGATGGACTGGCGCAAATGATCGATGCCGGAAAGCGGCTGGCCGCTGCGGCGGTCCATACCGATCATGGTGCACCGCCCTGTTCATGGGTATGCATGGCATTCTCCTGATATGAAAAAGCCCGCATGCGCGGGCTTGATTCAATGTTTGTGGTTGGCCGTGTTGCCGGCGGTGTCGATGATCCGCCCACCGCCGTTGATGTCGCCGCTGACCTGCAGCGGGCCGTCGACCGTGACCTTGCCAGTGAGGTTGATCGCCACCGCCTGCAGGCTGATCGCAGCCTCGCTGACCTGCACGGTGCTGGCGCCGACCTTGATGGTCGCGCTGCCACCAGGCAGCTGGATGTCGTAGTGGCTGGCCTGCCAGTCATAGCTGAGCGAACCGCCATCGGCAAAACGCCAGACCTCGGCATGCTCGCGGGCGTCCGGCGCACTGCCGGCATTGCCATACAGGCCGGGCAGGAACGTGCCTTGGGCCGGCTCGCCGCTGGGGCTGAACAGCACGCCCTGCTCGCCCAGGCTGGGGGCTCGCCAGTGCCGCGCCTGGCCGGCTGCCTGGGCGTGCCAGCGCAGCCAGGCGCTGGTCCAGCCGCTGCCATCGGACACCCGCACCCGGGCGGCGACAAGGTCCACCGCCACCACCCGGCAGGGGATGACCAGGCACGCCAGCATGCGGTCATGCATGGCGCTGACGTAGCTCATGACAGGTCCTCGGGGGCGATGTACTGCGCCTCGTTACCCAAACCGATATCGGGCGCAAAACCCAACACCAGGCTACCGGGTGGCTGGTCCGGCCAGTTCCAGCGCGCCTCGCCAAGCAGCACCGGCTGGTCCCAGCGCACGGTCCAGGCGCTGCCCTCGAACTGCGCCTGCACGTTGCGGCTGGCCTCGACGAAGTCCAGTGCCCAATGCTGCTGGCGCAGCAGGTCCATCAGTTGTGCGGCGAGCAGGCTGCCCTGCAGCCGCGCTTCGGGGTTGGCGCTGTCGGCGGTGATGTCCGCCTCGAAGGTGGCGATCAACACCGAACGACCATCGCGCGGTGCGGCATCCGCCGTCATTTGCACGATGCCGTGGCGCAGCGCCGGTCGTTCAGGGGCATTTCCTACAGCGGTATAAGCATCGACCGATGCCAGTTCCGGCATCGCCTCACGAATGGTTGCGGTCACGGCCGCATGCAAAGTGGCCAGTTCGCTCATGCATATTCTCCTTATCGCTCGTCGGCCTGCGTGCTGTCGCGCAAGCCCAGGCGCCGGATCGCCCAGCGTTCGTACAGGCGCATGGCGACATCGGCGCCACCAACCGCAGTCATGCAGCCAAATGCACTGGCCGCCCAGATCGACAGGCCACCGGCATACAGCAGCATCACCGTCGACACGCCGCAGACCATGCAGGCCCCGGAGCGCAGCGCCAGCCGTCGCAGCAGCGACCAGCCCGTGGCACCGGCCTTGTCAGCCCGCCACATCTCGCCGCTCAGGCCGCCCAGCAATGCCAGGACGATTACCAGCCAGAGCGGCATTTCCAGCAACGCTTGTTGCTCGTTCGTCACGGTCCTGTCTCCTGTGTAATGCCTGTTGGCGAGGGCCAACAGACGGGTTATGGATGCTCATCTTCAAAAGCCTCGGCATTCCAAAAAGCCCGGCTCGCCAGGCTCTTCAGTAATGCGTTGTTGAACCGCCGGCCACGACTGGTGACGCCGCGCGGTTGCGCTACAAATTGGTGACTCCGACCGCGGCCGCCTGCCCGCCGGATAACTGTTCGTGGTGCTTTACGCTGCACACCCGGGCCAGTTGCCAACCCTCTGGACAGTTGAGGCCTGTCCATCGCTGCCTGTGTAACAACCGGTTTCCGTCCGGCTTGAGACACAGGCTATGCATTCATGCATATGCAGTCAATGCATTTCTTCAAATTTCTATGCATCTATTTTTGCTGATATGCATGCAGGCCATGCGCTGCCTGCCTTGTAGGGATTTTCTGCAGGCGAAAAAAAACCCGCCGAAGCGGGTTTCTTTGGGAGGGGGTGGTCAGCGAGCGTACATGCCCCACCAGAACACATGGCCGAGCAGGCTGATCTGCTCGTCCTGCATCTGCTGGAAGCTGTAGTCCTCGTCGGGGTGTTCATCGCGGTTGAAACTGCGCAGGCGGATGCCGGTAGGCAGGCGATAGACCTGCTTCACCCGCAGTTGGCCGTTATGGTTGATGGCGTAGAGGTCACCATCGATGATGTCGCCAATCGTGCATTTGCCGGTGTTCACCCCCACCGTCGCACCATCACGCAGCACCGGCAGCATGCTGTTGCCACGCACGGTCACACACTTGGCCTGGTCGAACTGCACGCCATTGTGGCGCAGGCTGCGCTTGCCGAAACGCAGCCGCGCACGCTCGCTCTCTTCGATGACGAATCTTCCTGATCCTGCTGCCAATTCGACCTCGCGTAGGAAAGGTACCGACACCTCGTCATCCTCGATGGGGGTTTCATCGTCCCACAGGCTGATGTCGCTGAGGTCCGCATGGCCGTGGGCCGGCAGCGCGGCTTCGCGCGACTCGCCGAGCTCGGCGCGCCCGCGCAACTGCTCGGTGCTCACACCGAAGTAGTCGGCGATCTTCGACACGTGCTTATCGGAAGGGTCGACGATCTTGCCGCCGAGAATCCGCGACAGGGTGGATTGAGGGACGCCCGTGCGCCGGTACAGCTCCGTCGGGGACAGGCCGTGGCGGTCAAGCAGTTCTCTGAGTACGGTAGCTACGTTGCGTTTTTGCATAGCGTGCATAATGCAGGCATGCGCCGGCAAATGCAATGCACCTGGCTGCGCGCGCATGCCCCATGGCCCGCGCCTGCATCTGGTTGAAAAAGCCTGTACCATTGCCGGTTTCACAATCGCCAACCAGATCACCCGCTGTAAGGCCCTGAATGTCTGATCTTTCCGCACACACACCAATGATGCAGCAGTACTGGAAGCTGAAAAACCAGCACCCGGACCAGCTGATGTTCTACCGCATGGGCGACTTCTACGAGATCTTCTACGAAGATGCGAAGAAAGCCGCGAAACTGCTGGACATCACCCTGACCGCGCGCGGTCAGTCGGCCGGCCAGTCGATCCCCATGTGCGGCATTCCATTCCATTCGCTGGAGGGCTACCTGGCCAAGCTGGTCAAGCTTGGCGAGTCGGTGGTGATCTGCGAGCAGATCGGCGACCCGGCCACCAGCAAGGGCCCGGTGGAACGCCAGGTGGTGCGCATCATCACCCCCGGCACGGTCAGTGACGAGGCTCTGCTCGACGAGCGCCGCGACAACCTGATCGCCGCCCTGCTCGGCGACGAACGCCTGTTCGGCCTGGCGGTGCTGGACATCACCAGCGGCAACTTCAGCGTGCAGGAGATCAAAGGCTGGGAAAACCTGCTGGCCGAACTCGAGCGCCTGAACCCGGTAGAGCTGCTGATCCCCGACGACTGGCCGCGCGACCTGCCCGCCGAGAAGCGCCCGGGTGCCCGGCGCCGCGCGCCGTGGGACTTCGACCGCGATTCGGCACGCAAGGCCCTGTGCCAGCAGTTCGCGACCAAGGACCTCAAGGGCTTTGGCTGTGACAAGCTGACCCTGGCCATCGGCGCTGCCGGCTGCCTGCTGACCTACGCCAAGGAAACCCAGCGCACGGCCCTGCCGCACCTGCGCAGCCTGCGCCACGAACGCCTGGACGACACGGTGATCCTCGACGGCGCCAGCCGCCGTAACCTGGAACTGGACGTCAACCTGGCCGGTGGCCGTGACAACACCCTGCAATCGGTGATCGACCGCTGCCAGACGGCCATGGCCAGCCGCCTGCTGACCCGCTGGCTGAACCGCCCGCTGCGCGACCTCAAGGTGCTGCAGGCACGCCAGGACTCGATCCGCTGCCTGCTTGACGGCTACCGCTTCGAAAAGCTGCAGCCGCAACTCAAGGAAATCGGCGATATCGAGCGCATCCTCGCCCGTATCGGCCTGCGCAATGCGCGCCCGCGTGACCTGGCGCGCCTGCGCGATGCCCTCGGTGCCCTGCCCGAGCTGCAGAACGCCATGAGCGAGCTGGAAGCACCGCACCTGGCACGCCTGGCCGCCATTACCGGTACCTACCCGGAGCTGGCCAGCCTGCTGGAGCGCGCAATCATCGACAACCCGCCAGCGGTCATCCGCGACGGCGGCGTGCTCAAGGCCGGCTACGACAGCGAGCTGGACGAGCTGCTGGCGATCAGCGAGAACGCCGGCCAGTTCCTCATCGACCTCGAAACCCGCGAGAAGGCCCGCACCGGCCTGGCCAACCTCAAGGTCGGCTACAACCGTGTGCACGGCTACTTCATCGAGCTGCCGACCAAGCAGGCCGAGCAGGCGCCGGGCGACTACATCCGCCGCCAGACCCTCAAGGGCGCCGAGCGTTTCATCACGCCCGAGCTCAAGGCCTTCGAGGACAAGGCGCTGTCGGCCAAGAGCCGCGCCCTGGCGCGCGAGAAGATGCTCTACGACGCGCTGCTGGAAACCCTGATCAGCCACCTGGCTCCGCTGCAGGACAGCGCCGCCGCGCTGGCCGAGATCGACGTGCTGAGCAACCTCGCCGAGCGTGCGCTGACCCTCGACCTGAACTGCCCGCGCTTCACCGACGAGCCGTGCCTGCGCATCGAGCAGGGCCGCCACCCGGTAGTCGAGCAGGTGCTGACCACGCCGTTCGTGGCCAACGACCTGGGCCTGGACAACAACACGCGCATGCTGATCATCACCGGCCCGAACATGGGCGGTAAGTCCACCTACATGCGCCAGACCGCCCTGATCGTGCTGATGGCGCACATCGGCAGCTTCGTCCCGGCCGCCAGCTGCGAGCTGTCGCTGGTCGACCGCATCTTCACCCGTATCGGCTCCAGCGACGACCTGGCCGGCGGGCGTTCGACCTTCATGGTCGAGATGAGCGAAACCGCCAATATCCTGCACAACGCCACCGACCGCAGCCTGGTGCTGATGGACGAAGTCGGCCGCGGCACCAGTACCTTCGACGGCCTGTCGCTGGCCTGGGCCGCTGCCGAGCGCCTGGCCCAGCTGCGTGCCTACACTTTGTTCGCCACCCACTACTTCGAGCTGACCGTGCTGCCGGAGAGTGAACCGCTGGTGGCCAACGTGCACCTGAACGCTACCGAGCACAACGAACGTATCGTCTTCCTGCACCACGTGCTGCCTGGCCCGGCCAGCCAGAGCTACGGCCTGGCCGTGGCGCAGCTGGCGGGCGTGCCGGCGCCAGTGATCCTGCGCGCACGCGAGCACCTGGGCCGCCTGGAAACCACCAGCCTGCCCCATGAAGCACCGGTAACGAAAAAGGCCAAGGACGAGCCGCAAGTCCCGCACCAGAGCGACCTGTTCGCCAGCCTGCCACACCCGGCCATCGAGAAGCTGGGCAAGCTGGACCTGGATGACATGACCCCGCGTCAAGCTATCGAAATGCTATATCAACTAAAGAACCTGTTATAACGGCGCCCACTACAAGCTGGTAGAATCCGCCGCGGTTTGCTGGTGCTGCAGGTTATTAGCCTGGCCTGCAGCCACATGCCCGTAAACCGCGCGGCCCCGAGAGGAAGGGCCGCCGCCGTCGCCTGAGGAGAGAACTAGAAATGACCTTCGTCGTCACCGACAACTGCATCAAATGCAAATACACCGACTGCGTGGAAGTCTGTCCGGTGGACTGCTTCTACGAAGGCCCGAACTTCCTGGTGATTCACCCGGACGAGTGCATCGACTGTGCACTGTGCGAGCCTGAGTGCCCGGCCCAGGCGATCTTCTCGGAAGACGAGGTCCCCGCAGGCATGGAAAACTTCATCGAGCTCAACGCCGAGCTGGCAGAAGTCTGGCCAAACATCACCGAGCGTAAGGACCCCCTGCCCGACGCTGAAGAGTGGGACGGCAAGACCGGCAAGATCGCCGACCTGGAGCGCTAAGCGCCCGGACACGAAAAAGGCCCGCAACGGGCCTTTTTTCATTTTCTGCGGGCAAAAAAAAGGGGCGGTTTGACCCGCCCACATTTTTTCCGTAGTCCCTGCTTGTCCCAAACATCGTCCTGATGAAATCGCTTCTTGCGACGTCCTTGGCTTTCTCCCTGAAAGCCTGTGCATGTCCGTGTGCACAGTTCGAATACTAGCGAGTTCCTTGAGGCAGGCAACTGCGAGATCTCTCGGGATGTTACTGGGGACACATTTCCACACAGCCAAAAAATATCTATATTTCAGTTGGTTAGGAAAAAACCAGATCTGAAAGCGACGTTGATTTACTGGTAGTTACACAGATGGCTTACAAAAAGAGTAAGCAAAGGCTTACACGCCATGCATCAGGGGTAGCGCCGTACACATTGCTCAGCCCCGGATTGCTAACCGCCTTACCCAGAAAGCACAAACAAAAACGCCCCGAGGTCATCGGGGCGCTTCAGACAGCGTAAAGCCTGGCTTACTGGAACAGCGACTCACTGGAAAGCCCGTTCTTCTCGAGGATCTCGCGCAGGCGCTTGAGCCCCTCCACCTGGATCTGCCGCACCCGTTCGCGGGTCAGGCCGATTTCCAGGCCAACGTCTTCCAGGGTGCTGCTCTCATGCCCACGCAGGCCGAAGCGGCGTACCACAACCTCCCGCTGCTTGTCGGTCAGCTCACCCAGCCACTGATCGATGCTCTGCGACAGGTCATCGTCCTGCAGCAGTTCGCACGGATCGGTCGGGCGGTCGTCGGTCAGGGTGTCGAGCAGGGTCTTGTCAGAGTCCGGGCCGAGCGACACGTCCACCGAAGACACGCGCTCGTTCAGGCCCAGCATGCGCTTGACCTCGGCGACAGGTTTCTCCAGCAGGGTGGCGATTTCTTCAGGCGAAGGCTCGTGATCGAGCTTCTGGGTCAGTTCCCGCGCGGCACGCAGGTAGACGTTGAGCTCCTTGACCACGTGAATCGGCAGGCGAATCGTGCGGGTCTGGTTCATGATCGCCCGCTCGATGGTCTGGCGGATCCACCAGGTCGCGTAGGTCGAGAAGCGGAAACCGCGCTCCGGGTCGAACTTCTCCACCGCACGGATCAACCCCAGGTTGCCCTCCTCGATCAGGTCGAGCAGTGACAGGCCACGGTTGACGTAACGACGGGCGATTTTCACCACCAGGCGCAGGTTGCTTTCGATCATGCGTTTGCGGCCGGCAGGATCACCCTTTTGCGACAGGCGCGCAAAGTGAACTTCCTCTTCCGGCGAAAGCAGAGGCGAGAACCCGATCTCGTTGAGATACAGCTGGGTGGCATCGAGCGCCCGACTGTAATCGATGTACTTGTGTTGCTTGAGCGAAGAGCCCGACTTCGCCCTGGTCCGAACCGAAGGTACAGCAGGTTCGTCTGACACCACATCCGTTTCCAAAACGATGCCCGTCTCCATGAGGAGGACGTCATCGTCGATGTCAAACTCCGGCGCTTCTTTACTGAGAGCCATTGTTATAGTCCTTTGCTGAGTTCGAACTCAGACTCTTGCGGCGCCTGTCTCCCTGGCAGCGCAGGAGCCTGTCCCCTCTACATCCAAGGAACAGGCCGGGGTACAACGATCAACGGCGTGGCAGGAACTGGAGCGGATCGACGGGTTTGCCCTGGCGGCGAATCTCGAAATGCAGCTTCACCCGATCTGTGCCCGTGGACCCCATTTCAGCAATCGACTGCCCTGCCTTGACCTGCTGCCCCTCCCGAACCAACAGCCTGCGGTTGTGACCGTAGGCACTGACGTAGGTGTCGCTGTGCTTGATGATGATCAGCTCGCCGTAGCCCCTCAAACCACTCCCGGCGTAGACCACCGTACCATCAGACGCAGCAAAAACAGGCTGTCCCAAATCACCGGCGATATCAATGCCTTTATTCAAACTACCGTTTGAAGCAAATTTTCCAATCAGCACGCCATTGGCCGGCCATGTCCAGTTCCCCACCGCACGCTCTGCGGCGGGCACCGTGGTAACGACCGGAGCAGGCGTGGCGGGGGTTGTTGGCGTCGACTTTCCGCCGTTTTCAGAAGGGCTGATAGGTGTTCCGGCAGGGCGACGAATGACCGTTGTCCTGCTCGATGAGGACGGGCTGGAGACCACGGTGCTGCTACCGCTGGAGCCGCTGCTGAAACGGATAGCCTGGCCCGGGCGGATGGTGTACGGCGCAGCAATGCCGTTACGCGCAGCCAGCTCCTTGTAGTCCCAACCATAGCGGAAGGCGATGGAGAACAGCGTATCGCCAGGCTTGACGATGTACTGCCCCGAAGTCACTGCCGGTCGCTTGGGCGCAGCCGTGTTTCGATCGACCACGCGCGCACCGCTGGAGCTCGTGCTGGTGCTGGAGCAACCTGTCAGCAAGGTGCCCATGGTCAGTGCAATCAGCAGAAGCTTGAAAGCCGACCGATCCTTGCGCTGCCGAATGACTGTGTGCCCCACCCGCGCTCCCCTCATGGTGCCGAAAATCGATAAGTCGATAAGAAATGCAATATTGTTGCAATTATAACCAAGCCACGCGGCATTGGCAGGGCCCAGGCCCCGCCAGATAGACAGGGCCGCGCCGCAAGAATTCGTTGCTGCTGCAAATATTCCTGGCGGTTCAGGCCAGCGGGCCGTTGAGCAGCGGCACGAAACGCACCGCGCCCAGTACGCGACGGGAGAAACCGTGCTCTTCGCGCACGATCAGCATCAGCTGCTGCACCTCACCCGCCTGGCCTACCGGAATCACCATGCGCCCTCCCGGTGCCAGCTGATCGAGCAGCGCCTGCGGCACTTCCGCTGCCACCGCGGTGACGATGATGCCATTGTAGGGCGCCAGCGCCTGCCAGCCATCACAGCCGTCGCCCCAGCGGAACACCACATTGCGCAGGTTGAGCTCGACCAGGCGCTCCTTGGCCCGATCCTGCAGCACCTTGATCCGCTCCACCGAGAATACCCGCTCGACCAGCTGCGCCAGGATCGCGGTCTGGTAGCCGGAACCGGTGCCGATCTCCAGCACCTTGTCCAACGGCCCGGCTTCCAGCAACAGTTCGCTCATGTGCGCCACCATGAACGGTTGGGAGATGGTCTGGTTGTGCCCGATCGGCAGCGCCGTGTCTTCGTATGCCCGGTGCGCCAGCGCCTCGTCGACGAACAGGTGGCGCGGTGTACGGCGAATCACGTCGAGCACCTTGGGGTTCGTCACGCCTTCCTCGTAGAGGCGCTGGATCAGCCGCTCGCGGGTGCGCTGCGAGGTCATGCCGATACCGCCACGGCGCTGCAGATCGTCCTGTTCACGCATCAGAGCAGGCCCTCCAGCCAGCCGTCGAGCTGTTCAAAGGCATCGTTGAACGTGCGGTCCAGCTGCAACGGGGTAATCGATACGTAGCCTTGCATGACGGCATGGAAATCGGTGCCCGGCCCGCCATCCTCGGCATCCCCGGCCACGGCGATCCAGTAGCCTTCCTTGCCGCGTGGGTTGACCACCTTGGTCGGCGCCGCCGCCCGCGCCCGATGACCGAGGCGGGTCAGCTGGATGCCCCGGATGTGCTCCAGCGGCAGGTTGGGGATATTGACGTTGAGCACGGTGCGCGGCGGCAGCTGCAGGCGCGGCAGCGCTTCGACCAGGCGCCGGGCGATGTGGGCAGCCGTCGGCAGGTTGTCGGGCTGGCGCGACAACAGCGAGAACGCCAGCGAGGTGCCGCCCAGGAAGCGGCCCTCCAGCGCGGCGGCCACCGTGCCGGAATAGATCACGTCATCACCCAGGTTGGCCCCCAGGTTGATGCCCGAAACCACCAGATCCACCGCCTCCGGCAACAGCCCATTGAGCCCCAGGTGCACGCAGTCGGTCGGCGTGCCGTTGAGGCTGATGAAGCCGTTGGCCAGGGTCTGCGGGTGCAGCGGCCGGTCCAGCGTCAGCGAACTGCCGGCGCCGCTCTTGTCTTGATCCGGGGCGATCACCACACACTCGGCATAATCCGCCAGCGCACCGTGGAGCGCGGCGAGGCCAGGTGCCGTAACACCGTCATCATTCGAAATCAGAATACGCATGGGCTGTCCGTCTGCCCTGCCGGCACCAGATCGACGAGTTCGCGCACCACCACGGTGGCGAAGCATCCGGCCGGAAGGACGAATTCCAGTTGCAGGATATCAGGCTCGGGATAATGCCACGTCAGGCCGCCAATAGGGAGCCGCAGGATGCGCCGTTCGTGACTCATGCCCGCATACGCGAGCCATTGGCAAAGTGCCGGGTGCCGCTCGCTGATCGCCGTCTCCAGCTCGGAGGTCGCGCCAGCCGCAGGCGAAGGGCCTTCACCCCACATAGGGCCAGTGGGATGCAGGTCAAGAATCCCTAGCCGAGGGTCGGAACATTCCTGCTCACCCGCCGGAAAGAAACTACGGCTATCGGTGAACGCCAACAGATCCCCGACCTGGGCGCGCTGCCAGCTGCCATCGGCGACACGCGCCGCCAGCACCTGGTTGAACACATAGCTGCGCGCCGCCGAAAGCAGGCGCGAACGCACGTTGCGCTGCTCCGGCAGGGCCTTGCGCGATGCCCAGTCCCGGGCATCGTGGACGTTGCCACCGCCGTGGCCGAAACGCTGGCTGCCGAAGTAGTTCGGCACGCCCTGCTGCTTGAGCTGCTCCAGGCGTGCGTCGAGGACCTGGCGCTCAGCTGCCAGGGCGGTCAGGCGCAGCGTGAAGCCGTTTGCCGAGTGGGCACCGCGCTGCAACTTGCGCTGGTGACGCACTTGCTTGAGCACACGCAGGGTGTCGTCTTCGGCACGCGACAGGTCCGGGTCGGCCTTGCCCGGCAGGTGCAGGCTGAACCATTGGCGGGTCAGGGCCTGGCGGTCCTTGAGGCCGGCATAGCTGATGGCGCGCACCGGTACGCCGGCGGCACGGGCCAGGCGTCGGGCGGCTTCTTCGGTGTTGAGGTCTCGCTTCTCGACCCACAGCCACAGGTGCTCGCCCTGGCCGGACAGCGGAATGTCCAGCACCTCGTCGACCTGGAAGTCTTCGGCCACGGCCTTGAGCACTGCGCTCCCCAACGATTCACCCGACGCGCGCGGGCCCAGCAGGTCCAGTTCGGTCATGCTGGCAGCAGCAGGGCGACCGCATGCACGGCAATGCCCTCCTCGCGGCCGGTGAAGCCGAGCTTCTCGGTGGTGGTGGCCTTGACATTGACCTGGTCGAGTTCGACCTGCAGGTCTTCGGCAATGAGTTGGCGCATGGTTTCGATATGCGGGGCCATTTTCGGTGCCTGGGCAACGATGGTGGTGTCGACGTTGCCGACCTGCCAGCCCTTGGCCTTGACGATAGCGACCACATGACGCAGCAGCACGCGGCTGTCGGCGCCCTTGAACTGCGGGTCGGTATCGGGGAAGTGCTTGCCGATGTCGCCCAGAGCCGCAGCGCCGAGCAAGGCATCGCTCAGGGCGTGCAGCAGCACGTCACCGTCGGAATGGGCCAGGAGGCCGTATTTGTGGGGAATACGCACCCCACCCAGGGTAATGAAATCACCGTCGCAGAAACGGTGCACATCGTAGCCGTGGCCAATACGCATAGAAAAACGCCCTGATTGAGTCAGGGCGTGATTCTACCTGCTTTGCAGGTGGTTGGGCGGCTTTTGGACCGGGCTGTTACACCCGCCCCAACGCCATCGCATGATGGCGCAGGTGCTCATCGATGAAGCTGGCGATGAAATAGTAGCTGTGGTCATAGCCAGGCTGCAGGCGCAGGGTCAGCGCATGCCCCCCTTTGCGGGCGGCCTGCTCAAGCGCTTCAGGCTTGAGCTGCTTCTCGAGGAAGTCATCACGGTCGCCCTGGTCCACCAGCAATGGCGGGCACTCGCCTGCAGGCGTTTCCGCCAGCAGCACACTGGCATCCCACTCTCGCCAGCGCGCACGGTCTTCACCCAGGTAGCGGCTGAAGGCCTTCTCGCCCCACGGGCAATCCATCGGGTTGCTGATAGGCGAGAACGCCGACACCGAGCGATAGCGCCCCGGGTTGCGCAAGGCGCACACCAGCGCGCCATGGCCCCCCATGGAGTGGCCACTGATGCTGCGCTGGCCAGAGGCCGGGAAGTGCGCCTCGATCAGTGCTGGCAGCTCCTGCACCACATAGTCGTGCATGCGGTAATGCTGCGCCCAAGGCTGCTGGGTGGCATTGAGGTAGAACCCAGCGCCGAGGCCGAAGTCCCAGGCGCCGTCAGGGTCGCCTGGCACCTGCTCGCCACGCGGGCTGGTGTCGGGGGCGACGATGATCAGCCCGAGCTCGGCGGCCAGGCGCTGGGCGCCGGCCTTCTGCATGAAGTTTTCGTCGGTGCAGGTGAGGCCGCTGAGCCAGTACAGCACCGGCAGCTTCTCGCCCTGCTCGGCCTGCGGTGGCAGGTAGACGGCGAACACCATGTCGCAGCCCAGCACCCTGGAGTGATGCCGGTAACGCTTGTGCCAGCCGCCGAAGCTCTTCTGGCAGGAGATGTTATCCAGGCTCATGGCTGACCTCAGAAGTGGATCACGCTGCGGATGCTCTTGCCTTCATGCATCAGGTCGAAGGCCTTGTTGATGTCTTCCAGGCCCATGGTGTGGGTGATGAAAGTATCCAGCGGGATCTCGCCCTTCTCGGCCATGTCCACGTAGCTTGGCAGCTCGCTGCGGCCGCGTACGCCGCCGAATGCCGAACCGCGCCAGACACGGCCGGTTACCAGCTGGAACGGACGGGTGGCGATTTCCTGGCCAGCACCGGCCACACCGATGATCACCGACTCGCCCCAGCCCTTGTGGCAGCATTCCAGGGCCGCGCGCATCAGTTGCACGTTACCGATGCACTCGAAGGAGAAGTCCACGCCACCGTCGGTGAGGTCGACGATCACTTCCTGGATCGGGCGGTCGTAGTCTTTCGGGTTGATGCAGTCGGTAGCGCCCAACTGACGGGCGATCTCGAACTTGGCCGGGTTGATGTCGATGGCGATGATGCGCGAGGCCTTGGCCTTGACTGCACCGATTACAGCCGACAGGCCGATGCCGCCGAGGCCGAAGATGGCCACGGTGTCACCTGGCTTGACCTTGGCGGTGTTGAGCACCGCGCCGATACCGGTGGTGACACCGCAACCGAGCAGGCAGACCTTCTCCAGCGGCGCTTCCTTCTGGATCTTGGCCACGGAAATTTCCGGCAGCACGGTGTACTCGGAGAAGGTCGAGGTGCCCATGTAGTGGAACAGCTGCTGGCCCTTGTACGAGAAGCGGGTGGTGCCGTCCGGCATCAGGCCCTTGCCCTGGGTGGCACGGATGGCCTGGCACAGGTTGGTCTTGCCCGAGAGGCAGAACTTGCACTTGCCGCATTCGGGGGTATACAGCGGGATCACGTGATCGCCCACCGCCACCGAGGTCACGCCCTCGCCAATCGCTTCGACGATCGCACCGCCTTCATGGCCGAGGATCGACGGGAAGATACCTTCCGGGTCGGCGCCGGACAGGGTGTAGGCGTCGGTGTGGCAGACACCGCTGGCGACCACGCGCAGCAGCACTTCGCCGGCCTTGGGCATGGCTACGTCGACTTCGACGATTTCCAGGGGTTTCTTGGCCTCGAAGGCAACGGCAGCACGGGACTTGATCATCACAGGGTCTCCAGACAGAGGATCGGTTCAGTCCAGCAGTGTAATCCAGGCGCTTTTGATGAATAATCCAGGCAAAGCCAAAACATTATTGCCATACAGGGATAATTGATGAGCAGCCGCTGGGAAGGCATCGACGAATTCGTCGCCGTGGCCGAGTCTGGCCAGTTCACGGCGGCAGCCGAGCGCCTGGGCGTGTCGTCGTCGCACATCAGCCGGCAGATCGCCCGCCTGGAAGAACGCCTGCAGACCCGTTTGCTGTACCGCAGTACCCGCCGGGTGGCCTTGAGTGAAGCCGGGCAAACCTTTCTGCAGCATTGCCAGCGCCTGCAGGACGGCCGCGAGGAAGCGCTGCGCGCCATGGGCGACCTGGCCAGCGAACCCAAGGGCCTGCTGCGCATGACCTGCGCGGTGGCCTATGGGGAGCGCTTCATCGTGCCGCTGGTAACGCGTTTCATGGCGCTGTATCCGCAACTGCGGGTCGAAGTGGAACTGAGCAACCGCACCCTCGACCTGCTGCACGAAGGCATGGACCTGGCGATCCGCCTGGGCCGCTTGGCAGACTCACGGCTGGTAGCCACGCGCCTTGCGCCGCGGCGCATGTACCTGTGCGCGTCGCCGGCGTACCTGGAGCGGTACGGGCGGCCGCACAGCCTGTCGGAACTGGCCCGGCACAATTGCCTGATCGGCAGCTCCGACCTCTGGGCCTTGCAGCAGGATGGCCGCGAGATCAGCCAACGGGTACAGGGCAACTGGCGTTGCAACAGTGGCCAGGCGGTACTGGATGCGGCGCTGCTGGGGATGGGGTTATGCCAGTTGCCGGACTATTACGTGCTCGAGCATCTGAACAGTGGGGCGCTGGTATCACTGCTGGAGGGGCATCAGCCGCCGAATACGGCGGTGTGGGCGCTGTATCCGCAGCAGCGGCATCTGTCGCCGAAGGTCAGGCGACTGGTGGATTATCTGAAGGAAGGGCTGGCGGGATTGCCGGAGTATCGGGTGACCTGACATGACGCTGGGACCGCACAGCGTCCCCGGCCATTTCAGCGCCGTCCAGCCCAGCGCTGGCGCAACCATTCGAGGTCTTCCGGCCGGGTGACCTTGATGTTGTCGCTGCGCCCTTCGACCAGCCGCGGCGCCTGCCCCGACCATTCGATGGCCGACGCTTCATCGGTCACCACCACATCGGAAACCAGGCTCTCGGCCAAGGCCCGATGCAGCGCACCCAGGCGGAACATCTGCGGCGTATAGGCCTGCCAGATGGTGCTGCGATCCACCGTCGCGGCTACCCGCCCATTGCCATCGGCGCGCTTGAGGGTATCGCGCGCCGGCACCGCCAGCAGCCCGCCTACCGGGTCGTCGGCCAGTTCCGACAGCAGCTTGTCGAGGTCGCTGCGCGCCAGGTTCGGCCGCGCCGCATCGTGCACCAGCACCCAGTCGTCGTCCGACGCCCCTTGGGCATGCAACAACAACAAGGCATTGAGCACCGAATCGGCGCGTTCGTCCCCCCCGGCTGCGCGCTGGATGCGCGGGTCGCTGGCGCAACGCAGGCCAGGCCAGTATGGGTCGTGTTCGGCAATGCTGACCACCACGCCTTTGAGCGAGGGGTGGCCAAGAAAACAGTCGAGGCTGTGCTCGAGAATGGTCTGCCCGGCCAGCTCCAGGTATTGCTTGGGGCGGTCGGCAGCCATGCGGGCACCGACGCCCGCAGCAGGAATCACGGCCCAGAAGGCCGGTAGTGGTTCGATCATTTTTGCGGCAGCTGGAAGAGGGTTTCGCCCTCTTTGACCATTCCCAGTTCATGACGAGCCCGTTCTTCGACGGTCTCCATACCTTTCTTCAACTCCAGCACCTCGGCATCGAGCACACGGTTACGCTCCAGCAGCCGTTCGTTCTCGGCGTGCTGTTCGTCGATCTGCTGCTTGAGCTCGGCCACTTGCGCCAGGCTGCCGTTACCCACCCAAAGGCGGTACTGCAGGCCACCGAGCAGCAGGAGCAGGACAAGGAACAACCAATAGGGACTGCGCATCAAGGTATCCAGGTTAAAGACCGCCGCACACGGGCGTCATATAGCACGAAGCCTGGCCGAGGCCAGGCTTCGTCGACAGAAACCCGCATGAAGCGTCAGAAATTTCAGTATGAAACTTCCGACAGCCTCGGCTGCTGTCTTTTTACCATCTCTTGCTTAGCCGCGAAACTCGGAACGACCACGGTAAACCGCTTTAGCGCCCAGTTGCTCTTCGATGCGCAGCAGCTGGTTGTACTTCGAGACGCGGTCGGAGCGGCACAGCGAGCCCGTCTTGATCTGGCCAGCAGCGGTACCCACGGCCAGGTCGGCAATGGTCGAGTCTTCGGTTTCACCGGAACGGTGCGAGATCACCGCGGTGTAGCCGGCAGCCTTGGCCATCTGGATGGCCTCCAGGGTTTCGGTCAGCGAGCCGATCTGGTTGAACTTGATCAGGATCGAGTTACCGATGCCCTTCTCGATGCCTTCCTTGAGGATCTTGGTGTTGGTCACGAACAGGTCGTCACCGACCAGCTGCACCTTTTCACCGATCTTGTCGGTGAGGATCTTCCAGCCAGCCCAGTCGGACTCGTCCAGGCCGTCTTCGATCGAGATGATCGGGAAGCGCTCGGTCAGGCCTTTCAGGTAGTCGGCAAAACCTTCGGCGTCGAACGACTTGCCTTCACCGGACAGGTTGTACTTGCCGTCTTCGTAGAATTCGGAAGCCGCGCAGTCCAGGGCCAGGGTCACATCGGTGCCCAGCTTGTAGCCGGCTTTCTCGACCGCTTCGGCGATGGCACCCAGCGCGTCTTCGTTGGAAGCCAGGTTCGGGGCGAAACCACCTTCGTCACCCACAGCGGTGTTCAGGCCACGGGCCTTCAGCACAGCTTTGAGGTGGTGGAAGATTTCGGTGCCCATGCGCAGGCCGTCGGAGAAGGTCTTGGCGCCAACCGGCTGCACCATGAACTCCTGGATGTCGACGTTGTTGTCGGCGTGCTCGCCGCCGTTGATGATGTTCATCATCGGCACCGGCATCGAGTACTGGCCCGGGGTGCCGTTCAGGTTGGCAATGTGCGCGTACAGCGGCAGGTCCTGGTCCTGTGCAGCGGCCTTGGCAGCAGCCAGGGACACGGCCAGGATGGCGTTGGCGCCCAGCTTGGCCTTGTTCTCGGTACCGTCCAGTTCGATCATGGCGCGGTCCAGGGCCTTCTGGTCGGAAGGATCCTTGCCCAGCAGCAGGTCACGGATCGGGCCGTTGATGTTGGCGACGGCCTTCAGCACGCCCTTGCCCAGGTAACGGCTCTTGTCGCCATCACGCAGCTCCAGCGCTTCGCGCGAGCCGGTGGAAGCACCGGACGGCGCGCAAGCGCTGCCGATGATGCCGTTGTCGAGCAGTACATCGGCTTCCACGGTGGGGTTGCCACGCGAATCGAGAACTTCACGACCTTTGATGTCGACGATTTTTGCCATTGTTGTAAGCACTCCAGAATTGACGAAAACAACGCAACTTTAGGGAATTCTTGCCTTGCACCAGGCGGGGACGCAGCAGGCAGGCCTGGCAGAAGCAACCCCTGACCGAACGGTCAGGGGTAGATCGGGGCGTACTTTACCCGAGAAATGAGCCTTGCGCGGCTTTAACCGTCGGAAAACTCATCAAAGACCTGAAAAAATCAGGCCTTGTTCTTCTGGGCCAGGGCCGCCTTGACGAAGCCGCTGAACAGCGGGTGACCGTCACGCGGGGTGGAGGTGAACTCCGGGTGGAACTGGCAGGCAACGAACCATGGGTGGTCCTTGGCCTCGACCACTTCGACCAGCGCGCCGTCTTCGGAACGACCGGAAACCACCAGGCCACCCTCGACCAGCTGAGGCAGCAGGTTGTTGTTGACCTCGTAGCGGTGACGGTGACGCTCGGTGATGATGTCCTTGCCGTAGCAGTCGTGCACCTTGGAACCGGCAGCCAGCTGGCAGTCCTGTGCGCCCAGGCGCATGGTGCCGCCCAGGTCGGAGGCTTCGGTACGGGTCTCGACGGCACCGGTGGCATCGGCCCACTCGGTGATCAGGCCGACCACCGGGTGGCCGCTGTTGCGGTCGAACTCGGTGGAGTTGGCGTCTTTCCAGCCCATCACGTTACGGGCGAACTCGATCACCGCCACTTGCATGCCCAGGCAGATACCCAGGTACGGGACCTTGTTCTCACGGGCATACTGCACCGCGGTGATCTTGCCTTCCACGCCACGCAGGCCGAAACCGCCCGGCACCAGGATCGCGTCGGCGCCTTCGAGCAGGCTGGTGCCCTGGTTCTCGATGTCTTCGGAATCGATGTAACGCAGGTTGACCTTGGTGCGGTTGGTGATACCGGCGTGGCTCATCGCTTCGATCAGCGACTTGTACGCGTCCAGCAGCTCCATGTACTTGCCGACCATGGCGATGGTGACTTCGTGCTCAGGGTTGAGCTTGGCATCGACCACCTTGTCCCACTCGGACAGGTCGGCGCTGTTGCACTGCAGGCCGAAGCGCTCGACGACGAAGTCGTCCAGGCCCTGGGCGTGCAGCACACCTGGGATCTTGTAGATGGTGTCGACGTCTTCCAGCGAAATCACCGCACGCTCTTCGACGTTGGTGAACAGCGCGATCTTGCGACGCGACGAGGCGTCGACCGGGTGGTCGGAACGGCAGATCAGCACGTCAGGCTGCAGGCCGATGGAGCGCAGTTCCTTGACCGAGTGCTGGGTCGGCTTGGTCTTGGTCTCGCCAGCGGTGGCGATGTACGGGACCAGGGTCAGGTGCATCAGCATGGCGCGCTTGGAGCCCACTTCGACGCGCAGCTGGCGGATCGCCTCGAGGAACGGCTGCGACTCGATGTCACCCACGGTACCGCCGATTTCCACCAGGGCCACGTCGGCATCGCCAGCGCCCTTGATGATGCGACGCTTGATCTCGTCGGTGATGTGCGGGATGACCTGGATGGTCGCGCCCAGGTAGTCACCACGACGCTCTTTACGCAGCACGTGCTCGTAGATACGGCCGGTGGTGAAGTTGTTGTTCTGGGTCATGGTCGTGCGGATGAACCGCTCGTAGTGGCCCAGGTCGAGGTCGGTCTCGGCGCCATCGTGGGTGACGAACACTTCACCATGCTGGAACGGGCTCATGGTGCCCGGATCGACGTTGATGTACGGATCCAGCTTGAGCATGGTGACCTTCAGGCCCCGCGCTTCCAGGATGGCCGCCAGGGAAGCCGAGGCAATGCCTTTCCCCAATGAAGAAACAACACCGCCCGTGACGAATATGTAGCGCGTCATGAAAAACCCTAGAAGTCTGCGTTAAGGCGGCCAGCGCCGCCGGAGAAAGCGAAGGAAGGCCGAAGCCCCCGATCACCTGCGTCAATCACAGTGCATCTCGAAAAACTGCCGCGTCTGTACAGACCAGGGGTATCCCCGGCATGGAGCTCGCTCGTCATTTCCAGAATCAGCCCAGCAAAAAACTGCTTGGTAATCGGCAACTGCTGTGTTTCCGGGGAAGCCACAGAAGTTGTATCAAGAAGGGAGGGTAGTCTACCGGAATGTACCCTTCAGCTCAAACCTTGCGCGTTCGTCGGCGGCTGCCAGTGAAGCTGGCAATCTGCCTGCGCCAGCGAAGGCAGATTGGCCACCGCCAGCAGGCGCTCGCCGCAATACAGCAACGGCAGGCGCGGACGCACAAAGTGCGGGACCTGCAGCTCGTTGAGCAGGCGTTTGAGGTCGCGCCGGCCACGGCCGGGGATGTCCAGCACCTCGCCGCCCTGGCGGTAGGCGACATGCAGTTCGCCCAGCGGCGCGGCGACATCAAGTCGCACACTGCCATTGCCCGGCAATTCCAGGACCGCCCCAGGGTCGGCCCAGGCGTACTCGCCCGTGGGTTGCTGCAGCCAGTCACCACTCAACCACCAGATACGGCCATGACTGCGCAGCAACCGACCGTCGGCTAGCTGCCAGGCCGGCTGTGCATCTGCCGCAGCATCGCGCAGGTCCGCCCAGCCGGCCCAATGACGGGTATCGGGCAAGCGGGTTCGCTGGCTCAGCCAGTGCTGCAGGGCATTGCGCTGCCGTGCGGGAGACAAGCGGGTGAGCGCCGCCAGTTCGAGCGACTGCAAGGCCGCCCAGGCTGGCGCGGCGCCCTCCCCGGCCTTGGCCAGATCGCCTTGCGCCAGTTCATCGAGCAGCCCCAGCGCCTCACTCAGATGCTCTGCACAACGGGCGAAGTTCTGGCTGGCCTGCGGCCAACGCTGGTGCAAATGCGGGAACACCGCTGCGCGCAGATAGTTGCGGTCGAAGGCGGTATCAACATTCGTCGGGTCTTCGATCCACACCAGCTCATTGGCCTGGGCATAGTCATGCAACTGCTGGCGCGAGGTGCTCAGCAATGGCCGGGCCAGGCGGCCCTGCCCTAGCGGGCGCTGTCCGGGCATCGCCGCCAGGCCACGCAGGCCAGCACCGCGCAGCAGGCGGAAGAGCAAGGTTTCAGCCTGGTCGTCCCGGTGCTGGGCGGTGAACAGGATGTCGCCGGGCCCGAGGACTTTGGCCAAGGCGGCATAGCGGGCGTCGCGGGCGGCCTGTTCGAGGCTGGCACCGGGGGCGACCTGGACGTGGATGACCTGAAGTTCGATGCCGAGCTTGTCGCAGATGGCTTGGCAGTGAGCGGGCCAGGCGGCGGCGGCGTCTTGCAGGCCGTGGTGGACATGCAGGGCGCGCAGCGGGGGTATCTGCTGATTGCGGGCGTGGCTGGCCAGCAAGTGCAGGAGGACGGTGGAATCGAGGCCGCCAGAGAAGGCGATGTACCAGGCGGGGGCTTTCAGCCAGGGAGTGAGGTTGATCATTGGGGCCTCACTCGGCTTGAGATTGCCGGGGCCGCTCTGCGGCCCCGGCGCTCTATCAGAGGCCGTAGCTCATCAGGCGGTCGTAACGACGGGCCAGCAGCGCGTCGTTGTCGAGCTTGGCGAGCATGTCCAGCTGCTGCACCAGGTCGGCGCGGATGCTTTCGGACATCTTGGCCGGGTCACGGTGGGCGCCGCCCAGCGGCTCCGGGATGACCTTGTCGACGATGTTCAGGCTCTTCAGGCGCTCGGCGGTGATGCCCATGGCTTCAGCAGCGTCGGCAGCCTTGTCGGCAGTCTTCCACAGGATCGAGGCGCAGCCTTCCGGCGAGATCACCGAGTAGGTGGAGTACTGCAGCATGTTCAGCTGGTCGCACACGCCGATGGCCAGTGCACCGCCGGAACCACCCTCACCGATCACGGTGGCGATGATCGGGGTCTTCAGGCGGGCCATGACGCGCAGGTTCCAGGCAATGGCCTCGCTCTGGTTGCGCTCTTCGGCGTCGATGCCCGGGTAGGCGCCCGGGGTGTCGATGAAGGTCAGGATCGGCATCTTGAAGCGCTCGGCCATTTCCATCAGGCGGCAGGCCTTGCGGTAGCCTTCAGGGCGCGGCATGCCGAAGTTGCGGCGCACCTTCTCGCGCACTTCGCGGCCCTTCTGGTGGCCGATGACCATGACCGGCTTGCCGTCCAGGCGCGCAGTACCACCAACGATGGCGGCGTCGTCGGAGAAGTGGCGGTCACCGTGCAGTTCTTCGAACTCGGTGAAGATGTGATCCAGGTAGTCCAGGGTGTATGGACGACGTGGATGACGGGCCAGGCGGGCGATCTGCCAGCTGGTCAGGTTGCCGAAGATGCTTTCGGTCAGGGTGTTGCTCTTGTCTTGCAGACGGGCAATTTCATCGCTGATGTTCAGCGAGTTGTCGTTACCTACCAGGCGCAGGCCTTCGATCTTGGCTTGCAGGTCGGCAATCGGCTGTTCGAAATCGAGAAAATTCGGGTTCATAGTCATCCGTCTTGGGTCTACGGCCAGGCGGCCGGCCGGTTGATCCGTTTGGCGCCCTACCTTAAGGGATCAGGCGCATATAGGTCGAGATTAAATTTCGTCGATTCAACGATATTGCAGGAAGACGTTCTCACGCCCGAACTGGTCACGCAGCGCCTGAATCAAGCCATCGGCCGGGTCGATCTTCCACTGCTCGCCGAACTGCAACATGGCCTTGGCATCGCTGCCGGTGTACTCCAGCGTGATCGGGCAAGCCCCGCGATGGCGGGTGATCAGTTCGCCCAGCCACTTCAGGCGATCGCCCTTGAGGGCCTCGTGTGCCACCTTCAGGCGCAGGCTCTCGGCCAGCTTGGTGCGCGCGTCCTCCATGGTCATCACCTGCTTCACCCGCAGGCGCAGGCCGCCAGAGAAGTCGTCGTTGCTGACCTCGCCTTCGACCACCACCATGGCATCGTTCTGCAGCAAGGACTGTGCCGCGATGTAGGCATCGGCAAACAGCGAGGCCTCGATGCGCCCGGAACGGTCATCCAGGGTGACGAAGCCCATCTTGTCGCCCTTCTTGTTCTTCATTACCCGCAAGGCAATGATCATCCCGGCAATGGTCTGGGTCTCGCGCGACGGCTTGAGGTCGATGATGCGCTGGCGGGCAAAACGGCGGATCTCGGTCTCGTATTCATCGATCGGATGGCCGGTGAGATACAGCCCCAGGGTGTCCTTCTCGCCTTTCAGGCGCTCCTTGAGGGTCAGTTCGCGCACCTTGCGGTGGTTGGCGTAGACGTCGACATCTGCCTCGTCGAACATGCCGCCGAACAGGTCGACGTGGCCACTGTCAGCGGTATGGGCCGCCTGCTCGGCGGCCTTGATGGCTTCGCCCAAGGCAGACAGCAAGGTCGCACGGTTGAGGTCGATATTGGCCTGATAGGCCTTGATCTCATCATGGAAATGCGGGCCCAGGCGATCCAGCGCACCGCTGCGGATCAACGCATCGAGGGTACGCTTGTTGACCCGTTTGAGGTCGATGCGCTCACAGAAGTCGAACAAGTCCTTGAACGGGCCACCCTGGGCACGCGCCTCGACAATGGCTTCCACCGGGCCTTCGCCGACGCCCTTGATCGCACCCAGGCCGTAGACGATGCGGCCGTCGTTGTTGACGGTGAACTTGAAGTCGGAGAAGTTCACGTCCGGCGCATCGAGGCGCAGCTTCATGCTGCGCACTTCCTCGACCAGTACCACCACCTTGTCGGTGTTATGCATGTCCGCCGACAGTACTGCGGCCATGAACGGCCCCGGGTGATGGGTCTTCAGCCAGGCAGTCTGGTACGACACCAGGCCATAGGCGGCGGAGTGGGATTTGTTGAAGCCGTAGCCGGCGAACTTTTCTACCAGGTCGAAGATGTTACCGGCCAAGTCCGCATCGATATTGTTGGCCACACAACCTTCGATGAAACCACCGCGCTGCTTGGCCATTTCCTCAGGCTTTTTCTTACCCATCGCCCGGCGCAGCATGTCGGCGCCGCCGAGGGTATAGCCCGCCATCACCTGGGCGATCTGCATCACCTGTTCCTGGTACAGGATGATGCCGTAGGTCGGTGCCAGCACCGGTTTCAGGCCTTCGTACTGGTAGTCCGCGTGCGGGTAGGCCAGCTCGGCACGACCGTGCTTGCGGTTGATGAAGTCGTCCACCATGCCCGACTGCAGCGGGCCCGGGCGGAACAGTGCGACCAGTGCGATGAGGTCTTCCAGGCAGTCGGGCTTGAGCTTCTTGATCAGCTCCTTCATGCCCCGCGATTCGAGCTGGAACACCGCTGTGGTCTCGGCCTTCTGCAGCAGCTCGTAGGTCTTGCGGTCGTCCAGCGGGATGAAGTCGATATTGAGGGCGGGCAGGTCCTTCTTGGCCTGCTCGCGGTTGATGATCTCCATCGCCCACTTGATGATGGTCAGGGTACGCAGGCCGAGGAAGTCGAACTTCACCAGGCCGGCAGCCTCGACGTCATCCTTGTCGAACTGGGTCACCAGGCCGCCGCCCTCTTCGTCGCAGGCAATCGGCGAGAAGTCGGTGAGCTTGGTCGGGGCGATGACCACGCCACCGGCGTGCTTGCCGGTACCACGGGTGACACCCTCGAGCTTGAGTGCCATATCCCAGATCTCACGGGCATCCTCGTCGCCCTTGAGGAAGTCACGCAGGATCTCTTCCTGCTCGTAGGCCTTCTCAAGGGTCATGCCCACTTCGAACGGGATCATCTTCGACAGGCGGTCGGCAAGGCCATAGGACTTGCCCTGCACCCGCGCCACGTCGCGCACCACCGCCTTGGCGGCCATGGTGCCGAAGGTGATGATCTGGCTCACCGCGTTGCGGCCGTAGGCTTCGGCCACGTAGTCGATCACCCGGTCCCGGCCGTCCATGCAGAAGTCGACGTCGAAGTCGGGCATGGAAACACGTTCAGGGTTGAGGAAGCGCTCGAACAGCAGGTCGTAGGCCAGCGGGTCGAGGTCGGTGATCTTCAGCACGTAGGCCACCAGCGAGCCCGCACCCGAACCCCGCCCCGGGCCAACCGGCACGTCGTTGTTCTTGGCCCACTTGATGAAGTCCATAACGATCAGGAAGTAACCGGGGAAGCCCATCTGGATGATGATGTCCAGTTCGAACTTCAGGCGGTCCAGGTAGACCTGGCGCTTCTCTTCGTAATTCGGGGTGGTCTCTTTCGGCCAGAGCACCGCCAGGCGCTCCTCCAGGCCTTCGTGGGAGACGTGGCGCAGGTAGTCATCGATGCCCATGCCGTTGGGCGTCGGGAAATCAGGCAGGAAGTATTTGCCCAGCTGCACCTGGATGTTGCAGCGCTTGGCAATCTCGACGGTGTTGGCAATGGCATCGGGCAGGTCGCTGAACAGCTCGGCCATTTCCTCGGCCGACTTCAGGTACTGCTGGTCGCTGTAGCCACGCGGGCGTCGCGGATCGTCGAGGGTCCAGCCCTCGCCGATGCAAACGCGGGTTTCGTGGGCGTCGAAGTCGGACTGCTTGATGAAGCGCACGTCGTTGGTGGCGACCAGTGGCGCGCCGAGCTGGTCGGCCAGGGCCACGGCGGCGTGAACGTATTCTTCGTCGCCGGCGCGGTTGGTGCGCTGCACTTCGACGTAGAAGCGCTCCGGGAACATGCCCATCCAGTCGCGCAGCAGGGCTTCGGCTTCATCCTGGCGACCATTCATCAGGGCCATGCCGATATCGCCTTCCTTGCCGGCGGACAGGGCGATCAGCCCTTCGCTGGCGGGGGCGATCCACTCACGCTGGAGGATCACCAGGCCGTTGCGCTGGCCGTCGGTCCAGCCACGGGAGATCAACTCGGTGAGGTTGCGATAGCCCTTGGGGTCCATGGCCAGGAAACAGATGCGCGACAGCGGTGCATCCGGGTCGGCGCCGGCCAGCCACAGGTCGGCACCGCAGATCGGCTTGATCCCGGCGCCCATGGCGGTCTTGTAGAACTTGACCAGCGAGCACATGTTGCTCTGGTCGGTGATCGCCACCGCCGGCATGTTCATCCCCGCCAGCGCCTTGGCCAGCGGCTTGATCCGCACCAGGCCGTCGACCAACGAGAATTCGGAGTGGACGCGCAGGTGAACGAAGGGAACCGACATGGAAAGTCCTGTAGCAGTGCTGAACGACAAGGGCGGGATTGTAGCGTAATTGCTTAAAACATTTGGGGCCGCATAGCGGCCCCAGTTCATCAGATCAACGCGTTGGTGATGCCTTCGCGGGCTTCCCAGGCGGCCCGCACCGGGCCGAACGAGCGCCGATGAATGGGCGTGGGACCGAGGCGCGCGAGGGCTTCGAGGTGCACAGGCGTCGGATAGCCTTTATGCCCACCCATCCCGTAACCCGGATAGATCAGCTCGAACGCGCTCATCTCCCGATCACGGGTCACCTTGGCCAGGATCGAGGCGGCAGCGATTGCCGGTACCTGGCTATCGCCCTTGACCACCGGCGCAGCCGGCACTGCCAGCTTCGGGCAACGGTTACCGTCGATCAGTGCCAGCTTCGGCGTCACGTGCAGCCCTTCCACCGCTCGCTGCATGGCCAGCATGGTCGCCTGCAGGATGTTCAGCCGGTCGATTTCCTCGACTTCGGCGCGGGCGATGCAGAAGCTCAGGGCTTTTTCGCAGATCTCGTCGAACAGCGCCTCGCGCTTGGCTTCGGTGAGTTTCTTCGAATCGTTCAGGCCGAGAATCGGCCGAGCCGGGTCGAGGATCACCGCCGCCGTGACCACTGCACCGCACAGCGGGCCGCGGCCGACTTCGTCGACGCCGGCGACCAGGTCTTCGACCAGGTTGAAGTCCAGTCCAATCTGCATGTCAGCGATCCTTGAGCAGGGCGAGCACCGCGTCGGCCGCCTGGTTGGAGGCGTCGCGGCGCAGGGTGCGGTGAATCTCGTCGAAGCGTTCGGTCTGCCGGGCACCGTCGGTGACCAGCGGCGCCAGGGTCTGTGCCAGCGCTTCGCTGGTCGCGGCATCCTGCAGCAACTCAGGCACCAGCTCACGCTGGGCCAGCAGGTTGGGCAGCGACACGTAGGGGCTTTTCACCAGGCGTTTGAGAATCCAGTAGGTCAACGGTGCCAGGCGATAGGCCACGACCATCGGGCGCTTGTACAGCAGCGCCTCCAGCGTGGCGGTACCCGAAGCGATCAGCACCGCGTCGCAGGCGGCCAGGGCCTGGTGCGACTGGCCATCAAGGAGGGTCAACGGCAGATCGCGGCCTTCGAGCATCTGCTCGACCTGGGCACGCCGCGCTGCGTTGGCACACGGCAACACGAAACGCACACCAGGCACCAGCTCGCGCAGGCGCTGGGCGGCGTCGAGGAACAGTGCCCCCAGGCGCCCGACCTCACCACCACGGCTACCCGGCATCAACGCCACCACCGGCCCATCAGTCAGGCCCAGTTCGTTTCGCGCAGCCTGACGGTCCGCCGTCAACGCAATGGTATCGGCTAACGGGTGGCCGACAAATCGCACCGGCACACCCTGCTCTTCGTAAAAACGTGCTTCGAAGGGCAGCAGCGTGAGCATCAGGTCGCAACCTTCGCGGATCTTCAGCACACGTTTCTGCCGCCACGCCCAGACCGACGGGCTGACGTAATGCACAGTCTTGATCCCGGCCTGACGCAGTTTCAGTTCGATATTGAGGGTGAAATCGGGGGCATCGATGCCGATGAACACATCGGGCTTTTCGTCGATCAGGGTCTGGATCAGCAGCTTGCGCCGCTTGAGCAGCTCACGCAGGCGACCCAGCACTTCGACCAGGCCCATGACTGCGAGGCGCTCCATGGGGAAGTATGACTGAAGGCCTTCGGCCTCCATCAACGGGCCACCCACACCAATAAAGCGAACATCGGGATGGCGCGCCTTGAGGGCGCGCATCAGACCGGAACCGAGAATATCGCCGCTGGCCTCACCCGCGACCAGGGCTACGCAAAGCTGCGCCATGTCAGCGGGTGATGCCGCGGGCGGAGTTCACGATCGACTGGCGGAACAGCTCGACCTGCTCGTGCTTGGCGGCCAGCTCGTCCAGCTCCTTGATCGCCTCTTCCACGGTCAGCCCCTGGCGATAGACGATCTTGTAGGAACGGCGCAGGGCATGGATGACCTCATCGCTGAAACCACGGCGGCGCATGCCTTCGAAGTTCATGCTGCGGGCCTCGGCAGGGCTGCCGAATACCGTGACGAAGGCCGGCACGTCCTTGCCGATCGCCGTGCCCATGCCGGAAAACGCATGGGCGCCGATGTGGCAATACTGATGCACCAGGGTGAAACCGGACAGGATCGCCCAGTCACCCACGTGCACATGCCCGGCCAACGCGGTGTTGTTGACCAGGATGCAGTGGTTGCCGATGACACTGTCGTGGCCGATGTGGGCATAGGCCATGATCAGGTTGTGATCACCCAAGGTGGTTTCCGCACGGTCCTGGACCGTACCACGGTGAATGGTCACACCTTCGCGGATCACGTTGTGATCACCGATCACCAGGCGCGTCGGTTCACCCTTGTATTTGAGATCAGGGGTGTCTTCACCAATCGAGGAAAACTGGTAGATACGGTTGTGCTTGCCAATCCGGGTAGGCCCCTTGAGCACTACATGGGGGCCAACGACGGTGCCCTCGCCGATTTCGACGTCGGGGCCGACGATCGACCACGGGCCAACCTCGACGCCATCGGCCAGCTTGGCCGACGGATCGATGATCGCCCGCGGATCAATCGAACTCATAGGGAGCGTTCCGCACAGGTGATCTCAGCCGAGCACACCGGCTTGCCGTCGACCAGGGCGCGGCACTCGAACTTCCAGATCATGCTCTTGCGGCTGAGGAACTTGGCTTCCAGCACCAGCTGGTCGCCCGGCAGTACCGGCTGACGGAAGCGCAATTTGTCGGAACCGACGAAGTAGTACAGGGTGCCATCGGCCGGCTTGGCATCGAGCATCTTGAAACCAAGGATGCCGGCCGCCTGGGCCATGGCTTCGATGATCAGGACGCCCGGCATGATCGGGTGTGCCGGGAAATGGCCATTGAAGAACGGCTCGTTGATGCTGACATTCTTGTAGGCACGAATGCTCTGGGCCTCGAAGTCCAGATCCGTCACGCGATCTACCAGCAGGAACGGGTAGCGGTGAGGCAGGTATTCGCGAATCTCGTTGATGTCCATCATTTCGGGGGGAAGCCTGTAATAAGAATAGGGAGCGCAGGTGCTGACCACACGCTCCTTTTGCAGTCCAAAGAGGAGCCAGCTAGCGACTGTTCACTCTTGCTCAGGAAATGGTATCAGCCTTCTGATGTCGGCTGGCCACCTGAGGTCACGGTATCGACACGTTTTTCCAGCTGCTGGAGCCGCTTGGCCATGTCATCGAGCTGGCGAATTCGCGCCGCGCTCTTGCGCCAGTCAGCCAGGGGCTGCATGGCCGTGCCGGATGAATAGGACCCTGGTTCGGTGATCGAACGGGTGACCATGGTCATCCCGGAGACGAATACGTTATCGCAGATATCGATATGCCCCACCAGGCCCACGCCACCCGCCAGCATGCAATGCTTGCCGATGCGCGTACTGCCGGAGATCCCGACACAGGCAGCCATGGCCGTGTGATCACCGACCTGCACGTTGTGGGCGATCTGGATCTGGTTGTCGAGCTTGACCCCATCACCAATCCGGGTGTCGGACAGCGCGCCACGGTCAACGGCAGTGTTGACGCCGATTTCCACGTCATCGCCAATGGTGACGCCGCCAATCTGGGCGATCTTGCGCCAGATGCCTTTCTCGTTGGCGAAGCCGAAGCCCTCGCCGCCGATCACGGCACCCGACTGAATGACCACACGCTTGCCGATGGTCACGTCGTGATACAGCGTGACCCGCGGTGCCAGCCAGCCGCCTTCACCGACCACGCAACGGGCACCGACGAAGCAATGTGCGCCGATGCTGACGTTGGCGCCGATACGCGCACCGCTTTCGATGACCGCGAACGGCCCGACACTGGCACTGGCATCCACCTGGGCATCCTCCGCCACCACGGCGCTGGGATGAATACCCGCCACAGCCTTGGGTTTGGGGTCGAACAGGTGGGAAATGCGCGCATAAGCCAGGTACGGGTCAGCCACGATCAGGGCATTGCCGGCAAAGCCTTCGGCGTCCGCAGCCTTGAGCAGCACCGCAGCGGCCTGGCAGTTGTCCAGGTATTTGCGGTACTGCGGGTTGGCGAGGAAGCTCAATTGACCGGGGCCGGCCTCCTGCAAGGTGGCCAGCCCGGTAATCTGCAGCGCCTCAGGGCCTTTGAGTGTGGCCCCGAGGGCCTCGGCCAGCTGGCCGAGCGTCATGGTCACGGTCATATCAACGCGCTTGGTTCATGCGCTCGATGACTTGGCGGGTGATGTCGTACTGAGGCTTGACATCGATGACCGCGCCGCGCTCGAGAACCAGGTCGTAACCGCCCTTCTTGATCACTTCCTCGACGGCGCCGTCCAGCTTCGGCTTGAGCTGCTTGAGCATGTCGCGATCAGCAACGGCCTTGGCCTCGTTCAGCTCCTTGGACTGGAACTGGAAGTCACGGGCTTTCTGCTTGAATTCGAGCTCCAGGCGCTCACGCTCCTGCTGCTGCATCTTGTCGCCGCCTTTGATCAGACGGTCCTGGATGCCCTTGGCGCTGCTTTCCAGGCTTTTCAGCTTGGTCAGTTGCGGGCCGAACTTCTTCTCGGCATCGACCGCGTACTTCTTGGCGGCATCGGATTCGAGCAGGGCCATCTGATAGTTCAGCACGGCGACCTTCATTTCGGCGAAAGCCGGGGTGGCGACCAGCGCCGCGGCCACTACGGCCAGTTGAGCCAATTTACGCACGATGCACTCCTGGAAAAACCGTTGTCGTTAAGCAAGGGCCGACCTTAGAAGGTCTGGCCCAGAGAGAATTGGAACACCTGGGTATCGGCATCGCTCGGCTTCTTCACCGGCATCGCCAGGCTGAAGCTCAACGGGCCCAGAGCAGTAATCCAGGTCACACCCAGACCGACCGAACTGGCCATGCCCGAGAAACCGACCTTTTCGCAATCCGGCTTGCTGCCGCAATTGGTATCGAACACGTTACCCACGTCCCAGAACACGGAGGTGCGCAGGGAGCGCTGGTCCTTGACGAACGGCAGCGGGAACAGCAATTCGACACCACCTTGCACCAGCACGTTACCACCGAACGGCAGCGGATCCTGATCCGGGTCGGCGATGGTGCCAGGGTTCTTGCCGGTACTAGGCGTACTGCGCGGACCCAGGGTGCTGTCTTTGAAACCACGCACGGAGTTGAAGCCACCCGCGTAGTAGTTTTCATAGAACGGCAGGCCCGAAGTGCTGCCGTAGCCATCACCATAGCCCAGTTCGGTATGCAGGCGCAGGGTGTAGTCATTGGTAATCGGCTTGAACAGCTGGCCGCGGTAGTCGAGCTTGTAGAACGACAGGTCGCTGCCCGGAATGGTGCTCTCAAGCGTCAGGCTCTGGGAGTGACCACGGGTCGCCAGCACACCTTTGTTCAGGGTCGACTCGGACCAGCCGATCGAGGCCTTGAAGTTGGTGAAGTTTTCGCCTTCCTGCTTGAGGAAGTCGAAGATCTCGTCAACGGTGTACTTACCGGTCTTGATCTTGTCCTGCTGAACGCTCAGGCCGTAGGTCAGGCGCGAGGTTTCGCTGATCGGGTAGCCAAGGCTGACACCGGCACCCACGCTGTCCACCGCATAGCTGGCCACGTCGACGTCAAGGTCGCTGTAGTCGGTGCTGCGGTAGAAGGCGTTGTAGCCCAGGCTCACGCCGTCGGCAGTGAAGTAGGGGTCAACGAAGCCGAAGTTGTAACGGGTCTGGTATTGCGAACGGGTCAGGCCGATGGACACCTTGTTACCGGTACCGAGGAAGTTGCTCTGGCTGATCGAACCACCGAGGATCAGGCCGGCGCTCTGGGCGAAACCGACGCTGGCGGTGATCGAGCCGGAGGCTTGCTCTTCGACGCTGTAGTTGACGTCGACCTGGTCGTCGGTGCCTGGCACCGCCGGGGTCTCGACGTTGACTTCCTTGAAGAAGCCCAGGCGCTCAAGACGGGTCTTGGACTGGTCGATCAGGTAGGTCGAAGCC